>CAMOQF010000084.1 GCA_946622645.1 uncultured Blautia sp.
GGATCCAGGATCCTCTTGCGGATACGAAGGCTCTGCGGCGTCACTTCCAGCAGTTCGTCCCAGTCGATGTACTCGATGGCCTGCTCCAGCGACAGAATGCGGGGCGGCGTAAGCTTTAACGCTTCATCTGCGTTGGACGAACGGGTGTTGGTCAGATGCTTTGTCTTGCACACGTTCAGCTCGATATCGTCGGCCTTTCCGTTCTGGCCGATGACCATTCCGCTGTAGACCTTCTCGCCGGGTCCGACAAACAGCGTGCCTCTTTCCTGGGCAGAGAAGAGGCCGTATGTCACGGTTTCTCCGTTTTCGAACGCGATGAGCGAGCCCTGTTTGCGGTAGGAAAGATCCCCCTTGTAGGGAGAATAACCGTCGAACATGGTATTCAGGATGCCGGTGCCCTTTGTGGATGTGAGGAAATCACCCCTGAAACCGATCAGGCCTCTGGAGGGAATGTGGAATTCCAGCCGCATGGAACCGTCAGACAAGGTGCTCATGCCCTGCAGCTCGCCTTTCCGCTCGCTCAGCATCTGGATCACGGTACCTGAAAACTCCTCCGGTACGTCCACATACGCGATCTCCATCGGCTCCAGTTTTCTGCCCCGTTCGTCGTAACGGTACAGAACCTCCGGCTTGCTGACGGCAAACTCATAGCCCTCACGGCGCATGTTTTCGATCAGGACCGAGAGATGGAGCTCGCCGCGGCCGGAGACCTTAAAGCACTCTGTCGAATCGGTATCCTCCACGCGCAGACTCACGTCGGTGTTCAGTTCTCTGTACAGCCGGTCCCGGATATGGCGGGAGGTCACGTATTTTCCCTCCTGGCCGGCGAGCGGGCTGTCGTTCACCATAAAGTTCATGGCGATGGTGGGCTCGGAGATCTTCTGGAAGGGGATTGATTCCGGGTTGTCGCCTCCTGCGAGCGTATCTCCGATATGGATCTCGGAAATACCGGAGATGGCAACGATGGAGCCAACGGAGGCTTCCTTCACATCCACCTTCTTCAGGCCGTCGAACTCATACAGACGGCTGATCTTGACTTTATGCTTCTTGTCCGGATCATGATGATTCAGAAGCGTCAGCTCCTGGTTGACGGCGATGGTGCCGTTCTCCACCTTGCCGACGCCGATCCGGCCTACGTATTCATTGTAATCGATGGTGCTGATCAGGACCTGGGTATCCTCATCAGGATCGCCTTCCGGCGCGGGGATATATTTCAGGATCGTCTCAAACAGCGGCTCCATATTCTCCGGGGTGTCGGAAAGATCCAGCACCGCATGGCCGGTCTTGGCGGACGCGTATAAAAACGGGCAGTCCAGCTGCTCGTCCGAAGCGTCCAGATCCATCAGGAGCTCCAGGACTTCGTCGATCACTTCTTCCGGCCTTGCTTCCGGACGGTCGATCTTGTTGATGCAGACGATCACATGCAGATCCAGCTCAAGCGCTTTCTTCAGCACAAAGCGGGTCTGGGGCATTGCGCCCTCAAAGGCATCCACCAGGAGGATCACGCCGTCCACCATTTTGAGGACCCGTTCCACTTCTCCGCCGAAGTCCGCATGGCCCGGCGTATCTACGATATTGATCTTGACTCCTTTGTAATGGACTGCCGTATTCTTGGACAGGATGGTGATTCCGCGCTCTCTTTCGATATCGTTGGAATCCATCACACGCTCCACGACTTCCTGATTTTCACGAAAGACGCCGCTCTGCCGCAGAAGCTGGTCCACCAGCGTGGTCTTGCCATGGTCAACATGGGCAATAATGGCAACATTCCGGACGTCTTCCCGTTTGATCTTCATCTTCTGTTCACTCTTCTTTCTTGAAAAACGGATATGCAGGTTCCGTATCTTTTACTGTTCTGTTTTTTATCGTACGGTCTACACTTTAACACAGAAAATATCCTGTGTCTACGGGTTTCTTCTGCAGAACATCAAGAAAATGCCTGTTTTCGTCATAAAACGGGTCCTTCCGTGTTTGGGGTATTTTCAAAAAGAAACAAAAGCGTCTGTCTTTTCCATGCATAAAAAGAGCCCTTCCTGCGTATAGTAATACCAGAAGGACCTGTCATTACGGCAGCTTTGAAATTCCAGCTGATCAACAAGGGGAGGAATTATTTTGAAGGGGAATAAAACCAGAAACAGGCGGATCACCGCCGCAAAAGAAGACAGACCGCGCAACCGGATCCTGGCGGAAGGGCGGATCACGGAAGAATTTTCATTCCACAAAAGAACAGGCGGGGTCAATCTTTACACGACAACGCTCTGCGTCTACCGGAACACGGGCACGGAATACAATCTGCCCCTCCTGGTGCCGCAGAAGCTGATCCCTCTCAGGGGCAGCAACGCGGGGCGTTTTGTCCGGCTCCAGGGCGAAGTCCGCTCCTACAACTACTTTGACGGGATCTCGGATCATACCGCCATGCGGGTGTACGCGCTCCGGATGAAAAGAGCGGACATTCTCTGCGCCTATCCCGGCTGCGATCAGGTTTTTCTGGACGGCTATGTATGCAAGGAACCTTCCTATTACTCCATGCCGGGGCATAAAGAGGTCACCTCGCTGATCCTGGCCGTCCCGCGGTATTATGAACGGGCCGATTACATCCCTCTCGTCTTTCAAAACGAACGGGCGGCCGAAGCCGCCCGGATCCATACAGGTACCCGTCTTCTGGTGAGAGGGGAACTGATAAGCCGTATCTATCGAAAGTATGATTCCCCCGCTTCTTCCAGGCTTATGACCACCTACGAGGTTTTTGTCACAGGCGCGCAGAAGATGGAGGAAGCATCTCCGGATGCCGTCACTGCAGACCGCACTCCTTTGCCAGTTCCGCAAAACGCGGCAGGGAGTTTATGATGGTCTCATAGGACACGCAGTAAGCCAGCCGCACATAACCCGGGCAGGCAAAGGAAGTCCCCGGCACCATCAGGATATTGTACTTTTTGCCGGCTTCCACAAACTTCTTTTCGTCCTCAAAGGGCGACTTGAGAAACAGATAGAAAGCTCCCTGCGGCTTTGTGCAGGTGTAGCCCAGCTTCGTAAGGCCTTCATAGAGGGCCTTTCTGTTTTTGTCATAGGCTTCCACGTCGGTCTTCTCGTCCACGCAGCGCGCAATGACCTTCTGGATCAGGGAAGGTGCGTTGACCGCGCCGCTGATACGGTTCGCGATGGTGGCTGCGGTGATCAGATCGGCGGAGCCGTCCGCGCTGTCCGGGATGACCACATATCCGATTCGTTCGCCGGGGAGCGAAAGGGATTTGCTGTAGGAATAGCCCACGATGGTATTATCATAATAATCTGTCAGCCAGGGGACGTTTACGCCGTCATAGGCAAGCTCGCGGTAGGGTTCGTCCGAGATCAGATAGATGACCGTGCCGAATTCCTTCTGTTTCTCTTCCAGGATCGCGGCAAGCTTTTTGATCGTCTCTTCCGAATAGACCACGCCCGTAGGATTGTGGGGCGTATTGACGATCACGGCCCGGGTGTTGGCCGTGATCTTCTCCGCGAACTCTTTGAGGTTCGGCTGGAAGGTTTCTGTATCCGGCGAAACCGTGACAAGTACGCCGTCATAGTTTCCCACATAAGCACCGTATTCCAGGAAATAGGGAGCAAACACGATGACCTCCTCACCCGGATTTACGATGGATTTTAAGGCGATGTTGAGGGCGCTGCCCGCTCCCACCGTCATGATCAGGTTTCTGGCGGAAAAGTCTGTCCCGAACCGGCGGTTCAGCGACTCTGCGATCGTCTGCCGCACGTCGACAAAGCCCGCGTTTGGCATATAGCCATGGATCACGGTCGGTTCCGTCTCGTTCACCAGGTCGATGATGGCCTGCCGCACGCTGTCCGGTGCGGGGACGGAAGGATTCCCGATGCTGAAATCGAATACATTTTCAGGGCCGTACTGTGCCTTCAGGCGGTTTCCTTCTTCAAACATCATCCGGATTGCGGAATTGTTTCTGAGGAAGGGTTCCATTTTTTTTGCGATCATAAAAAGCCTCCTTACGCGTTCACCGCGTTCTGACCGACCTGCAGCGCTTTTTTGTTGAGCTCCAGGAACTGTGGTTTGATGTTGGCCTCCAGGATGGAATCCCAGTCGATCTCTGTCAGTTCCATGGCTTTGATGATGGTTCCCAGAAGGATGATGTTGGCTGCGCGTTCATTGCCGATCTCCCGGGCCAGAGCCGTCGCGTCCACCACCTTGGCGGACACATGCTTCTGGATCTCCTCCAGGACGTCGTCCGGATAATCCTCGTCCCCGGTGATGACGGACATGGAGGGGATCTCGACATTGTTCACCACCATGGTGCCGTCCGGTTTGAGGTAATCCAGGGAACGAAGGGCTTCCATCTTTTCGAAAGCGACGATGATGTCGGCCTTTCCTTTTTCGATCACGGGAGACATGACATGTTCACCGTAACGCACCTGGGACGAAACGCTCCCGCCCCGCTGAGACATGCCGTGGATCTCGCTCATTTTCACGTCATAGCCTGCTTCCATCAGGCCGTTGGTCAGGATCTTGCTGGCGAGGATGGTCCCCTGCCCGCCTACGCCGACCAGCAGAATACTCTTTGTCATGGCTTAACCCTCCTTCACGATGGCCTTTTTGGGGCAGATCTGGCTGCAGACGTCGCAGCCCACACACATGCTGCGGCTGATCGTGACTTTTTTGGACTCTTTATCATAGGACATTGCGGGACAGCCGCATTTCAGGCAGGCCCGGCAGCCGATGCAGTCTTCGCTTACGACTTTGTTCCGGGTCACAAACAGGCTGTCGAATTCCGCTTTGTCTTCTTTGCTGAATTTCTTCAGGGCGCAGGGCCAGCGGGTGATGATGACGGACGGCTCGTCCGTGATGGCAAGGCAGTGGTCCAGCGTCTCGTCTACTTCTTTCAGGTTGTTGGGATTCACAACAAACACATGGCGGACGCCGATCGCCTTTACCAGGTCTTCGATGACGATGGCCGTGGTCTCTTCGCCCTTGGCGGTGTAGCCGGTGCCCGGATTGTCCTGATGGCCGGTCATGCCGGTGATCCGGTTGTCCAGGATGATATTGACGGTGTTGCTCTTGTTGTAAACGGTATTGATCAGCGAATTGATGCCGGTGTGGAAGAACGTGGAATCTCCCAGTACCGTCACGACGCGGCGGTTTTCGCCCTTCATGTTGAAGGCTCTCTGCGCGCCGGCGCCGAGGCTGATGCTTGCGCCCATACAGACGGTGGAATCCATGGCGGAATAAGGCTTGCCGGCAGCCAGGGTATAGCAGCCGATGTCGCCGCTGATCATGATGTCTTTACGTTTGCCCAGGCGGTAGAAAAGTCCTCTGTGGGGACATCCTGCGCAGAAGCTGGGCGCACGGGCGATCAGTTTCTCTTTGTCAAACTCGATGGTCGCGGCCTTCTGTCCGGTCACGCATTCGCGGATGACATCCGGCGTCAGCTCGCCCATGGCCGGGAAAAGCTCTTTTCCGATGCATTCACATCCCTGCTGCCGTACAAAGGCTTCGATGTAGGGATCATTTTCTTCCAGGACGTAGACCTTGTCCACGGAAGCGCAGAAATCTTTGATGAGGCCTGCCGGAAGCGGATTGGTAAATCCAAGCTTCAGATAGGATGCCTTGTCGCCGAACACTTCCTTCGCATAGTAATAGCAGATGCCGGAAGCGATGACGCCTACGCTCGTGTCTCCTGCCTCCACACGGTTGAACGGAGAGGTCTCGCTGTATTCCGCGAGCTTTTTCATTCTTTCCAGGAGATTGACTTTCAGCTTACGTGCGATGGCCGGAAGACAGACATACTTGCCCGGGTTTTTGGTCCATTCTTTGGGTGTGACTTCTTTACGCTCCGAAAGCTCCACGATGGATTTGGAATGGCAGACGCGGGTGGTCATGCGGATGATGAAGGGAGTGTCGTATTCTTCCCCCAGATCGAAGGCCGCCTTCATCATATCGATGCATTCCTGGCTGTCGGAGGGTTCAAACATGGCGATGTTGGCCGCTTTGGCGTAATTGCGGTTGTCCTGTTCGTTCTGGGAAGAGAACATGCCGGGTTCGTCAGCGGTGACGATCACGTTGCCGCCGTTCACGCCCATGTAGGCCCAGGTGAACATGGGATCAGCCGCCACGTTCATGCCCACGTGTTTCATGGACACCATGCTGCGCAGTCCCGCGACGGAAGCTCCGATGGCGGATTCCATCGCGACCTTTTCGTTCGGCGCCCACTCTGCGTAGATCTCCTTGTACGTGGACAGATTTTCCAGGATCTCCGTGCTCGGCGTTCCGGGATAGGCAGATGCATAGGATACGCCTGCCTCGTATGCGCCTCTGGCGATGGCTTCATCGCCTGTCATCAGTTTTTTCATAAGCTCCTCCTGATTCTGTATGCATCGTTAGAATTGACTGTAGACAAAATTGGGTGCGGTGGAAAGATCCGCCAGCACAAAGTAAAGATATATGGCAAGCAGGATCACGAAATACAGAAGAACCAGCTTCCACGTTTTGTTATTCTTTGGCAAATCCGTAGATTGCTTCACAGGCATCCACCCATCCTTTCCAACCGATATGGATCGTATCTTCCATAAAATATTTCTCATATTCGCGATCCGAAAAATCGCAGAGCTCCGCGCCGAATTCCTTGACCATGTCCCTGATCTGACTGTAGTAGTCCTCGCGGGCGTCGGCCGGGAAACCGATATAATCGTACCAGTATCCGTTGACAGGCGTGAGCATGACCAGCGGCTGTATATCAAGGTCGCGGCACGTCATGAGGAAGGTCCGGAAATCTTCATATTCCGGTGAAACACTGTAGCCGGTCCTGATGCCGGCATCCTTCTCCTCATCCATAACATGGACGATGTAATGATCATAATATGACTGCTTTACGTAAAACTCGTTGCCGCCGGCGGATTTTTCTCCGTCCTCGGCAGCCTGAACCCTGAGCGCTTCAAAATCCGGTGTATCGGTCTGCTCCTCCCATTTGCGGGAGCGGCGCAGATCATGTACGGCCAGGCGCAGATAAATGTTGGTACGGTTCTTTTCACGCACGAACTTTTCCCGCAGGGTGGGCGTACTCTTTACCGGATTCAGATCTTCATCCAGATACTGTTTTTCGTAGCCGGTAAGCCTTTCCTCCATGGTCGGGTCCGTATCCTTCAGAAGCTTGTGTGTCCTCTCGATGATACGCAGCCTGGTTTCAGCCGACAGCTCTTCGTTCTGCAGCATGTCCAGATAGTTTTCCTCCGAAAACCGGGAGGCAAATGCTTCCGGACGGACGCCGCTCTTGCGGAACCACTGCGGGGCAAGGATCAGTACGGCCTTTTTATTCTCCATCTCAGGCGAAAGCGCGGTCAGCGCCGTCGCGTGGAAGAGAGACTGATAATAGCCTGCGCCGATCAGCATCGGTTTGATCTTCTGACCGGCAAAGACGTTCGCAGGATTGTAGGGCGTGCTCTTCTGGTGCTGCAGCTCCGAGGAGCCCATCACCGGGATGGTGTATTCATCGATGGAAGAGGCCAGAGAGCGCATGGAGAGATATTTTGTCTCGTCCGTCCATCCATAGAGCCCCGCCTGCGGGGAAGCCGCTGCCGATCGGGTGTAGAAATGGCAGCCCAGGGCAACGCACAGCACCAGGGCGGCAGCGATAAAAAACGAGATGATCTTTTTCATCCTTCTGCATTCCTCTGCATCGCCAGCGCTACGATCTTCTCAGGGGTGTTGATATCTTCTTTTTCGATCTCGGTCAGGGCGATGACAATGCCAAGGTTGTCCTCCAGCTCCATCAGAAGCTGGGCTACGCCGAGCGAATCCAGAAGTCCTTCTTCAAAAAGGTCCATCGACAGGTCGTCCTTGACCTCGTCCTCTTCACATACTTCCGCAAGAATATCCAGGATCTTGTCTTCCATGTTTTCCTCCTTAGATCTGGATCAGATGGCCTGAGAAGATCAGGAACCCGAACATCACCAGGTGAATGGTGACGGCCCAGGATACCGCCTGATACCATTTTTCTTTTTTATGTTTTTTATAGAATTTGGATTTTTTCTGCCATACTTCATTAGCCGCCAGCAGGATGCCGTGGTACAGGCCATACAGGATGTAGTAACCGGTCAGCCCGTGCCAGATGCCCATCACCAGCATGTTGACCAGAAATCCCGCGCACGCGGTGGTCAGCCTGTCCTTAAACCATTTGTGGCGCATGGACTGCATCACGAACCGGGAATACAGGAAATCCCGGAACCAGTGGGACAGCGTGATGTGCCAGCGGTCCCAGAACTCTTTGATGTCCTTGCTGATGAAGGGAAGGTTGAAGTTGTGCGGCGTCTTTATGCCGAAAAAGTATCCTGCGCCGACCGCCATCCGGGAATAGCCTGCAAAGTCGAAGAACATGTACAGGCCGTAACACCAGGCATAGGCTGTCATATAGAGGAAGGATCTTTCCTCCTGCACCAGTTCCAGCAGGTCGAAAAACAGGCTTGAGATCACAAATTTATACAGAAATCCGATCAGGAGCTGTTCCAGCCCGTCACCGCACAGGGTCAGGTATTCCCGGCGGGTATATTCCTTGTTCAGATCCTCCGTAAAGCGCCGGCTCCGGTCGATGGGGCCGCTGGAAACGGCCGGGAAGAACAGCAGGAACTGCGCCATATCCGAAAGCGAGAGCTCTTTGATCACGCCGTCATAGATCTCGATGATCACCTGCGCGGATTTGAACGTCAGGTACGAGATGCCCAGGATCTGGAACAACGGCACATGCATGGCGCCGAAAACCTTGGAAAAGACCAGCGGCAGGATCGAGAGGATCAGAAAAAGCGCATAGGTCTTTCCTTTCCGTCCCTTTTCCGTGCGGATCCGGAGATAGCTCATCGAAAGGACGATCTCCCACACGACATATCCGCCAAAAAACAAAAGAGACCGGACATCGCAGCCGATCGCGCACACATCCAACGCGATGGAGCAGATGAGCAGAAGCCAGTTCTGCTTTTTTTCAAAAACTCCGAGTATGAAAGCGACCGTCAGCACGATCGCGAGCACCCCGAAGAACGAGAATTCACCGAACAGACTCATCCCAGCATCTCCTTCAGTGCTCTCCTGTCCGCTTTACCGTTCGGCGTCATGGGGATCTGAGACACAAAATGAATTTTCCTGGGGATCATGTATTCCGGAAGCAGCGCGCCAAGCTCTGTCTTCAGACGCGCGGCTTCTTTCCGGTCGTTCTCTTCTGTTCTTTCTTTCACGACGACGAAAGCGTGGAGCTGATTGACCCGGCCTTCCCGCAGGGAGGGGACCACGCAGGCCTGCTCTACGCCTCCAAGCTTCAGCAGGTTGTTTTCAATGTCAGAGAGCTCGATGCGGTAGCCGTGCAGTTTGATCTGCAGGTCGATCCTTCCGTTATAAAAGAGCATGCCCTCTTTCAGATAGCCTTCGTCCCCGGTGTGATAGCCGGTGACCGTCTTTGCATTGCCGGACGCATCGGTCAGGGTGCAGGGTCTGAAAGCTTTCCGCGTCAGTTCTTCCGCATGGAAATAGCCGGATGACAAGGTATCTCCGGTGATCACGATCTCTCCGGGGGTACCATCCGGAAGAGGCGTACCTTCTTCAGATACGATCAGCAGCGTGGTGCCCGGACGGGCCGTACCGACCGGCAGCGGATCTTCTGCTTCCAGAAGCTCCGGCGTCACCTCCACCTCAGTCACTGCTACAGTGGACTCTGTGGGACCATATGTATTCATCACCCTGGCTTTGGGGAAACGCTGCAGCAGTTTTTCAGCCGTACGGTTTGTGAGCCGTTCGCCGCAGAACAGGAACAGTTCCATCTCCGGGAGGAGTTCTCCCGAAAATCCCGGATCGGCCAGACATACTTCCGCAAAGCTGGGAGTGGAGACCCACACCTGCGGCTGATATTCTTTGAGTCTTTCGAAAAGCGCTTTGTACTGTGCCTGGATGCTTTTTTCCAGGACGCAGAGGGTCCCGCCGCTCGTAAGCGACAGGTACAGATCCATGACGGACAGGTCAAAGGAGAACGGCGCCTGGTTGAGGAAGCGTTTTCCTTCTTTCTCAGCGGGCGTTGTGCCGAGGGTCAGGCCCCAGGCGGCAAAGCGGCAGAGGCATCCGTAGGGGATCTGGACTCCTTTGGGTTTTCCGGTGCTGCCGGAGGTGAAGATGATGTAGCAGATATCCTCAGGGGACAGCATTCTTGACGGGTCGGCTGTGAGCCGGTCGTCTTCTGCGATCTGCTGCAGGGTGTCGAGTGTCAGGACTTCGCCGGTCATCTTCCAGGTGTCCTGGCCGGCGTTCAGGTCCGGGAGCGTTTCGGTCGAGAGCACAAACGGAGCGGCTGTCGCGGACAGGATGTCCCGGACGCGTTCTGTCGGCATGGAGATGTCTACCGGACAGTAGGCGAGGCCTGCTTTTATGCAGGCGATGAAGGAGACGAGCATGTAGGGGTGTTTATGTCCGTATACTACGATCTCCGGTCTTGTGTCCGGGGTCTTTAGTGTCAGGTAAGCTGCCAGCCGGTCCGAGTACAGGTCCAGTTCTGAATAGGTCAGGCGTTGGCCTGCATATTGGAAGGCGGTGCGGTCCGGAAATCCGGCAGCGTGCTTTTTGATCTGTTGTACTATATCCATAAAGATTTTTCCTTACATATAGATAGTTTCGGGCCCTCTAAAAAGCCCATTCTTGACTAACATATCACATATAGGAGGAAAAATCAATTTCCTATTTAA
>CAMOQF010000085.1 GCA_946622645.1 uncultured Blautia sp.
GGGTCCGGGGAGGGGAAAGCGGGCTTCGTCACTCCGAGCGCTTCCCCTCCCCGGGCAATCCCCCCGACAGGGGCGCTGTCCGCGCAGGACTCCCCCCGACAGGGCGCTGTCCGCGCAGGACTTCCGGCGAAAGCCAGCCTCCCCGGCAGGGGCGCCGTCCGCGCAGGACTCCCGCCGAAGGCGGCTTCCCGGGTAGGGAGTGGTCTGCGTAAGACATAAGAGAGAAAGCGTTTGTATTGTGAGACGGGGGAGTTTGGTGTATAATGAATTCTGTATAAGTTTGTGCATTTCAAGATAAAAATAAATTGGAACCAGGGAGAACGGCTTATGAAACGAGGGATAAAAGGGAGACGGTTTGCTGCGGGTCTGTTAGCTTTTCTTATGATGAGCCAGCAGGTCATGCCTGGAATTGTAGTGGCAGAGGAGCTTCTTTCAGACGGGACGAGTACATTCATCGAAGAGATCGTCCCGGAAGGCAGTACCCGGACAGGATCGGATCTGGAGCAGACAGTTTCAGATGAAACAGTGTCAGAAAATCCGTCCGGGAAAGAGGGGGCTCGTGAGCAGACAGTTCCGGAGGAGCAATCCAGTGAGCAGTCAGCTTCGGAAGAGCATATTCCAGGGGAACCGGCTTCGGAAGAGCAAATTCCGGGAAAACCAGCTTCCGAGGACCAGGCCGGTGCAGAGCAGACTTCAGAACAGACAGCTCCGGAATACGACGTTCCGGAACAGACAGCCACGGAAGAGCACATTCCGGACAAGTCCGTCCCGGAGAAGTCGTCCGGGCAGGAGCAGAATCGGGGTCGGACATCTTCCGGGGACAGATCCGCGGAAGAAACGGAGATCGTTCCGGAGGAAGATTTCCAGGAAGATGATCTTCTTACGGACGGGGAGGCAGAGCTGCTTTCGGAGCTTCCTGACGTAGGCGCTTCAGAGTCCCCCGCCGGCACAAAGGTAGACGACATACCCTACATCAAGGAGGACGGGGAGCCGGGCACAGCGGCTGCCTGTACGCTCGTAGAACCGAGCCTTACCACCTGGGACGGTGAATGGTATGTGGTGCAGGGGGATGTTACTATGAAGTCCCGTGTCACCATCAAAAAGAAAATCAAACTGATCCTGGAGGACGGAGCAACTCTGACCGTACCGAAAGGGATCTCTATCGGAAACAACACTTCGAGGGAACTGCGGATATACCAGCAGTCCGGAGGCACCGGGAAGCTGATAGCAGGCGGCTCTTGTGCAACCGGCAACGCCGGAATTGGCGGTTCAAGCGGCATGCCTTCTGGATCCATCTATATCCATGGCGGCAATGTGACCGCTTTCGGCGGACAATATGCCGCCGGCATCGGAGGCGGCTTGTACAGTGATGCTACCTTTGTGACTGTGACTGGAGGCAATGTGACCGCTTTCGGCGGCTACTGCGCTGCCGGTATAGGCGGCGGGTCTTATGGCGGATTCCAGGTGCTTGACATTTCGGGAGGTACTATCACGGCTCAGGCGGGAGAACCTGATGCAAGCTGTATTCAAGCGCCTCAGGCCATCGGAACAGGCATGGATCCAAGCGCCGGCTCAGGCGATATCAGATTTTCCCTGTATGAGGGCGCCGAGATCCACGCCGGGAACGACGCATACAACACAGAAATATATTCAAATGATGAAGCTGGTATAAAAGCATGCCATGAGAATGCATATGTATATATCTGCCAGTCGAAGGAAGGCGTCTATTACATCGACCGGGAAGGAAAAGAATTCCTGCTGAGTGAGAATATCTGCCAGAAAGTGCAGCCTTCTTCGAAAGTCTGGGATCAGTCCTGGTATTTTGCATCCGGCAAGATCACGATACCAGACCGTGTCCGGGTATCCGGGAGGATAAACCTTATCCTTGCGGACAATGCGGAGCTGACCCTGCAGAAGGGCATCACTGTCCCGAATGGCAGCCAGCTCACCGTGTTCGGTCAAAGAAAGCAGAAGGGCGTTCTGAAAGCGGATGCTTCCGCTCTGACGGATTTTGCCGGCATAGGAGGAGAAAACAGCGACGCAGGTACCATAGAGCTCTGCGGAGGTAATATTACAGCTGAAGGCGGAGATAACGCGCCGGGGATCGGCGCTCCCGAAGGCTGGAACGCCACTGTCATTCTGGGAAGCCAAAGCATCTCTGATACAGTTGTAAATGCAGTCGGCGGAAATGATGCAGCCGGTATCGGCGGCGGGAACAGGACGAAAGTGACGATCAACAACGGAAACGTCACGGCTGAAGGAAAAGGCGGCGGAGCCGGTATCGGCGGAAACAATACCAGATCTTTTGATACGATCGATATCAGGGGAGGCATGATCACAGCCAAGGGCGGAACATCCGGCGCCGGTATCGGCAGCGGAGCCAATGGTACCGAGGGAGACATTCAGATACATGGCGGAAAGGTCTATGCCTCCGGCACAGACACCGGGGCCGGTATAGGCGGCGGTTTAAATGGCTGTGTCGGATCTGTCTATATCGAGGAAGCAGTGATCGAAGCGACCGGGGGAAAAGAAGGAGCCAGCGGCATCGGGAACGGAAACGGAGGAAACGGCGGCAGACTGGAGATACGTTCCGGCCTGGTACTCTCAACCGGCGGCGGCTCATATGCGGCCTTCGGCAGGGCTGACAACGATTCCATTTCGATAGCGTTCGGAGACATCAGACTTCAATCCGGAGACACCCGTGATTCTCTGAAACCCGTTACGGTTTTCGATGGAAAAGACATACGCAGGCAGGAGTGTAAAAAGCACTGTGTACTTGCAGAAGAATGTACCGAACACGCTGCGGACCCTGTCTATCTGAGTGCACCCGATTCACACTGGAATATCTGTTCGTACTGTTCTGCCAGGATCAATGTGGAGAAACATGATTTCAAAGAGTATGACAAAAATGACGCGGGTGAATACTATGCCTATGAGGAAGATCCGGATGATCATGAATACCACCGGAGGGAATGTAAAGTCTGTGGTTATTGTGAACGGAGTTTTCATGAATATGAATCTGATTCAGTAAACTGCATCCTCTGTGGGAAAGGTATGGTGTCAATAACTTATGTGGATGAAAACGGCGAATTGAAACATCATATGGGCGGCCAGCTGATCCACGAAAAAACAGATACCGAATCAGAGACGTCGACACTTTACGGAGAGTTATTTGACGGCTTTTATACGTTTGAAGGATGGACCACGATCGAACAACGGATCGAGGTAGAAGGAAACGTAAATCTGGTCCTGAGAGACGGGGCTGTGCTGGAAGCAAAAAAAGGCATCCATGTGGATCCTTACGGCAGCCTGACCATCTGGCGGCAGGAACAAGGAAGCGGACAGCTGATGTGCACAGGGCCTGACGGAGCGGCAGGTATCGGCGGCGATGAGATGGATACCGGCGGTTCCATCACCATAAACGGCGGCAGTATATCTGCGAAAGGCGGATACGGGGCGGCAGGTATCGGAAGCGGCAGCTTCGCGGATGATGAGGTGACTGTCAAATATATACAAGGCACCGACATTCCGATATACTATACCAATGTCTGCGGACCTAAGATCTCCATCAATGGGGGGGAGATCGAAGCCGTAGGCGGATACAGGGCGGCAGGTATCGGCGGTGGAACACATTGTTCGGGAGGAGAGACTCTTATCACCGGAGGAGCCGTTACGGCAGAATCAGATCAGAGTGCCGGTATCGGCGGAGGATTTCTTGGGCATGGCGGTACGATCAAGATCACAGGCGGCCGGGTAAACGCCTACAGTAATTTCAACGGGGCTGCCATCGGGGGTGGTTTTCAAGGTGCTTATGATATCTTCAAAGGGTATACCAACATTACCATCACCAAAGGCGCAAGGGTATACGCTGAAAGCTATGACTCCACCGGGATCGGTCTTGGAAACGGTCTGCAAAGACCGTGGGAGATCGACTGCAAGATCAATCTGCTGGGCGGGCAGGTCACCGCAAAAAGTATTCATTGCTGCGCAATCGGATACAGGGAATGCGAGATCCAGAAGATAACGATAGACGATGTCTTTTACAAGTCAAAGATTTTTGTCACGGTGGACATGAATGATCTTGCGGATTCTGTGACGTTCGAAGGCAGCGCGTTTTCTGAGGGGAACAGGGATAACTTCGATACATGGGAGCGCGACAGGAACATATCTGTCAGATTTACAAAAACCTATACCGCAAAAGGAACCCAGGATACCTATCCGATCAAAGGCAAAAACGTGGATGGACACATCTGTACGTGGACGCTGATGAACAAAACCTTTATTCCATTTCTGGCGGTTCCTGTTGTTTTTGACTCAAACGGTGCCGCGGGCACCATGGAAAATACCGCTGTAAAAGACGGAAAGGATTTTTATCTTCCGCAGTGCGGATTCAAGGCACCTTATGGCAAGTATTTTGCCGGATGGAAAAGCAGCGAAGACAATAAGATCTATCAGCCCAATGACAAATATAATACGCATGGTAAAGATCACAACTATACAGATGTCGTTTTCACTGCTCAATGGGAGAAAGGCTACAGCGTCTGGGTCGGGAATGTCCTGATCACCCCGCTGAACTGTGAAGATGTTTTCGAGAACAAAACGGTCTCATACAATCCGGATACATACACTCTGCGGCTTGTTCATGTGAAAGAGTTAACGCCTGATCCTAACCTGGAGAAAACGGTGACTCCGCCAAATATACCCTCGTTTATTTATGCGGAGGAGCATGATCTGAATATTGAATTTGATGAGGCGAATATTTTCGGCAGTAAAGATCTGGATGGCGGGATCGTTGTAACGGATGGAAGCCTTACGATCCGTCCCCTCTCCGGAGCCAGAAACCCGAAGCTGAATATCAGGGCTTCCAGATTTGGCATCTTTGCGAATAAGAATCTTACGATCCAGGATGTGGAAAACCTGAAGATCGCTGCCTCCGGTCCGCAGGGCAGAGGCATTTACGCCGGTGGAATTTTCACGATCGAAAAAAAGAATGCCCCCGCATCATTAAGATGCAACTGCCAGATTGAGGGTGGAAGCGGCATATATGCAAGAAGCACATGGATCACAGACATTAACTATTTATCGGTAAAAGCAACTGACAGGAACGGATATGGAATCCTGACAAGAGATCTGAATGTTGAGAGAAAGACGTTTTATACCAGTGTGAAAGCCACTGGCGGACGAAGCGGCATTGAAAGTATAAGTACAAGCGAAAACACGGGCGGCACTATTTCTGTGAAAGACGCTGAAGTGGAGGCTTACGGCTGGGAGACAGGTATCCGGTTTGACCGGAATATGAGGATCCGTCGGACAGAACCATGGACATTTGTCAGAGCGGACAGCGAGGGTACCGGTATATATGGCGAAGGCATTCTCATCTGTGAGAATGCTGACATAGAAAGCTCGGGCGGAGAGTATGGAATTCATGTGGATTCAGGTTTTCTGGTCAAATGGCCGGACCGTGATCTCGATGATATCGAGGTATCTGCAACAGGCGGCATAGAGGCTGTCACAGGTTATGTCGACCTGGACTCCGGCCTGGCGATCCGTGAACCGGAAAACGCCAGGAGAGACAGTAATAATAGTATTGTCACTGAAGACGGACAAAAAGCGACCGAAGTTCTGATCGCTCCCGGACAGATCACACTATCGTTTGATCCGGGAACCGGCTCAGGCTTTATGGTTCCGATCAGTTTCCTGTATGATCAGAAAGGGTTTCTGCCTCCATGTTCTTTCAACCCTCCAGAACCGGGGGTCGAATTTGCCGGTTGGAAGGTCAACGGGGAGATGCATGAAAAATGGGATGCCATCTGGCTTAAGGAAGACGCGGTCGCCGTTGCGCAATGGGGCTTCAACTGGTTTACTTTTAAGAACCTTGTCAGAGACGGAACCAGGCTGATCACTCTGCCTTGCGATGTGAAGGCAGAAGGTACAGACACCCAGATTGACGTCCTTAAGGATGTCGTGATCGACCTCAACGGACATACGATCGACAGAAATGCCCAGGGACCTAAGAAGGATGGCGGTGTATTCCACGTTCAGGGCGGGAACCTCACCATCATGGATTCAAAGGGCGGAGGATGTATCAAAGGGGCTTATTATCAAGGCAACGGCGGAGCAGTGATCATCAGTTCCGGAAGCTTCACCCTTGACGGCGGAGAGATCTCAGGCAACAGCGCTACCCAGGGCGGCGCCGGCGTCTATGCCGCGCAAGGAACTTCCTTCCGGATGAACGGAGGCACGATCACGCGGAATATAACCGGGTATGGTGTTGCCGTTCTGATCGTCGGTGCCACATTCTCTGTATCCGGAAGTCCGGTTATTACAGGGAATACATCAGCGTCTACGATCGCATCGCCAAACTACGATCTTAACTATGCCAGCATCTATGGGCAGAGCCATCATGTGATCAACGTCGTGGGACCGCTCACAAAAGACGCAGAGATTTCGCTTGGTTCTTACAAGAACAGGTATATGGTCCTGACCAAAGGTCTTCCCGGAAACGGAGTTCCCGAGAACTTTATCAGTGAAGATCCAAAGTACGGCGTGGGGCTGAACGCGGAGGGCGAAGCAGAGCTGAAGTCTCTGAATACGGTCACCTTCTATGCGGATCCGGAAGGAAAGCAGATCCTCTATCAGGACGAACGGTCCGGAGGAGCGTCGCTCTCCGACCTTGCGGGCCTTACGACATCCGCCGACGGGCTGGTGTTTGCAGGCTGGACGGACAAAGCCTCCGGTCCGGAGGGATACAGTTACCGCGCGGCGATCCCGGGCGAAAAGGAATACTGCCTGGTGGATTTTGGCACGCGGAAGATGGCAGAAAGCGACTGCGGCTTCTACCCGGTCTTCACAAGGCCCTGCGTACAGGTTCACCTGGATCTGGATGCCTATGACGCCAATGCGACCAAAGAAAACTACAACGACTGGACCTATGCGCCCGTATATAGCGATACAGGCACGCCGGCCTATATGGCGGAAAGCCAGTACCGATGCTTCCTGGTGGATTTGGGAGAGACTGTGCCCATGAATCAGGGCATGAATTCGGCCATACGCACAGGCTATGTACTCACGTACTGGCATACGCAGGATGGCATCCGCTGGACGGAAGCCTGGACCGCCGATCCAAGGTATTGTAATAAGGACGCGATGGGCAATCCACACTTAACGCAGGATCCGGATAAGCCTTATGCTTATTATACGCTGACCCTGACCGCCGGCTGGACCTTCCGGCAGGCGGAGATCGGTTACAGTGCCGGAGAAGGAACCGGCATATTCAACAGCACTGTCGTGAAGCCGTTTGAGACGGTCAAGATCAACAATACCAGACCCATTCCACCGGAAGGAAAAGTGTTTACCGGCTGGATGGACAGGCTCGGTGTACTGCATAAAGAAGGCTCGGAATTCACCTACGAGACCCTGGATGTATGCGATGAGCTGGGCAGTACAAAATCCGCCAGAAATACGATCCGTTTCAGCGCTGTCTATGAAAAAAGACCGGAGGGTGCGCTTCTGTTTGACACCCAGGGCGGAACGGCTGTGACTTCCATCGAAAAGGGAGCATCCGCCACCGATACGTATTATTACATATACGAAAATGAGGTGAAGGAGAAGACCACCGTCCGTACCGGTTACAGATTTGCCGGATGGGTCACTTCTCCCGGCGGTACGGAGAAGGTACAGTTCCCCATCAGGATCGAGGGGAATAAAAACGTCACGATCTATGCTTCCTGGGAGCCTGCCGAATTCAGCATCATGCTGGATTTCGGCTCTGACGGGGCGCTGGCTTTCGTAAGGCTGAAGTACGGTGAGCCTGTATCCGTGAACGTGCCGGAAAAAGAACACTACCGGTTTGACGGCTGGGTGCCGGCATTGCCGGTCACCATGCCTGCAGAGAGTCTGAAGGTGAGGGCCACCTGGGTTCCCATCACCTACAGGATCAGTTTTGACAGCGCAGGCGGCAGCAAGGTCAATCCCATCGAAGGCGCATACGGCGCCCAGGTAAGAACGCCTGAAACGCCAAAACGGGACGGTTACAGCTTTGTGCGCTGGCAGCCGGCTCTTCCTGCCGTCATGCCGGATACAAATCCGACTCTTACGGCTGTCTGGATCATGACACAGGAAACGCCGCCCGCTCCGGAAGTGAAATCATATACAGATACTTCCATCGAGGTGAAGACGGTCACAGGCCAGGAATATTCCATCGACGGCGGGAAAACGTGGCAGACCTCCGGTATTTTCTCCGGCCTTACGCCGGTTACTCTGTACAGGATCGTGACCAGAAAAGCTCCGACAGCAGCAATGCTTCCTTCAGATGCGTCCGAGCCGACAAAACAGATGACTGACAAGAGCCGGCAGGATCCGCCCGGACCGCCTGTTCTGGTGCCGGGACTGACTACGATGGAGGTTTCGCCGGCGTATGAAGAACAGGAGTATCATATCGAAGAAGCCGGGGCTCCGACGTCGGGAGCTTCCGGAAACAATGCGGGCGGAACAGCCGTATGGATCAAGCCGGATCAGTCCGGAAAGATGATATTCAGCGGTCTGAAACAGGATACGCTTTACAGTGTGAAAACGCGTATGGCAGAGACAGACAACGCTCATGCATCCGAACCGTCCCAGGCGGCAAAAGCTTACACTTTAAAACAAAAGGTTGAGTCTGTCCGGCTTTCCGGTATATCGAGATACCAGGAGACGCTGACAGCTGCTGTGGTCCCGACGGATGCGGAAGATCTGTCTGTACAATGGTATCGTCTGGATGATGCGGGCGACAGAACGGTGATAACCGGGGCAACCGGATATACACTGCTGCTTGGCGCAGATGATATCGGAAAACGTATTCAGGTGGAAGTCGTGCAGACTATCCATGCACAACCGACAGATTATGTTGTGGTTTCTGCACAGACCGGAATCATACGGAAGGCACCGGGGCCGGAGGGACCACAGATAAAAGCATCCGCGACGCAGACCGTCGTGACGGTCACGTCCCCCGTAGATGCGTCTGGCAGGTATGAATACAGCCTGGACAACGAATTCTGGCAGAGTTCTCCTGAATTCAGAAATCTATCGCCGGGGACACTTTACAGGGTCTATGCCCGTGAAAAGGAGACTTCGACACATTATGCCGGAAAAGCCGGCAGAACCACGGTGTCGACTGAAAAGACCCGCGCTAAAGTATTCCTGGTAAGACAGAATGAGGATGGCACCTGGCCGATTCAGAATGAGGACGGTACCTGGCCGGAGGAGTATAAAAAAGGTTCCTGGCCGGAGGAGTCGGCTGTATCTGAAGATATGGCAGAGTCCCGGTATCTGGTTCCCGAGGATCCGGCTCACTTCCGTGCGGCAGGCTTCCGCCTGGACAATTATGCAGCGACTGACGCCGGGACGATTCCGTGTTCCGCATTTTCAAACATTGCCCTGCCTGCCGACACCTCCGTACTGTATATCTATTATCAGCGGATGACTTATGACCTGGTATTCTTTGAGGATATCGAAGGAAAACAGGAAAAGGCACGCTATCAGGTATATTACGATGCTCCGCTGGAGCCTTTCCTGGATGAATCGCTGGTAAGAGAAGGCTATTCACTGGAAGGCTGGAGTTTCCTGCCGTTTGTTCCGGAACAAGGTCAGACCGAGTATGACTGGCATGCGGCGGATCCGGGCGATGAAGAGCATTATGTTGTAGAAGATCTTACGGCTGAAAGGATGCCTGACAAAGAGCTTGATCTCTATCCGGTGCTGATCCGGTACCGCGTGGAGGTCCGCCTGGATACGGGCGCCTTCGACAAAAACGCAGATGCGGCCAACATGAACGGCTGGGTCAATCCTGAGGAGTATACGGAAGACGAAACCGCCGTCCTGATGGATGCCGGTCAGCTGCGCTGCTTTGACATCGGTTCCGGCGGCCGGATCGACATGACCAACATGAATGCGGCTCAAAGGCCCGGGTACACAAGCGGAGGATGGTACACGGACTATGGCGTCCAGTGGACTGACACGATGGGGGCCGATCCGGAGTACTGCGACCGGGATACCAAAGGAGATCCGATCCTTACACGTCATGCGGAAAAACCGTACTTTTATTATACTTTGACGCTGACCGCGGAATGGTTCCTGAACTGGGCGGACGTAGAGTATTACGCAGCGCAGGGAGCTGAACCACTCAAGAAGGACAAGTGTATCCCTTACGGACGTGTGACCATCACAGATCTTATACCGGAAGCGCCGGACGGATGGGCTTTTGTCGGATGGACCGCCCATGACAGTCAGGTCTTCACAAAAGGGCAGAGTTTCGGATACTACAATCTGAAAAAGGTGGACGAGCTCGGAAAAAACAGCTCTCCGAACATCATCCGGATGAATGCCCTGTATATTCCGCTGCAGAAAGGGGTCCTGTATTTTGACACCCAGGGCGGAACAAACGTCGATTTCATACAAAGGGATATTCCGGCAGGCTCGGATCATTATTCAGTCGATGCCCGGGAGATCCTGAGCAGAACAACAGAGCGGGAAGGAAATTCTTTCGTCGGCTGGGCTCTGGATGTGGCCGGAAAGAATATGATCACAGAAACGTCTCCTTCGATCCACGTCCTGAAAGAAGGAGCAACCGTCTTCGCGATCTGGAAAGCCGAGGAGTACCAGGTCACATTTGACAGCAAGGGAGGCGTCTTTAC
>CAMOQF010000086.1 GCA_946622645.1 uncultured Blautia sp.
TGGCTGCCGCGCGGGCTTCTTCCACCGTGTGGATCTCGTTGAAATCAACGCCGGAATATTTTTTGACGGCGTCCACCATGGTGATGCGCTCAAAAGGCTTGCCCAGGTCCATCTCCACGCCGTTGTAGGTGATGGTGGTGGTGCCCAGGACCTCCTGCGCCACATGGCGGAACATGTTCTCGGTCAGGTCCATCATCCCATGATAATCGGTGTAGGCCTGATAGAGCTCCATCAAAGTAAATTCCGGATTGTGACGGGTGTCAAGGCCTTCGTTGCGGAACACACGGCCGATCTCGTACACCTTTTCCAGACCGCCTACGATCAGTCTCTTCAGGTACAGCTCGAGAGAGATGCGGAGCTTCAGGTCTTCGTCAAGAGCGTTAAAGTGGGTCTCAAAGGGACGGGCGGCGGCGCCGCCTGCGTTTGCGACCAGCATGGGGGTCTCGACCTCCATAAAGCCCTGGGCGTTCAGGAAGCTGCGGATGGTGCTGATGATCTTTGAGCGTTTGATGAAGGTGTCCTTCGCTTCCGGGTTCATGATCAGATCCACATATCTCTGGCGGTAGCGCAGATCGCGGTTGGTCATGCCGTGGTATTTTTCCGGAAGGACCTGCAGGCTCTTGGACAGGAGCGTCAGTTCAGAAGCATGGATCGATATTTCGCCTGTCTTGGTCTTGAAGACTACGCCTTTGACGCCGATGATATCGCCCACGTCCAGCTTTTTAAACTCTTTGTAGGGCTCTTCGCCGATGGCGTCCCGCGCGACGTAGCACTGGATGTTTCCTTCCAGATCCTGTAAATGACAGAAAGAAGCTTTGCCCATCACGCGTTTGGACATCATACGTCCCGCGACAGAGACAGTCTGGCCTTCCAGCCGGTCAAAGTCTTCCTTTACGTCTTTGCTGTGACATGACACGTCATATTTTACGATCTTGAAGGGATCCTTTCCCGCGGCCTGCAGCTCTGAGAGCTTTTCGCGCCGTACCTTCAACAACTGGTTAAGATCCTGTTCCTGCTTCCTTTCCTCTGCCACAATTATCCCCCTTGTCTGCTGCAGTTTATTGTCTTTCGATCTCCAGGACTTTGTATTTCATAACGCCGATGGGCATTTCCACTTCTACAACGTCCCCGACGCCCGCTCCGATCAGAGCCTTGCCTACGGGAGATTCGTTGGAGATCTTTCCCTGCAGGCTGTTGGCCTCTGTGGAGCCGACGATTATGAATTCCATATCCTCGTCATATTCGTAATCATGGACTTTGACCTTGCAGCCTACGTTGATCTTGTCAACATCGACCTCATCCTCGACCACGACTTCCACGTTCTTGAGGATCTTTTCGATCTCCTCGATCCGGGCTTCGATATCGCGCTGCTCATCCTTGGCTGCGTCATATTCGGCGTTTTCCGAAAGATCGCCCTGTTCCCTGGCTTCTTTGATCTTCTGAGCCACTTCCTGACGTCTGTTGACCTTCAGCTCATGAAGCTCTTCTTCCAGTTTTTTGAGACCTGCATAGGTCAGCAATGTCTTTTTCTCTTCCATGATATTATTTCCTTTCATACTTCCGCGGAAAGATTTCCATAATTCATTTATTATAGCGAAAGAAGTCTTCTATGTCAAGCTGACATGCATGGTTAAATACAAATGTAAAAAAGATAAAATGAAGACGGTTCCGGTGTCATTGGAACCGCCCTCATCGGTCGTCACTTATTCTCTCCTGATTGCTACGGAATCGCGTTCCACGGTCTCTACATCCATCAGACAACTGCCATCATAGGACGGATCCTGTATCATCTGCACCAGGTTTTCTGCCACACGGCTGCCTAAAAGTTCTTTAGGATGAACAATGGACGTAAAAGGAACCTTGCACACACCGGCCAGGTATGAATCGTCGATCCCTACCACGGAAAGATCTTCCGGTACACGGATCCCTCTTTCTATCGCTTTCTGGATAAGCGAGTATGCAATCTGGTCATTGTAGCATACAACGCCGGTACAACCGGCAAGCCTTGAAAACAAATAGTCTTCAAAACCGCTCAGGCTGGCTGCCGCAGGAGAATCCAGCCATATTACCGATTCCTGATCCGGATGCAGACCTGCATTTTCCAACGCGGAAAGATATCCGGAATAACGAAGAGGACCCTGCCCGTCATCCGCCTTAAAGATAGCTCCGATCTTCTTATGACCTGCTTCTATCAGGATGGCTGCAGCTATCCTTGCGGCTTTTGTATCGTCGATCCGCACACAGGGTACATCCAGATCCTTGTAGAACGCATTGAAAAAGATCACCGGTATCCCTCTTAACAAGAGCTCCTGATAACAGGAGATGTTGGGATTTGGCAATGCACTTTTTACAGGCTCTACAATGATCCCGTCAATGTTGTCCTTTTCCAGAATCAGTTCCAGAATAGATCTTTCCCGGCTGATCCGATTGTCTGTAAACGAAACCAGAGTGGAATAGCCGTTTTGGGAAAGCACCTTTTCTATTCCTCTTAAGATACCCGGAAAAATATAGCTCTCATTAAAGGTGCTGATGACAGCAATATTCATGTGACGTTCACGCGGTATGACAGATGTAAAACCCTTGTTCGTAATACCGGGTTCTGGCGTGCTGTCATTTTTCAGACTCTCGGGAACCTGATCTCCTATGTAAGTTCCGCTGCCCTGCACTCTGATTACCAGATGTTCTTTGACCAGTTCGCCGGTAGCACGCCGTATGGTCTGACGACTGAGTCTGAAGCGTTCGCTTAGTTCATTTTCTGACATCAGCTTGTCGCCGGGACAGAAAGTTCCGTTTTCGATATTCTCTTTGACCCAGGAAACTACCTGCATGTATTTTGCTTCCTGTTGTTGCATAATATCGCCGCCTTATTTGATCACTCGGAGAGATTCTCTGTCTGCAAAGACAGCCACAAATACCAGGAATACCACACCCTGTATCAACTGCTGTGCCTGCGTTGACAAACCGACCATATTAAGGCCGGAGGAAAGCACCACATACAGCATGGAACCGATAATGATACTGGTGAACCGAGACTTGGCTCCACCGGAGATCGGCATACCGCCCAGAACCAGGGCGATAAGGATCTGTGTCTCTACCTGGTTGCCGCCGGATGCTGTGACCGAACCTACCTTGATCGAATTGATAAATGCCGCAAAACCTGTAATAGCGCCTGCCAGTACATATACCAGGAATTTCATACGGTCAGTGCGGATACCGCCGAATTTAGCGGCTTTCTCGCCTGCGCCGATCGCCTTCAGGTAGATACCGAATTTGGTAAACTTAAACGCGATAAAACCCAACACTACAATCGCTGCCGTGCATGCGATTTTCAGGGTATCTGTATTAAGCATAATAAGCTTTGCGCTGCCCTGTACAGGAGCATTGGATGTCAGATACTTGATAATACCCCGGAACAGGAACATGGTACAGATCGTAACGATAAATGATTTTATTTTACGGTTCACGTAGAAAAATCCATTGATTGCCCCGATAGCGGCTCCGGTGGCGATGCCGGCCAGGATCGCAAGCGGAATGCTTGTCTTGGAGACCATACAGACCACGATGGAAGCCATGCCCAGTATGGATCCCTGTGAGAAATCGAGACCTCCCATAGTCATGACAAAGAATACTCCCGTAGATGCGATCATCGTCACATAGACGGAGGAGATGGCCATGGAAAACTTGTTCCACATACGTCCATCTGTCAGGATATTAAACACAATAAAGACAATGACAAGTCCGGCGATCGGAAGGAGCGAACGAACAAGGTTCATCGTCTGGCGTTTTTTCAAGGCCTCTTCCTTGGAGACCTCTTTGGTATTATCTGCCATTTTTCTCCCTCCTTACACCATCGCTGCGATCAGGCTGTTCTCATCAAGATCCTGACTTCTCATCAGTTCACCGTTGATAGCGCCATCCTTCATGATGAGGATCCTGTCGCACATACCGATCAGTTCCATCAGTTCCTCGGAAATCATAATAATGGATTTCCCATTCTTTCTCATACGGTCCATAAGCTGATAGATATCCTGTTTGACTTTGATGTCAATACCTCGTGTGGGGCTGTCCAGTACAAGGATGTCAGAATCTGCTCCGATCCACCGGGAAAGCACTACCTTCTGCTTGTTGCCGCCGGACAGGTCTGATACAAACTGATCGGTATCGACCATTTTGACGGACATTTCCGCCGCATATTTATTGGCAAACTCTTTCATCTTGCTCCTGCTCAGGATTCCGGGCAGACTGGTGAGCCTGCTTAGTGAGGGCAGGCAGATATTATCGCCGATGCTCTGGTTCATGACTACTGACTCATTATCACGATCTTTGGATGTATAGGCCATGTTGTGCCGGATAGCGGTCGGGATGCTGTTGATCTGGGTTCCGTCCGCCAGGGTAACAGATCCTGTACGGTCGAAAGAGGCACCAAAGCAAGCTTTGCCTACTTCATGCATGCCGGATTCCGACAAACCGCCAAAGCCCAGTATCTCCCCTTTATGAAGGTCGAAGGAGATATTATGGATCTGACCAGGCACGGTCACGTCCTTAACAGAGAGAACTACTTCGGAGGAGATAGGTTCACCATAATCAGGACGATAGTAATCGCCGGTCACTTCACGGCCAACCATCAGTCTTTTGAGGCCGTCTTCGTCGATCTGGGAACTCTGCACAGTGTCGATATAGACACCGTCACGCAGGACCGTAATGGTATCCGACATGTTCAGGACCTCCGGGAGGTCATGAGAAATAAAAATAATGGTATTTCCTTCGCTCCGGATGCGGTTCATCTGTTTATAGAGCTCTTCACGGCCTTCCTGAGAGAGGGCTGTGGTTGTCTCATCGATGACAACGATCTTTGGCTGAAAATAGGTGGCTTTAACGATCTCCACCAGTTTTCTGTCCTCAAAGTTATACTCATCCACCATGTCAGAGGCTTTGATACGCCCAAAGCCATACTTGTCCAAAAGACTCTGGGCTTCACGGTTCATGGCATTTGTATTTTTGATCCCATGTTTGACAAACCGGCTTTCATGTCCAAGAAAGATATTTTCTGCCACAGTCAGGCCGGACAAGGTTCCCAGTTCCTGTACGATGATGGAAACACCTTCATCGTTAGCTTCCACCTGGTTTTTAGGATGGATCTCTTTTCCATCCAGGATAAAGGTGCCGCTGTCTATGGTATAGATACCGGTAAGCATGTTGGTCAAGGTGGATTTTCCCGACCCATTCTCACCGATCAGAGCGTGAACTTCACCTTTGTTGATATTAAAAGAAACATCCTGCACTGCCTTGGTAATACCGAAGGATTTGCAGAGATGCTGCACCTGCAGTCTTACTTCGCTCATGCTTATCCTCCTTCTTATTTGACGATCTCACCCTTGCCGACTCTGGTGGTCAGGGTGACGATGATCAGCAGTGCCAGACCTGAGATAACGTCATTGACAGCTGTTGGAGCGCCGAGCGCCACAAAGCCGTAGTAGATGATCTGCAGGAAAAATTCACCAATGATAATAGCCTGGATGGGAATACCGTATTTTTTCATGGCCATTCCCAAAAAGCATCCCATGGTAGGATAGAAGTTACGGCTCATGGAGAGCATGCCTGTCTCTGCTACCATGGAAGAACCGTAACTGATGGTCAGGATGGCTTCCACACCGAAGAAAGCACCGGAGATCATAAAAGCGATTCTCTTATACTTATCGACATTGATACCCATGTTTTTGGCTACAAATTCGTCTGATCCAATGGCATAGGTATAGGTACCGATCCGAGTATAGTTCAATAACAGATAAGCCACCGCAAAAGCGATCACTGCCAGGATCAGATTTCCGGGCATGGAGCCGAAGGCACGCAGGTCGGAAGGCAGTGTAGCCGACTGACTGCCGGCGATATAGCTGGCCAGTGCTTCATAGATAAGAGCCAGACCGGTGGTAACGATCATGGAAGGAATATGAAGCTTTACATACAAAAATCCATTTACGGTTCCTACCAAAGCGCCGGTCACGATACAGCCAAGAATGAGCCCGGGATAACCCAGACCGAAACGGGATGCAAGAACTGTCCCCACGATGGATGACAGCATAATATTGGCGCCGATGGAGAAGTCGAACATCCCCATGACCATGACAAAGAAGAATCCAACGGCACCGGCAGATACCATGATGGACGCCTCAAAATAACTGAGCAGGTTGGCGGGCTTGCCGAAATTGGAAGGTGTCGCAATCTTGAAAATTGCCCAGGACACGATCACCAGAAGGACCAGCACCACGTAACCAAGGGTTTTTCCGGATAACTTTTTCTTATCCGCAGTACTTACAGAAGAGCCCATAAGTTTCACCTCACAAATGTTGTTTGCATAAGAAAGGGGGCTGCCGCGAGAAATGCGACAGCCCCCGGGCGCTACGTCTGTCTGTGGTTCACAAAAGCCGTATAATTATGCACCGGCACGTGCTGCAGCGTCTTCGATAGACAGGCTTGCAGCGGTCTCAGCCAGTTCTTCAAGGCTCTCATCAGCCATAGCTACCAGCTCGTCAGAGGTGTAGGGAAGCTGATCTACAAAATAGGTCTCATATCCGGCATAGTCTTCCGGAGAAGCTACGAACAGATACGGGAACAGAACGTCGTTGAAAGTGCCGCCGAAATCTGTGTAGTTGCCCTTGATTGCGTTGTAGACCATCATAAAGGCAAACAGAGGATCGCAGTAATGTCCGCCGGATTCACCAGCCATGGAACCGTTCTCCAGTCTCTCGCCAAGGTCCGGAAGGAAGTCAGTGGAAACGATAGCGATCTCACCGGTCTTACCGGCTTTTTCAACAGCGCTGATGGCGCCCTGGAGAGGTTCTCCACCACCACCAGCCGGGATCAGAGCATCCAGATCAGGATCTGCTGCCATAAGAGCGTCTGCTGCCTTTGCGCCGCCTTCAGAGGTAGTGCCGGCATACTGAGGATCGGAAAGGGTAGCCTGATCATCCGGATGAGCTTCATTCCAGACTTCAACGCCTTTCTGATAGCCTTCCCATCTTCCAAGCCATGTAGCATCGCCCTGCTCCCAACCGATCAGACCAATGTTTCTGCAGCCTTTATCAAGAAGGATGTTGACAAGCTTCTCACCGTTTTCCGGCTCATTTTCATGAACTGCGCCTACAAAGTAATCAGAAGCTTTTGCCAGCTCATAGATGTCGGGGTTGTTTTCTTCGCTGATGATACGGAAGAACTGTGCAAGGTAAACGCCTTCGTTATTGCAGGTATTGATAGCGCTCATCATTTCAGAATCTGCAGAGTTGCAGATGATGATGCCCTGGCAGCCTGCTGCACAAAGAGTATCAACAGAAGCGGTGACCTGCTCGGAAACATGTCCCTGGTCAACATACTGTACATTTACACCCAGAGCCTCTGCTGCTGCGTCAAGGATCAGCTTGCACTGGCTGCCCAGAACGTCTGTGGAACTCCAGATGGATACGCCGATAGTGATGTCTTCGTTTTCAATTGCGTAGGTCGGAACGGATGCAAATGCCATCGAGCCGATCAGGCTGGCTGTTAGAACAGCGCTGATGAGTTTACGTTTCATGCTTTTTCCTCCTTGTACATGAAAAGTTTTGTGGTAAGTTGTACATACAAGTTTTATAAAACTTGCAAAAAAGGAGCTGTATGGGTACAACTTTATCCATTCAGCCCCTGTACTTGTATATAACAATACCCCTCTGTGAGCAACCTGTCAATACAACATTATACAGAAAGTACAACTTTGGCAAGTTGTACAGTTATAAAATGTCATTTTTGTCTAGTATTTCTAAAAGAGATTCCAAAGCATTATACGAATTGATCATATTGGTCTGCCGCCGCAGATTTGCGCTGTGAGGCATGCCGGCCGTGTACCAGGCCACATGCTTCCGCATCTCCCGGATACCGGTGTATTCTCCCTTCTCTTCGATCACCATGCGGGCATGCCGAAGGATCATCTCGCGTACTTCTTCCGCGGAGGGATCGGGCGGCAGACTGCCCGTCTCAAAAAAGACGTTCATCTGATGAAAGATCCACGGGTTTCCCCGGCAGCCGCGGCCGACCATCACGGCGTCGCAGCCGGTCTGCCTCATCATCTCCAGGGCTTTGGGAGCGGAATCCACGTCGCCGTTTCCGATCACGGGAATCTTTACGGCCTCTTTGACGCGCCGGATGGCTTCCCAGTCAGCCTTGCCTGCATAATACTGCTCCCGGGTCCTGCCGTGAACGGCAATTGCGGCGGCGCCGGCGTCTTCCGCCCGGCGGGCGATCTCAACGGGATCCACCTTATGCGGAGCGATGCCGATCCGCATTTTGACGGTGACCGGTTTCTTTACGGCAGAAGAAACGCTTTTTACGATCCGGCCGATCAGCTCCGGGTCGGTGAGAAGAGCGGAGCCTTCGCCGTTATTGACCACCTTCGGCACCGGACAGCCCATGTTGATGTCCAGAATATCAAAAGGATGATCTTCTATGGAACGCGCCACCTCTCCCATCAGAACCGGATCGTTTCCGAAAAGCTGCATGGATACCGGGTGCTCGGCCGGGTCGATCTTCATCAGAGCGGCCGTATTTTTATTATGAAAAGAGATGGCCTTGGCACTGACCATCTCCATACATACCAGTCCGGCTCCCATTTCTTTGCACAGTCTGCGGAAGGAAAGGTCCGTCACCCCTGCCATCGGTGCCAGAACAAAGGGATTGTCGATCCGGACTTTTCCGATCTGAAAGCCATTCATATTGTACCGTCCTCCCCCAGGAAGAAGACTTTAAAATACATCTCCAGCGATTCCAGGAGCTCCTGCTTTTCGTTCCGGAGCTGTTTGATCTTGAGCGCGCTGCCGATCTCGTCGTAGCGGGCGTCCGATTCCAGCGCTTCGGTGCGGAAAGTGAGTTCCCCTTCCTCCGTGAATTCCAGCGTGAGGATGCCGCCCACGTCCTCCGTGAAGAGGACGCACATGATCTGCAGCTCCTGCCGGACCCTTTCCGGAAGGGCCTGGAAATCGGGATTAAAATAGTATTTCTGCTCGTAGGCGCTTGCGCCGCAGAGCACAATGTTTTTCTGCTTCATATTTTATTTCTCCGGCATTCCCAGAGTGGCCGCCATGACGGCTTTGATGGTATGCATGCGGTTTTCGGCTTCGTCAAAGACCTTGGACTGCGGGGATTCAAAGACCTCGTCCGTCACTTCCATATCCATAAAGTCATACTTTTCGCCCATCTCTTTGCCGATGGTGGTCTCGCGGTCGTGGAAGGCGGGCAGGCAGTGCAGGAAGATCGCCTGCTCTCCCGCGTTTTTCATGATCGCGGAAGTGACCTTGTAGGGAGAAAGCGTTCTGATGCGTTCCTCCCAGACTTCGTCCGGCTCGCCCATGGAGACCCAAACGTCCGTGTAGATCACGTCGGCGCCTTTGGTACCGGCCATGGCGTCCTCGGTGAGAGTGATGGTGCCTCCGGAAGCTTCGGCAAACGCGCGGCATTCCTCCACCAGCGCGTTGTCCGGGAAGTAATTCCGGTTTGTGCAGGCCGTAAAGTGCATGCCCATCTTGGAGCACGCGATCATCAGGGAGTTGCCCATGTTGTAGCGGGCGTCCCCCATGTAGACCAGGCGGATGCCTTTGAGATATCCGAAGTGCTCACGGATGGTCAGCAGGTCTGCCAGCATCTGGGTGGGATGGTATTCGTTGGTGAGGCCGTTCCACACCGGAACGCCGGCGTATCCGGCCAGTTCTTCCACGATCGACTGTCCGAAGCCTCGGTATTCGATTCCATCGTACATGCGGCCCAGTACACGGGCGGTGTCGCGGATGCTTTCTTTTTTGCCGATCTGGGAACCCTTGGGGTCCAGATAGGTGCTGCCCATGCCAAGATCATGGGCGGCCACTTCGAAGGAGCAGCGGGTGCGGGTGCTGGTCTTTTCGAAGATCAGCGCCACGTTTTTCCCGCGGAAGTATTCATGCGGTTCTCCTGCTTTCTTTTTGGCCTTCAGTTCCGCTGCCAGATCCAGAAAATACAGGATCTCGTCGGGCGTAAAGTCCTTGAGTGTCAGAAAATGTCTGCCTTTGAGGTTCATATCGTTTCTCCTGTCTGTTGTCCTGGTTTATTCTCAGCCCTCTTTGGCCGGTGCCGGCGCTGCGGGTGCTTCCGCTGCCGGGTCGGACGCGATCTCCTTGACGGCGGCCACAAGGGAGGCCACGTTCTGGAGCTCGGAGGGGATGATGATCTTGGTGGAACGTCCGTCGGCCACCTTGGCCAGGGCTTCCAGGCTCTTGATGGTCAGGACAGCCTGGTCGGCGCCGGCTTCTTTGATCATGCGGATACCTTCCGCGTTGGCGCTCTGGACCTTCAGAACCGCTTCCGCCTGACCTTCTGCTTCGCGGATCATCTTTTCCTTCTGGGCTTCAGCGCGCAGGATGGCAGCCTGTTTTTCGGCCTCTGCGTCGAGGATGGCGGATTCTTTTTTACCTTCGGCTACCAGGATGGTGGAGTGCTTTTTACCTTCGGCGATCAGGATGGCTTCACGACGTTCACGTTCTGCCTTCATCTGTTTTTCCATGGC
>CAMOQF010000087.1 GCA_946622645.1 uncultured Blautia sp.
ATCTGACGATGAGCCTGCTGCTGATGCATTTTCTGAGGACACTTATTTGCCGACGGTCAGTACATCTGCAGGAACAGGAGCAGCAGAAGAAGAGGAACTGAGTGACGGAAGCGGTTATACAGGTTATGACGTTAATGGGAGTGGTAATACGGACTATGACGTACAACAACCTGATAACTACAGTACCATAAGCTTTTATTCGTCGAATCCTGCGAAAATCATGTCCGGGACTCCTGCAGATGGAACTATGAGTACAGGAAAAGCAGTGGAAGTACAGCCGGTTCAATCATCAGGTTACACACTGTCCCCGGCAAGAAATCCAGACACAGTTCTTTCCATGACACGGGCAGGCAGTTCAGATCTTCCTATGGTGGGGGACAGCGGATCATACAATTACCTCCGTGCCACTAGATCCCGTCCGTATTTCCATAATTTTAGCAGTATGTCTGCGGCAGCGGATCCCACCCTTGTCGATGGTCTTCACACAGAAACGAACGGAAGACGCAGAGCTTACCGGAACGGTCAGTATTTCATCGATGGAAGCCTCGCCCTGGACGGGATCCGTTATTACGCCGACGAGGAAGGATATCTGCTTGAGGGGTGGCTTAAGACTCATAAAGACAATGGCGAGACGGGATATGCTTCCGATGTGGATTGCTATCATTTTCAATACCGCTATTATGATCCGCAAAGCTGTGTCCGTGTGACCGGTTTCAGAGTGATCGATGGGCTCGGACACTATTTCCTTCCGGACAGCGCCGGCGTTCTGGCCCAGCTGAAGGAGATCCACCTGGATGGGAAAATGTATTACGCCGACAGATACGGTGTCTGCAACCGGATCAAGCTTTATTACGGGAATGAAATATTGTCTTTGGAAAACCAGAATAATGACGAATATTTAGCGAAGAATATGGTAAATGCGGTTGATATCGAGACATTTGCAGGGCAAAACGGCGAATACAGCTTCCGGCCGAGATGGTACAGCAGCAAAAGTACACTGGAATTATTCGGATGTACCCCTGTAGAAACACCGGCGGGCTATTATTGTACACTGACTGACGCGTCTATGAAAAACAGGATCGGCTGTATCTACCGCAACGTAGGACGTTATAAAGGCCGGGAGATAGATCTGAAGCTTACGGTCACGGATTATGAGTTTTTTGATCTGGGCGGAGAGCAGGAGATCGGTTATTTTTACGTTGCCAAAAACGCGATCGGCCTGACCTGTACCAACACCATGAATATCTCTGCTGACATGACTTTTCTGGATCATGAGACTCAGCAGAAAGTTTCCCTCAAGGGATATGCAACTTTTTCCGATATCGATATTGAACAGGCGTTGACGATATTGAGTCCGGTCGATGAAGTCTATGTGGATCATAACTGCAAGCTGTACAAGGATCCTGGCAGTCTTGCGTTTACGGCCCCTTATACGGAAAGCCGGAGCGGCAGCATCGTAAACGACAGTCATTCGGATCACTGGGTACAGGTCAATTTCACCTCAGACCATCTGGCTTTCCGGTTCGGTTCCGGTTTTGAGCACTACCGTTTTATCGATGGAAACCGGATCAATGTTGAAGCGAGAGCGGTCTGGAAGCAAGGATACACCAATAATCCTTTTGATTATCATATCGGCAACAGTAACGGAAACCTGGAGATCTCATGGCAGGGACTCTATTTTAAACGGCTGGGAAGGGTCTCGATTCCGGATATTGCAAAAACGGTTTCCGACAGCGATGAAAAAAGAGTTACGGAGAACAGACTTCTGACGGCGGATGAAAGGTTCACATATACGCTCTCTCACAATGTACCGGCGGAATTTGAACAGTTCTTCTACAGCAGCTATCAGCTAAGAGACGTTGTAAACGACGATCTTTCCATCATATCCGGATCCTGGAGCATAAAAGACGATCAGGATAACGACGTTACAGACCGGTTTACCATCAGCGTTTCCGGTCAGACGATCACGGCATCGGCCAAAGCGGAGTGGCTTGGAAATGAGGACTTTTATGACAACAACTATCATCTGTCCTTCTCGGTGACAGTCCGCAATACGGATATGTTCCGCAGCTGGAAAAACAGCGATTATCTGGTGAAAAACAAGGGCCAGGCTTCATTTGAAAGACCGGCCGGAAAGGAGAGCAAAGAAAGCAATGAGACGGTCACGCATTACAGGCCAGGCGTATTATCTGTCAGGAAAACCGATCAGGAAACCGGAGAGCTTCTGGAGGGGGCCGGATTTGTTCTGTTCCCGTACAATGCATCCACAGGGAGGTTTGACACGGACGGGACAGGCTATGCCATCACCTACAACCGGAATACAAAGAGATATGAGTCGGAAGGGCTTCCGCTGACGTCCCGGAATAAAAAAGGTTCCGCAGCAGAACATGCTTTTCTGCTGAAGGAGACTGCGGTGCCGGAGGGGTATGAAGATAACGGATTTGAGAAAGAGATCATCTTCTCCGAGACTGACGTAAGCCTTGAAGTGACAGTGGAAAACGCGCCTGACGTGCCGCCGCTTGGGAAAATCATCATCACAAAGAGGATCCTTGAATCGGAGATCATCTGGGCCCATGGAAATCCGGTCTTTCTGTTTGCGGCTGAAGGAACGGACATCCGCGGAGATCATCATCGGTACGAAGATTTTCTGCAGTTTTCGCAAGGCAGTTATACGGTGGACGGACATGGCTATGCGACGCTTACACTGACGATAGACAATGTGCCTGTCGGTACATATCAGATCTACGAGCTGGGAGTCGTGGATTATTATCTAAGCGCTGCTGATGCCGGAAGCACCAATGTCACAATTACAAATGCAGGACCTGCTATGCGGGGGAAGGAGCCGAAAGATACGGCATACGGCACCGGTGTCCTCACAAAAGAATCACCGGCAGCCTCCATCATTTTTACTGATAAAAAAGGAGATGATCACGGTTACCGTCACACGGATGTCGTGCAAAACAACCTTCCGCTCAACATCTCCTGAGATTATATGACGCGGATCATTACGCTTAAGACTGTCTTATCAGACAGACGGAATGACCCGCGTCTTTTATCGCACCTTTAATTTCCTCTTTATATGCGGTATGGGTTTGACATGGGTTCTTAAAAACGGTAATATAGAAAAAGATTTGACAAGAAAGGAACGGACCCATGAACGAAACCCGTTTTAATTCCGAATATACAGAGCGCTGCAGAGATTATTTTAAGACTGAATATCCGCAGGGCGCAACGTTTTTTATCCAGAACGAAGGCTGCCAGATGAACTCTCTCCAGACGGAAACCGTGGCAGGGATGGCGCTTCAGATGGGGCTCACCGAGACAACGGAGGAACAGAACGCGTCCGTTGTGATCTACAATACCTGTACTGTACGCGAAAACGCCAACCAGAAGATCTACGGGCATCTGGGCGGCCTGAAAAGCATCAAACGGAAAAACCCCGGTCTTAAGATCGTCCTTTTCGGCTGCATGATGCAGGAGCACCATGTGATCGAAAAGATCCGGAAGGACTATCCTTTTGTGGATGTGGTGTTCGGCACCCACAATATCCATAAGTTCCCGGAACTGTTCTACAGGTCCCTGATGGGAAATTCTCAGATCATCGACATCTGGGAGGACTCCGATGAGATCGTGGAAGGTCTTCCCACCGCGCGAAAATACAGCTTTAAGACCGGCGTCAACATCATGTTCGGCTGCAACAATTTCTGCAGCTACTGCATCGTGCCCTATGTCAGAGGACGCGAAAAAAGCCGGGAGCCGGTGTCGATCCTCCGTGAGCTGGAGACTCTAGCCGCTCAGGGAGTATCCGAGGTGATGCTCCTTGGACAGAATGTCAATTCATACGGAAAAACCCTGGATATTCCCGTCAGCTTTGCTGAACTTTTAAAAGAAGCTGAAAAAGTAGAAGGGATCAGAAGAATACGGTTCATGACTTCTCACCCGAAGGATCTTTCGGATGAACTGATCCGGGTGATGGCTGAGAGCAAAAAGATCTGTCACCATCTTCACCTTCCCATGCAGTCCGGAAGCTCCCGTATCCTGCAGAAAATGAACCGCCGTTACGACAAAGCACGTTATCTGGATCTGGTAGATAAGATCCGCACGGCTGTTCCGGATATTTCGCTGACCACGGATATCATCGTCGGCTTCCCCGGTGAGACCGAGGAGGATTTTCTGGATACCTTGGACGTGGTGAGAAAGTCCGGTTTTGATACGGCCTTCACCTTTATCTATTCCAAAAGGACCGGAACGCCGGCCGCGAAGATGGACGACCAGATACCGCAGGAGGTGATCAGGGATCGCTTTGACCGGCTGCTGAGTCTGGTGCAGGAGACTGGGCGTTCCCGTTCCGCCCGTTTTACAGGGACGGTACAGGAAGTCCTGGTGGAGGAAGAAAACCGGGAAAAAGGCCTTCTGACAGGGCGGACCGAACACAATCTGCTGGTCCACTTCCCGGGAGATCCCTCCCTCATCGGCACTTATGTGCCGGTGCAGCTGGATACCTGTAAGGGCTTTTATTACTTCGGAACAGTGAAAAGAGGATCCTGAGATGGCCATGACACCGATGATGCAGGAGTATCTGAAGACGAAAGAGGAGTACAAAGACTGTATCCTCTTTTACCGCCTGGGCGATTTTTATGAGATGTTCTTTGACGACGCGGTACTGGTCAGCAAAGAACTGGAACTTACGCTCACGGGCAAAGACTGCGGGCTTGAAGAAAGGGCTCCCATGTGCGGAGTCCCTTATCATGCTGCCCAGACATACCTGAACCGGCTGATCGAGCGGGGATATAAGGTAGCCATCTGCGAACAGGTGGAAGATCCCAAACTTGCCAAAGGTCTGGTAAAGCGCGAGGTCATTCGGGTCGTAACCCCCGGTACCACACTGGATTCCATGTCACTGGATGAATCCAGGAACAATTATATCATGTCCATCGTCTGTCTGGCTGACCGCTTTGGCTGCGCCATCGCGGATGTCAGCACGGGCGACCTTTATATCACCGAACCCGACAAAAAACAGAAGCTTCTGGATGAGATCAACCGGTTTATGCCGTCCGAGATCATCTGCAACGAACCCTTTATGATGAGCGGGATCGACATTGAGGACCTGAAGGGCAGACTGGGGATCTGTATCTTTCCGCAGGAAAATCGTTTCTTTGATGACGGATCGTGCAGAAAAGCGCTGACAGATCATTTCGGACCGGAAAAGATTGCCGGTGAAGAGCTTGAAAACTTCGGCTGTGCTATTATCGCTGCCGGAGCGTTGTTCCAGTATCTTCATGAGACCCAGAAAAACGGCATGGCCCAGATGAGGACCCTCATTCCCTACACAGCGGAAATGTTCATGGTGATCGATTCCTCCAGCCGTCGGAATCTGGAACTGGTGGAAACGCTCCGGGAAAAACAGAAGAGGGGATCCCTTCTCTGGGTACTGGACAAGACGAAGACCGCCATGGGTGCCCGGACCTTGCGTACAAGCATTGAACAGCCGCTGATCGATCCGGAACAGATCGAAAAACGGCTTGACGCCGTACAGGACCTGACCGATTCTCCCATGGTAAGGGACGAGATCCGTGAATATCTGGGACCGGTCTATGATCTGGAGCGCCTGATCAGCCGGATCAGCTTTGATTCGGCCAATCCGAGGGATCTGATCGCTTTTTCTTCTTCCCTTGAGATGCTTCCCCATATCAAGACATTGCTGGGGGAATGCAAGGCGCCGCTTCTGAAGGAACTTGACGAAGCCATCGATCCTTTGACGGATCTGTATGACCTGATCAGAAACGCCATCACAGACGAGCCGCCCGTCGCACAGAAGGAAGGCGGCATCATAAGGACCGGCTACAATGAGGATGTGGACACTTTCCGGCGTTCCCGGACGGATGGAAAGCTGTGGCTCTCCGAGCTGGAGGCCAGAGAGAAAGAGAAGACCGGCATTAAAAACCTGAAGATCAAATTCAACCGTGTTTTCGGGTATTCTCTCGAGGTGACCAATTCCTTTAAGGATCTGGTTCCGGACCACTATGTGCGTAAGCAGACGCTTTCCAACGCGGAGCGTTACATTACACAGGAACTGAAAGAGCTGGAGGACCTTATCCTCGGCGCCGAGGATAAGCTGAACGCGCTTGAATATGAACTTTTCTGCGAGATCCGGCGGACTGTCGCACAGGAAGTGGAACGGATCCAGCGGACCGCAAAAGCGGTGGGAGCTCTGGACATGTATGCCTCGCTTTCACTGGTGGCTTCACGCAATCAGTACTGCAGGCCGCAGATCAACACGAACGGTCTGATCGATATCAAAGAAGGCCGGCATCCTGTCGTGGAGCAGATGATCGAGAACGGGATGTTTATTCCCAATGATACGCTCCTGGATAACAATAAAAAGAGATTTTCCATCATCACAGGCCCCAATATGGCTGGAAAATCGACGTATATGCGCCAGACGGCCCTGATCGTCCTGATGGCGCAGATCGGGAGCTTTGTGCCTGCTTCCAGAGCCGATATCGGCATAGTGGACAGGATCTTCACCCGCGTCGGTGCTTCCGACGACCTCTCCAGCGGACAGAGTACTTTTATGGTGGAGATGAACGAGGTCGCCAATATACTGAAAAACGCCACCCGGCGCAGCCTTGTCATTCTGGACGAGATCGGCCGGGGCACCAGCACCTTTGACGGGCTGTCCATTGCATGGGCTGTGGTGGAACATATCAGCAATACAAGGCTCTGCGGGGCCAAGACGCTTTTCGCGACTCATTACCATGAGCTGACGGAGCTGGAGGGCAAGATCGCGGGAGTCAATAACTACTGTATTGCCGTCCGCGAAAAAGGAGACGATATCGTTTTCCTTAGAAAGATCATAAAAGGCGGCGCGGACAAGAGCTACGGGATTCAGGTGGCCCGTCTGGCAGGGGTCCCGGATTCGGTGATCCAGCGTGCCAAAGAGCTTGTACAGGAGCTGGATGCCGCGGATATCACTGCTGCCGTGAAGGATCTTTCCGGCCAGCCGAAGAAAAAACGTCTCTCTTACGATGAAGTGGATCTGGGGCAGATGTCCCTGTTTGACGCGGTCAAAGATGAAGATATCATCAAAGAGATCAAAGAGATGAACCTTTCGACCATGTCTCCCCTTGAGGCACTTAACTATCTGTATAATCTGCAGAACAAGATCAGCAATCGCTGGTGACAGAGGATAAGATGAACAAGATCGAAGTACTGGATGCAAACACAATAGACAAGATCGCCGCCGGCGAGGTGGTGGAACGGCCTTCTTCCGTCGTCAAGGAGCTGGTGGAGAATGCGATCGACGCCGGCGCTACCGCAGTGACGGTGGAGATCCAGGACGGCGGAAAAAAGCTGATCCGGATCACGGATAACGGAAGCGGGATCGATTCAGGCGAGGTGCGGACTGCCTTTCTGCGGCACGCCACCAGCAAGATCCGCACAGTGGAGGATCTTGTCCATGTATCCTCGTTAGGCTTCCGCGGAGAAGCTTTATCCAGCATCGCGGCCGTATCGGAGGTGGAACTGATCACGCGTACACAGGTTTCCGTGAGCGGGACACGCTATCTGATCAGCGGCGGGACAGAGGTGCTGCTGGAAGAAACCGGAGCGCCGGAGGGCACCACATTTCTGGTTCGGAATCTTTTCTTCAATGTACCTGCCCGCAGCAAGTTCTTAAAGTCGGATATGACTGAAGCAGGCGCTGTCAGCACGCTGATGGAACAGCTGGCCATGTCGCATCCGGAGGTCTCGTTCAAATATATCCAGAACCGGCAGGTGAGACTGCATTCCTCCGGAAACAACAGCATGAAGGATGTGATCTACAGCATCTACGGACGCGAGATCATCCGGTCTCTGCTGGAGATCTCTTTTGAGAATGAATTCATGAAAGTGCAGGGCTTTATCGGGAAGCCTGAGATCGCCCGCGGGAACCGAGGATTTGAGAACTATTACGTCAACGGGCGGTATGTCAAGGATAAGATCCTTTCGAAAGCCATCGAGGACGGCTATCAGGGCTTTCTGATGCAGCATAAGTTTCCGTTTGTCGCGCTGCAGATCGAGATGAACGGCGCCGACCTGGATGTCAACGTACATCCTTCCAAAATGGAAGTCCGGTTTTCAAGGAGCGCAGAGGTATATCAGGCGCTGATGCAGGCGGTACGGGATGTTCTGTCCGGCCGGGAGATGATCTCAAATGTCACGCCCGGAAAACCGGAAAAAGAAGCGAAAAACCCGTTGCCGGGGCGCGGCCTGGTACCGGAGCCATTTGAAAGCCGGAGGCGCGCTGCAGAGGGGATATCCGGTGCCGGAACCGGAAGCTTTTACGGATTTGGCGGATCTTACAGCGGGTCATTGCTGAAAGAAGGCAGGGCACCCGCGGCGGTGAGAGAAGAAACAAGGGAATACCGCGGACAGATGCGTGATCATTCTGCTGAGCAGGATGAGCTGCGCAAGATGGCGGAACAGGCCTCCAGATCATCCTTCGACAGAGCGGAAGAGGAGACAGGGAGACCCGGCACAGAAGAAACGCATGTAAAAAATGGCAACGCAGCTCTATCTTTTGATGCTGCAGATCCCAAAAATCAGCCTGGCGTGAAGATCAGTCAAAACCCAGGAGGGGAGGCTGAAAACCGGGATGATATAAACTCGAAAGGAACGAGCGCAAATGTCCCCGGTTCATGCGAGACGGATAAAGAGATGACAGGAGCATCTTCTGTCAGGAATGAAGGAGAGTCAGAAGGACACGCTTTTGGAAAGAGGGATCAGGTTTCACAAGGCTTCGGTTCAGGCAGGGCCGATCAGGGAGCCCCAGGCTTCAGCTCCGGCAGGACACAGAACGAACCGGAACCGACACTCTTTACAGAGGAGCTTCTGACTGAGAAAGCCCGCAGCCGTCATATCCTCATCGGTCAGCTGTTTAATACTTACTGGCTTGTGCAGTTTGAAAATACATTCTATATGATCGATCAGCACGCAGCCCATGAAAAAGTGGTCTACGAGCGGCTTTTAAAATCTTTCCGGGAACGAACCGTGGAGACGCAGTATCTGAAACCGCCCATTCTGGTGACTCTCACCCTGGAAGAGGAGAACAATCTGCAGTCGAATATGGACTTTTTTACCGGCTACGGATTTGAAATTGAACATTACGGAGGAAGGGAATACCTGATCAGCGGGGTCCCGACCAATCTTTATCACTTTACAGAAGAAGAGCTGTTCCGTGAAATGCTGGATCAACTTTCAGACGGCGGGAACGACATGCTGGAGATCTTCTCCATGCGGCTGGCCACCATGGCCTGCAAAGCAGCCGTAAAAGGCAACAACCGCCTGTCCGTACAGGAGGCAGACGCTCTGATCGATGAACTGTTGTCTCTCGAAAATCCATACAACTGTCCCCATGGACGTCCGACTATCATTGCCATGTCGAAGGAGGAGCTTGAGAAAAAGTTCCACAGGATCGTGTGATGAAGAATGAATTGACAGAAAAAGAACCTCTGGTCGTACTGACAGGGCCTACTGCTGTCGGCAAAACAAGCCTGTCCATCCGCCTTGCAAAAGCGATCGGAGCGGAGATCATCTCGGCAGATTCCATGCAGGTCTACAGACGCATGGACATCGGCTCCGCCAAGATCCGCCCGGAAGAAATGCAAGGCGTCCCGCATCATCTGGTGGATGTGCTGGACCCCTCAGAGGATTTTCATATTGTCCGGTTTCAGGAGATGGCGCTCGAAGCGATCGACGAGATCCGCCGGAACGGACACATTCCCATGCTTGTAGGAGGCACAGGGTTTTACATACAGGCTGTCACGCGGGGGATCGATTTTACACAAGCAGAACAGCAGAACGGCGTGAGAGAGGATCTGGAACAGATCGCTCGTGAAAAAGGGAACCTTTTTCTGCACGAAATGCTGCGAGAAAGAGACCCGGAGAGCGCAGAGCAGATCCATCCTAACAATGTCAAACGCGTGATCCGTGCGATCGAGTTCTACGAACAGAACCAGACAAAGATCTCCATGCATAATCAGACTGAACGAGAAAAAGAAAGCCCTTATCAGCTTACTTATTTTGTCCTGACCATGCCGCGCGGGATCCTTTATGAACGGATCGATGCACGCGTGGACCAGATGCTCTCCGAAGGTCTTGTACAGGAGGTCCAGGGCCTTCTGGACAGCGGCATACACAGACCGATGACATCGATGCAAGGCCTGGGTTATAAAGAGATCGCCGATTATCTGGAAGGACGGATGCCCTATGAAGAGGCTGTGCGCATCCTCAAACGCGACACACGCCACTTCGCCAAACGACAGCTGACATGGTTCCGCCGCGAACACGATGTCATCTGGATCGACAAAGCAGACTATG
>CAMOQF010000088.1 GCA_946622645.1 uncultured Blautia sp.
GTTTCCTCCCGCACCATCCGGAGCGATGTTGCAGGGATCAATCAGGCTCTGTCTCCTTTTAAGGCCCGGATCCTCTCACAGCACAGCAAAGGGTATCTCTATGTAGCCGAAGATCCGGAAGCCATCCAGAGCATGAACCAGATCGATATCGCTTTTCTGACCCAGGATGAAAGGGTGCGCTATCTGGCTTTCCGCTTTTGTCTGTCAGATGATCCCATCGACATCTATGATCTGGAGGACGAGGTCTTTGTCAGCCATACGACGCTGGAGCATGACCTCCGTCAGTTGAAAATGAAGTATGTCCTCGCCGGGCCCCGCATCCGCATGATCCAGGAAAAAAACGCTCTCTCCTTTGAAAAAAACGAGCAGAAACGACGTCTGATCCTGAATCAGCTTTTTCACGAGGGATGGGATTATCACGGACGTGAAAACGCTTATTACAGCTACCATTTTCTGGAGCGCGCGTGGATGGACACCATCATGCGCATCATCCCTTCCGTTCTCTCCCGCCACGGGATCCGGATCGAGGATCCGGACATGGTCGCTCTCAACCTTGCCGCAGCCATCATGATCCATCGTGTCCGCACCGGCCACCCTCTTCCGGAGCGTTCCATCCCGGAACGGTACGATGTCCCGGTCTCTCTGGCGGTGGATGAGATCTTTCAGGCGCTTTCCGAAGAATTTGCGATGAAATTCCCCAGTCAGGAGCAGGACGAGATCTATCGTTTTCTGGAAGGCGTACGTCTTCCGGATATGGAAACGATCTCTCCGGAGAATGCGGGGAAGCATTTCGACGGGATCACGATCCATCTGGCGGACGACTATATCCGGAAGATCCGGGAGCTCTATCACCTGGATCTGTCCGGAGACAGGGATTTTTATATCACCCTGCTGCTGCTGATCAAATATCTTCGTTTTTCCGATCACATTTTCAATGAACAGGATAACCATATGATCGTCCGCGAAAGCCTGCTGCCCGAGTTCGAGATCGCCTGGGCCATCCAGGATCTCTCCCAGAGCTATCTGGGATATTATCTCAACGAAAACGGCATTCTGCAGCTGGCCCGCGTGATCGCCGGCGCCCTGGAGTTCTATACGGACACCCATCCGGAACATAAACTGAAGACGGCCATCTGCACGCATCTGAACATGACGTCCGCCTGGTCCCTGAAGCGGAAAGTCCTTGCCGCTTTCGACAAATATCTGGATATTACGGAGCTGCTTCCGGTCAATATAAAGGACGCCCATGATTTTAAGGGCACGGACCTGATCCTCTCCACAGTGCGGAAAAAACTGACCGACAACGCCGACACGGATACCATCTTCGTCAACGCTCTTTTTCCGCCCGAAGATTATCTGCACATTTCCGCCTATATCCAGAATTACCGGATCCGGCGGCTGTATCCGTCCGGAAGCGCTTCTGCAGGAAAGCTTCTTGCCGACGGTCTGTGGATGGAAAAGCCCGTCTCCTCCAAGCGTTTTGAGATCATCGAAGCCATGGCTGGCCTTCTGATCGAGAGCGGCATCGTGAACTCCGATTACGAGACTGACATTCTGCGCCGGGAAGCCATCTCCAGTTTCTGCATCCGGCCGGGCGTTTTGTTCCTGCACTCTCTCGTGAGCGCCTCTGAGACCAGGCTCTGTACCGCTGTTTTCGAACATCAGGTCATATGGAACGGTCAGAAGATCCGTTTTGCCGTCATGGGCGCGTTTGCTCCTTCCGACACGATCCTTCTGCTCTGGCTGAACCAGACTTTCCACGATCCTTCCGTCGATCCGGAACTCTTAAAAAAGCTGCGGACAAAGGAGGACATCATCCGTTTTTATTCCCGATAGAGTACAAAGAAGGCTGTCACAAAAGTGGCAGCCTTTAAAAGCACCCTTTGCCCGAAGCCTGTATGGCTCCGTGCGAAGGGTACTTGTGTATTTTATTCGAAGTCGATCGACTTTCCGGTTCTTGCGGACTCGCGGATGGCATCCATGAGTCTCAGCACACGGCGGGTCTCGGGGATCTTCACCAGGAAGTCTTCCTCGCCTGCCTGCGCTTTCAGATAGTTTGTAAAATAGTCTTCGTGCTTTGTTCCTACCTTTGGCAGGTCCTCCAGCAGGATCTTGCCTTCAGGAGGCGGTCCGAAGGAACGGGTCGGGCCTGCTGCCGTCATGGTACGCTGGCCTCCCACATTCTTCAGCAGGCCGTCCGTGCGGACGATCTTGCCTTCCGGGAAAAAGCCGTCAATGTAGGCGGAGCCCTTGTCACCGCCGATGAACCAATGGCGTTCAAACCAATGATCCTTGTCGGTCAGGAAATAGGTGCCAAGCTCGATCTCACCCACCAGGCCGCTTTCAAAGCGGAGCATGATGTGGAAATAGTCGTCCACCTCTTTGTTGATGACGTTGCGCACATTTGCAAATACGCTGGTGACCTTTTCCGGGATCATCCACAGCATCTGGTCGATCAGATGAACGCCCCAGTCGTAGAGCATTCCGCCGCCTTCGCTGGGAATGACATGCCAGTCGTGCATGTTGCCGTTATAGCCGTACAAACTGGACTGGATGGTATAAAGATTTCCAAGAGTGCCGGAATCGTAGATCTCCTTGGCAGTGCGGAAATCCGGGTCAAAACGACGCTGATGATGGACCGTGAATTTGACGCCGGCCTTGTCGCAGGCCTGCTTCATCTCGTCCAGATCCTCCAGGGACATGGCCACCGGCTTTTCGCAGATGACGTCCTTGCCTGCTTCCGCAGCCTGGATCACGAGTTTTTTATGCTGGTTGTTGTTGGCAACGACCAGGACCACTTCCACATCCGGATCGTTGATCAGGTCTTCTGCTTTTTCATAGGACTTGACGCCTTCCGGAACATCCTGCAGCTGGGTGGGGTCGATATCGCATTCCGCGACTACTTCGATCCCGTCAAAATTCATGAGCATCTTCTCGTGCTCATGGCCCATAAAGCCATGGCCGATGATACCAAACTTCAATGCCATATGTCTGTCTCCTCTCTGATGTTATCCCTCGATCGCGCGTCTCAGGGCTTCCTGGTGACGGCGGCACTGCTCGATACTGTCAACGCCGATGTCGCGGAGATGTTCGCCACCTTCGTACTCGGAGCTTAAGAAGCCGTTGTAGCCGGCTTTCTTGTAGGCTTCGACCACTTCCGGGATCGCAACTGCGGTCTCCACATAGTCCTCATGCACATTGTAGAATTTTGCATGGGTGTGGAAGATATACTGGATGTTGTCGATCAGATCCTGCGGATCGGACCAGGAATAGGTGAAGGAGGTGTTGGCATACATCTTGTCGGCAGGGCCGCCGCCGGCCTTTTCGACCGCTTCCATCATTTCCTTCATGCCGTTGGACATCCTGTATTCCATGTTGGCTTTTCCGAGGTCCAGGTCGTATTTGATCTTGACAAAGCCTTTTTCTCTGCGCTGTGCATAGGCATCGTCCACGATCTTCAGGCATTCTTCCTTGGCGCCCTGACGACGGGCTTTGTCGCGGAGCACATCCGGGATGTTCTTACAGAAGATACCCATATCCGGGATAAATCCAAAGTACTTGGAACCGGTCCTGTCGATCATGCTGAGATATCCGTCTGCCCAGCTGGAATTGAGGGAGAAGGGAGCATGGACTTCCAGACCGATCTTGACATTGACTTTTTCGGCATACTCAAGGCTGCCTTCGATGACATCCATGGGGGTGGAGACCAGTGTACGCAGGACCGGGAAGCCCAGAAGGCTGGCCAGGCGCAGGTCTCTGTTCATCATGGAGATCTGTTCTTTCAGAGTCAGAGTACGGTTTGCATAGATGCGGTTCTCCAGGAAAGCATCATAGCAGGACGGAGTCAGGTTGTACTTTTTCAGCATTGCAAACCAGTTGTCCAGGAAGCCTTCCTCTTCAATGGCGACCGGGAAACGCTTGATCATCTGTTCAGCCAGAAGTTCCACGCCTGTGGCTCCTGTCTTGGCGGTCTCACGAAGGCATCCTTCCAGATCCAGCTTTCCGTCATAATATTCATCCTGATAGCTGTAAAGGGAAATACTTCTTTTGATATCGTAGCTCATCGCGTTCTCCTCCCGTTATTTTATTTCGAAATCCGCCTCACATGTCACTTCCCAGGGGAAGGGCATGTAGGAAGGAACGATCAGCTGCACTGCCTTGATGTGATGCGGTCCCTTGGCAAGGCCGCCTTCCTTTTTCACATTGACCGTGCCGTACTCACCGAACTCCCATCTGTAGTCGGAATCGATCACTGTCGTCATCTGGTCCTGTGTGAAGGTCTCACCGTTGATGGTCAGGGTGATGTCCTCCTTGGGGAAGTCCTCGCCATCCACGTTGACGGCAAGGTTACGGACGATCGAGAGCGTCACGCTGCGATAGTACTGGCACTTGAACTGGAAACTAAATCCGGTGATCTTTCCGTCTTCTTCGATATTCTTAAACCCGTCCGGGTTGAAGATCTGTCTTCCTGCCATGTTTTTCTCCTCCATCTGATGCATCAAGGGCGGGGCTTTTTTACGCCCCGCTCCCGATGCAGTTTCTCTCAATGATCAGTCAAAATACACTTCTTTGCCGGTCTCTGCGGATTTGTAGATAGCTTCCAGGATCTGGGTCACTACGAAAGCCTGCTCCGGTTTTACAAGCGGCTCGCCGTCGTTGAGGATGGCTTCCATCCACTGCTTCTGCTCTGCTACGCCTTCTGCGGAAGCGCCGCCTTCAAAGAAGTCGACTACGCCTGCAGGAGAGATTGTCTTTTCCATCAGCTGATTGTGCTCGACGGTGTTATAGATCAGCTCATCGGTGGGATAGCTGCCGCCGTGATGGATCTCGGCGCCTGCCTTGGTGCCGCACAGTGTGCAGGAGGCTTCCATGGATTTCAGGATGTTCAGAGCCCAGGATGCTTCCAGATAGATGGTAGCGCCGTTTTTCATCTTGACAAAGCCGAATGCGGAATCTTCCACTTCGAAGGTCTCGGGATCCCAGGGTCCGAAAACGTTGCCGTCGGGACCGTCAGCCTGACGGCCGAGCTTGAAGTTGACGGAACCGGAAACGCTTGCCGGCTCATAGTTGTTCATCATCCACAGGGTGATGTCAAGTGCATGGGTTCCGATGTCGATGAGGGGGCCGCCGCCCTGCAGGGCCTTGTTCGGGAATACGCCCCAGGTAGGAACAGCTCTTCTTCTCAGAGCGTGTGCTTTTGCGAAATAGATCTCGCCCAGTTCGCCGGCTTCGCAGGAAGCATGCAGGGTCTGGGTGTCGACTCTCAGACGGTTCTGATAGCCGATGGTGAACTTCTTGCCGGATTTCTTCCAGGCTTCGATCATCTTCTTGGCATCGTCGGTGTTGTGAGCCATGGGCTTCTCGCACATTACATGCTTGCCGGCCTCAAACGCAGCGACGGTGATCGGGCAATGGGAAACGTTGGGTGTGCAGACATGGACAACGTCCACGTTGGGATCTTTTACCAGTTCATTGTAATCTGTGTAAACCTTTGCGTCTGCTGTGCCATAGTCAGCTTTTGCCTTGACGGCGCGCTCTTCGATGATGTCGCAGAATGCTACGATCTCGCAGAGGTCTGCGTTTGCTTTCAGAGAAGGCATATGCTTCTGATTTGCGATGCCACCACAACCTACGATTCCTACACGAACTTTTGCCATTTCTTTGTTACCTCCCGTTTCTTTTTTTGATGATTTGATTGTACCTTTTTTTGGGTTCTTTTGCATCCTTCTTTTTCTTCTGGTTACGGTTGCTTTTTTATTTTTATCCCTCTGTTTCTTGTCTCAGAAAATGAGAGGGTTAAAAATCATAGGTGAATATTTTCCTGTCGTTTTTTCACTCCCGACAGGCGTCAGTCATACAGATAACTGATGTGAATATACTGGATCTCCTGGGCCTGCATGCGGGTCTCAAAATGCAGGGTGTTCCCGGTCACTTCACTGATACGGATCTGGATGTGAGGGCAGCACATCTGGTTCAGATAAGCGATCTCCGCACCGGAGAGGAACTCGATCTTTCCCAGCTTCTGCCATTCCTTCTGTACGCTGCCCTGCTCCTCGTTGATGGAATAGGTCTTGATCTTGTATCGTCCGTTCTGCAGATTGGCCAGCTGAAAGGACAGCTTCAAAGACTGATTGTCTTCATACAGCTGGTAAAGCCTGTCTTCCTCCAGATGGTCTTCTTCCTTCAGATAGTATTTGTAGTTCAGATGCCGGTAGTTGTGGCAGACGATGGAATAGTTGTTGTTCCCGTTGGTGGTCACAAGGCTGTTTTTTCCCCGGTGCAGCAGATACCGGCCGCAGTGATGCATGAACCAGTAGGCAAAAAACGCCGGTTTTTTCAGGCCCTGTACATTGACGAGGCCGCAGCCGCCGAACAGGAGCCGGCTGGTATCGGTGTGCTCCGAAAAGATGTCCGACCCGACCCAGTAGCCCAGGACGGAGGCTTTTTCAAAGCAGTCCATCACGCCTTTTAAGATAAAAGCGCCTTTGTAACAGCTGTCATTCAGCAGATTCCGGTTGGATATGGTAGAGCTCCATTCTGTCACATGGATCTCGACATCGGCGAACCGGGTGTCCCGCAGATAGTTCTGGGCGATTTCCAGCTGGTTCTTCAGAAAATCACGATCCGACGACTGCCGTGCGTAGGCGGTCCCGTCTTCATCTCCACGGACATAGGGGAAGCAGTACAGCGACAGAAAATCCGGACGGCTGGGATACTGTTCCCATTCCTCCAGGAGCTTTTTCATGTTTTCGCTGCCGTACTGGATGCCGATGCCCCCGCCTCCGATGCGGATCCTGGGGGAATGCCGTTTCAGCACCCTGTGGAAGACTTCAAAGACGCGGCAGTATTCTTCATCATAGCTGCCTGTGTCAAAGTTTTCCCCGGCCCACAGCTCAAAGTACCATTTTTCCACGGTTTCGAGCCCGTAACGGTTGATCAGATGCGCCATCAGAATGTTGAGAAAACGTTCTCCCTCTTTCTGGGTTTTGAAGGGCATCGCGCTTTGTTCCAGACAGATATCTTTATGCAGCGTGCTGTGGATGCGTTTTGGCTTTACGCCCATCTCCAGATAGACGTTGATCCCGTGATCGATCAGAAAATCCAGGACCGTGTCGATACGATTAAAGTAATAGACTCCGGAAGAGCCGGATCTGCCGAGCATCAGCGCTTCGCTGAAAAAGTCCCAGATCCGCACATAGCGGAAGCCCAGCTCCCCGCACAGAAGGAGAAGCTGCTCCTGCATATCTGACCTCAGAAGATCCTCCATGCGGCCGATGTTGATCATCTTTTCCCAGTAACGGTCGTACTCGGTCTGGTTACGGGTGTCCACGATCACAGAGTCGTCGTGGGAAGCTGTTTCCTTCGGCTCTTTGACCAGCTGATTATCCAGGTAGTCGGATACTTTCTTATCGAGCATGTCCTTCCGGTTTTCCGTTTTTTTGTTTCCGTTCTTGTCCGGATGGGCTTTCATCTTCTGCCGGTATTCTGAGGGCGTAAGGTCATAGGCTTCTTTCACCCGTTTGGTGAAGGCGGCGGCGTTTGCGAATCCGTTCTCCAGCGCGATCATCGTGATGGAGTTGTTGGTATACAAAAGGTCGTCCACTGCGTGGAACAGGCGGATGCTGTTGACGTAGTCCACAAAGTTCATACCGATCTGTCTTTTGATATATTTGGACAGATACGGGACAGAAAGATACAGCGCGTTGGAAAGCTCGGAGAGGCTGATCTTTTTCTGATAGTTGCTTTGGATATAATTGACGATCTCATTGAGGCGGTCGTCATCGGGTGAAGTCTCTCCGGCAAAGCGATGGTCATTGCTGTTGACCATGAAATTTTCCAGCAGGACCTGCAGCAGACGGTAGTACATGCTCTGCAGGACCACCTCTCCGAAGCCTGTTTTTTCAAAGTACTGGCTGAAGATCTCCTTCAGGATATTGCGCATGTCGTCGTAGGCTGCGTTCCTGTCCAGGCAGGAGTTGCACCAGAAGAACAGGCGGTTGGTGCCTAAAAGCTCTTCCAGCAGGTGGAAGTCGATCTCCACATAGCCGATCAGCACGTCGGAGCGGCTTTGGTAGGAGTGTTTTTTATTTGCGTTGATGACGATGATGTCGTCCGGGTGTGTCTGGTAGACTTTATCCTGGACCGTCACTTCGGGGGTGCCCTCAAGGATGTAGAGGATCTCTATGGACTGATGAAAATGGGGTGCTTCGGAGGGCTCGATCTGAAAGGCAAAGTTCATGATCTGTAAGCCGTTTAGTATTGTCTTTCTCATGCAGAGGATCCTCTTTCGGGGTGCGTTTCTGATGCGGTTGGGTCATTCTCCGAAGAGCATCAGGGTTCCAAGCACATTGATGGCGAATTCCCTTGGAAGGTCGAAGGGCAGGTTGTGGAAGCCCGGGTAAAACAGGATGTCTGTTTCCAGTGCATTGGCGAAGCGTGCCAGTCCGTTCATGTAGACCGGGTCGTCGCTTTTTTCGCCCATGGCCAGGGTGATGCGGTCTTTGTGTTTTTTTGTCTTTTTTATATCCGGATGGTAGGATACCAGTTCCGGGAATTCCTGCGTGAGGGCGTATTGGTGGTTGCCCATTTCGCGGTAGGTTTCTTCGATGCTTTTCTGGGGGCTGCGTGTGTCGGAGGGTGCGATCTTTTGGGCAAACTGCAGCAGCGCCGAGTTGAATTTGTGTCTGCCGATCAGTTCTTTCATCTGGGTGGTCCATTCGTGGACGTTCGGCATGTCGTCGAGGAAGCCCATGATGGCGGGTTCGTACATGATCAGGTGGCGTACTTTTTCGGGGTATTCCTGTAGAAAGTACTGTCCGATCATGGCGCCGGCGCTTTGGCCGACGATGTAGGCGTCGTCTATGTGGAGGGCGTCCATCAGGGCCAGGAGGTCCTGGGCCTGGTCTTCCATTTCGAAGGGTCTGGGGGCGTCTTCTTCGGTTGTTTTTGTGTTGGGTTTGAAGGTGCTGCGGGAGTTGCCGCGGCGGTCGTAGGTGATCACCTGGTAGTAGCGGGCCAGGAGTTCGGCTGCTTTTGTGTAGAGGTCGGCGTCAACGATGACGCCGTGGATCAGGATGAGGGGGGTGCCTCGGCCGCGTACTTCATAGTATATACTGACGTCTTCTTTTTCCAGGTACATGGGATCGCTTTCTCCGGAAGGTTGTCGCCGGGGGGACATATTTGTCGCGGTCGACGGCAGATATATGTGTCGCGGTCGACGTCAGGTCGTCGCCGGGGGACATATGTGTCGCAGTCGACGGATGGTTGTCGTTGTTGGGGGGATTGTCGCGGTCGACGGACGGCTGGCGTTATTGGGGGGATTGTCGCGGTCGACGGCAGGTTGTCGTTGTTGGGGGGATTGTCGCGGTCGACGGACGGCTGTCGTTATTGGGGGGATTGTCGCGGTCGACGGACGGCTGGCTGCCGTCAGGTGATGTTCTGCCGTGTTCGTCCCTTACCGGACTGTCCGGTCATATTTGTCCGCAGCTGTCCGGACAAGTGTGTCCGTCATCTGCGGACAAATATGGCCGGGCAGTCCGTCTCGACGCCGTACACCGGCGAGAACATAACCTGACGGCATTCAGCCTGTGTGTGGCACCGGGAGGGAAACAAACAAATAATATTCAGAGGAAGCCGTGAAAAACGCCCGACAATCCAACATACTATAATCTGAAATACCGAGTTCGAAGAATCAGCTGATGTTTTATCTGCGAAGTCGTCGAACAAATGCAATATCCGGGCATATTATTTCGGAAATCTGGTATAATACCTGTTGAGGAGGGTCAGTT
>CAMOQF010000089.1 GCA_946622645.1 uncultured Blautia sp.
TCCGGCGGAAGGATGGGCAGGTTCATCTGCCGGCAGACCTGGATGTATTCCGAGACCTTGTTGGGCATTTCAATCACGGAGGTCATCAATGCCGCCATGAATTCCACCGGATAATAATATTTGAGGAAGGCAGTCTGGTAGGAAACCACCGCGTAGGCCGCGGCATGGGATTTGTTGAAAGCGTACTTTGCAAAATCCGTCATGTCGTCATAGATCTTGTTGGCGGTTTTCTCCGGGATCCCGTTGGCGATGCAGCCCGGGACGCCCTGCTCCTTGTTCCCGTACACGAAGTTTTTGCGTTCCTCGGCCATGACCGACGCTTTTTTCTTGGACATGGCCCGGCGCACCAGATCGCTCCGGCCCAGGGTATAGCCCGCCAGGGAACGGACGATCTGCATGACCTGCTCCTGGTAAACGATACAGCCGTAGGTCGGTTTCAGAATCGGTTCCAGAAGGGGGGTATCGTACCGGATGGTGTCCGGACGGTTCTTTCCCCGGATATACTGAGGGATGAAGTCCATGGGACCCGGCCGGTACAGCGAGATCCCGGCGATCACATCCTCCAGGCTCTGGGGCTTCAGCTCCTTCATGAAGCTTTTCATCCCGGAGCTTTCAAGCTGGAACACCCCGTCCGTACGGCCGGTACCCAGCGAATCCAGCACCTTCCTGTCATTGTAATCGATCTTCTGCATGTCCAGCCGGACGCCGGTATCCTTCTCCACCATTCGGACAGCGTCCTGAATGACCGTCAACGTCCGGAGGCCCAGGAAATCCATCTTCAGAAGTCCCAGCTCCTCCAGGGTGGTCATGGTGAACTGGGTCGTGATGGAACCATCGGAGGCTCTGGAAAGGGGAACGTACTCGTCCACATCCTTCTGGCTGATCACCACGCCGGCGGCGTGCATGGAGGTATGCCTGGGAAGGCCCTCCAGACGGCGGCCCATGTCGATCAGCCGGGTGATCTCCGGCTTTTCCTCGTAAGCCTTTTTCAGCTCTGGATTCATGCTCAGAGCTTTGTCGATGGTAATGTTCAGCTCCTGAGGGATCATCTTGGCGATGGCGTCCACCTGGGCGTAGGGCATATCCAGCACCCGGCCCACATCCCGGATCACACCCCGGGCCGCGAGGGTACCGAAGGTGACAATCTGCACCACCCGGTCCTTGCCGTATTTGCGGACCACATAATCGATCACTTCCTGCCGCCGTTCGAAGCAGAAATCCACGTCGATATCCGGCATGGACACACGCTCGGGGTTCAGGAACCGTTCGAACAGCAGATCATAGCGCAGGGGATCCAGCTGCGTGATATCCAGCGTATAAGCTACCAGGCTGCCGGCCGCAGAGCCGCGTCCGGGGCCTACCATAATATCGTGATCCCTGGCATATTTGATAAAGTCCCACACGATCAGGAAATAATCCACATACCCCATGTTCCTGATGGTGGTAAGCTCATAATTCAGTCTCTCCTTCAGCTCCGGAGTGACCGGATGATATCTCTCCTCCAGGCCTTCCATACAGAGCTTGTTCAGGTATTCCCAGGAGGTAAAGCCCTCGGGCACATCGAACCTCGGCAGCTTGGTCACGCCGAACTCGATCTCCACGTGGCAGCGTTCCGCGATCCTGTGCGTATTTTCGAGAGCCTCCAGGGCATAGGGAAACAGCTCCGCCATCTCCTCCGGAGACTTGACATAGTACTGTCCGCCCTCATAGCGCATGCGGTCCTCGTCCGCCAGCTTTTTGCCGGTCTGCAGACACAGAAGGACATCGTGGGGCTCCCAGTCCTCCGCATAGGTATAATGGCAGTCGTTGGTCACCACCAGATCGATCCCGGTCTCCCGGTGCATCCGCAGCAGCTGCTGATTGACGATCTTCTGCTCGGCGATGCCGTGATCCTGCATTTCCAGGAAAAAATTGCCCTCCCCGAAAATCTCCTGATACCGGAGAGCGGCTTTCTTTCCTTCCTCGTACATCCCCCGGGCCAGATTCCGGGCCACCTCTCCCGCCAGACATGCGGAAAGGGCGATGATCCCTTCGTGGTACCGTTCCAGCACCTCCAGATCCACCCTGGGCTTGTAGTAAAAGCCCTCCACATATCCCTTGGAGACGATCTTCATCAGGTTGGCGTAGCCGGTGTTGTTTTCGGCCAGCAGAACCAGATGATAGTACCTGTCATCTCCGCTTCCGCCCTCCCGGTCGAAGCGGGAGCCCGGGGCCACATACACCTCACAGCCCAGCACCGGCCGGATCCCGGCCGCATTGCACGCACGGTAAAATTCGATCACGCCGTACATGGCGCCGTGGTCGGTGATCGCCGCGCTGTCCATGCCCAGCTCCTTCACCCGGGCCACATATTCTTTGATTTTGTTGGACCCATCCAGAAGGCTGTATTCCGTATGGGTATGAAGATGTGTGAAATTCATTCGGTATGCCTCTTGTTATGAATCTGCCTCTTCCCGTATCAAAGACGATAGATCTTTCCGTCCCGAATCTCCACTTTCTTTTCCTTCAGCAGATGCCCCACCGCTCTTTTAAAAGCATTTTTGGTAAGACCCGCCTCTTCCTTGATGATCTCCGGGGAGGCCTTGTCATCGAAAGGCAGCACCCCGTCGTAGTCCTCGATCAGCAGCAGGACCGCTTCGGCATCCTCATCGATCTGCAGGTAGGCTTTCCGGCGGTCACTGACATCCAGCTTGCCGTCCTCCTTGACCCCGGTGACCCGGAGGGAGAGAACCTGTCCCGGAACATACTTGGCTGCCGCCTCCCGGGCCGGGATCAATGCGGAATACTGGTCATCCACGGCCACAAACACGCCGAAATTCTGGCTGAGCTCATACACTCTTCCCTTTACTTCGTCTCCGATCCCGTAGGGTGACCGTTTTGAAAGAAACGGATATACCTTCATGGTGGCGCACAGGCGTCCGCTCTTATCCACATACAGGGCAACGAGAACCTCGTCTCCTTCCTTCACCCGGCTGGTCTGCTCGTGATAGGGCAGAAGCAGATCCTTCTCCAGCCCCCAGTCCAGGAAGGCACCGATCTTTGTCACCTGCTTTACAGGCAGCACCGCCGTCTTCCCCGCTTCGATCCGGGGCGTCCGGACCGTGGCGATCAGTCGGTCGTCGGAATCCTTGTACAAAAAGACCGGGATCCGGTCTCCCAGGGAGCTGCCTTCCGGTACCTGCTTTAACGGAAGCAGGACCTTTTCCGCCGCCTGCGGATCATTCTCCTCTGCCAGATACACTCCGAATTTCACGTTTTTCACGATATACAACGTCTGTTTTTTTCCTAATTCCATTCTCTGCTCCTGTTTTTCGGGGAACACAGCCTGCGTTCCGTAAAGTCTATGAAAGGACTGCTGCAGCATCCCACGCCGGATCTGCAGCGGTCCTTCTTATCCGTCCAGTTTATCGATACAGTCAGTCCTTATGAATCTGTCCGTAATAGGCATTTGCGCCGTGTTTTCTGTAATAATGCTTGTCCTGCAGAACCTTCGGTGCCGGCTTTGCCTCCGGATTGATCATCTCGGTGCGGGTCGCCATCTTGGCAACCTCCTCCAGCACGACCGCATTGTGGACCGCCTCAAAGGGATCCTTGCCCCAGGCAAAGGGACCATGGTTCTTGCACAGAACGCCGGGCATTGCCACGTAGTCTTTATTCTTGAAGTATTCCGCGATCAGGATGCCGGTGTTCAGCTCGTAGGCTTCGTCGATCTCTTCCTTGGTCAGATTACGGACGCAGGGAATCTCGCCGTAGAAATAATCCGCATGGGTCGTTCCGTAGCAGGGAATGCTGCGTCCGGCCTGCGCCCAGCTGGTCGCCCAGGTGGAATGGGTGTGGACGATCCCGCCGACCTCCGGGAAAGCCTTGTACAGTTCCATATGGGTCGGAGTGTCAGAGGAAGGATTGTAATCGCCCTCTACTACTTCACCCTCCAGATTGACGATCACCATGTTCTCGGGAGTCAGATCTTCATAATCCACCCCGCTGGGTTTAATGACAAAAAGTTTCTTTTCCCGGTCGATCGCACTCACATTGCCCCAGGTAAACGTAACAAGACCATAGTGCGGCAGCAGTTTGTTCGCTTTGCATACCTCTTCTCTCAGTTTCTCAAGCATCCTTCCTGTACTCCTTTCGTGAATGGTGGTGATTCTTTATTCTCTTTTCTGCACTCCTGTCAGCTCTACAACCGCATAGGGATTTCCTTCCGGATCCGACAGACTCACGATCGTCTGATCGCCGTGACGCCCCACCGCCGGAACAAACAGATCCCCCAGTCGGCCCTGCTTCTTGTACTCGGCACGCATGCTGCCGATCTGCATCCCTTCCGGCACATAATCCAGAGCCATGCGTACATATTGACAGTTATTCACATGATGATTTGCGTCCAGATGATGCGTCTGAATCACAAAAGTCTCTCTCTTCTCCATCTTCTCCGGAAGATCGATCTTCCGGGGCAGATTCTCCATTTCCAGCTTCTCGTCCAGGACATACCCCCGGAGATCTTCAACGGTCAGCCGCACCGGCAGTCCGGTTTCCGTGTTCAACAGCGCGAACTGGGAATTGGCCACTGCCAGACGCTCACCCTCTCCTGTATTCATGGAGAAGCAGCGAAGTCCGGTAAAGCCCTGCAGCTTATAGGGATACGTCGTGGTGACGATCCTTTCTCCCTGACAAGGAAAACGTCGGATAAGCACCTGCCAAGCGCCAAGCACCCAAAAACGGTTTCTCAGGCGCAGCTCCCGGATCCCCTGTTGTATCGAGTCGGTCTGAAACGTACAACAGTCCTGAAAATAATCCAGAAGAGCCGGAAGGGTGAGCTTTCCGTCCTCGCCCGTCTCGCTGTAACGCACCCTGCTGTCAAAGCTGTAACCCATCTGTCTTCCCTCCGGTTTGTTTTCATTTATCCGGAATTATTATACAAAAAAAGCAGGCAGAAAGCAAGTCCGCATATCTGCCCGAAACGATATTACATTTTTCTCGAATAGCTTTCTCTTGACCTTTCCGGCCCTCTCTGATAGGATATACATAGTATATACACAGGGAGGGCTTTTATGACAGTACAAATTGTAAAATGGGGAAACAGTCAGGGCATCCGGCTTCCCAAAAGCATTCTCAAAGAAGCCGGCATATCAGAGCACGAAGAAGTATCTCTGTACACCAGCAACGGAAAGATCATTATAGAGAAAACCTTTCAGCACAAATCTTTGGAAGAACGTGCTGCAAAGTATAAAGGCAGTCTTGGTCCTTATCAGGAATATAACTGGGGTTCCCCTGTTGGCAGGGAGGTATGGTGATGAATCATGTCCGGCAAGGAGATATTCTGCGTCTTTCAGATTCGACCGCATATGCACTTGTCATAAGCCGTGATTTTTACAATCGGTCCGGCATGGCTGTCCTGTGTCCAATTGTTCATTTTGCAGAAGAAGACGCTCTTCACTTCCCTTTTCAGACAAAAGAACTGCAAGGCGTCATCCTGGCAGAGCAGATCAAGAGTATGGATTTATCTGTCCGTTATTATCAGACAGTATCCTCCCTTTCCATTGCACAGCTCCAGGATATCTGCGATGCAGTTCAGGATATTTTTGCTTATTATCCGTATTCGGTTCTGTAGGAGAGATGCATGATGTGTTCCGCTATAAACGGTTACTTCAGTTTAAGCATGACCTGTTTCTGAAAGAACGCCGCTCCATAGCAAATAATCTCCTTCAGTCTCATAATCGCTCTCAAATCAGCACAGTAATCCGTATATTAATAGTACTATGCTTTGGTCGAATCATCAACAATAATCGTTAACGCATGATGAACGGGCTGATTAATTCAGCCACCCCTCCCGGACGATGGCGCGGTATCCGCAAGATCGACGAGCGGGGCGGTGCAGTCCATAAGGTCCTCCATACGGCAGTTCAGAGCAGCAGCAAACTGTTGCAGATACTGCCCGGAGGCTTTGCTGATATTTTTTTGCCGCTGTTCGTACTGCTGAACCGTCCGAATCGGAATCCCGGTCTTTTCTGCCAGTGTCTTTTGTGTCAGACCTGCATATATGCGAAGTCGTTTCAGCTGTGTATCCGCTTGGCGTTCTCGTAAGATACGGTACATCCGGTCCGAGAACTGCCGGATATCCATTTCATGAAAGGGCTCATACATGTCACGGACTTCGGTGATCGGAACAGCCGTTTGGATCTGAGAAAAGGTCCGACCGCTTTCCCATTGGAAATAAGAAAGCGCCCAGCCGGTCCAGTATTCGGGCGATTTTTCAAACCGGAATGACGGGGTACCCGTAAGCCTTACGGCCGGATCTGCTCCGTAAGCCTTTTCCAGAACGAGAGAAGCCAGTTCAAAACCGGATTTTCCGACAAGAAGGTTCACCTCGCCGGACGCGAAACGGTCGGAAATCCCCGTTGAGAGAAATAGTTCATAAAAAGTAGAAAGCTCCATATGCAGATCCTGGACAGCCATATCCAGCATGCTGCCCATGGTCCGCATGGCCTGCTCAAGATAGATTGGATCGTAGGCGCGGGTCATCAGCCTTCACCTCCTCGTCAATGATCTGCAGAACAAAAAGATCTCCCTTTTGTCTTTTGTTTCGTTCAAGATCAAAATAATTCTTTCTTGCCGACTGATCGCACTGCTGCCTTTTCAAATACCATTCCTTCGATCCCGCAATTTCATAGTCCATGAACCGAAGCTGTTCAAACGCCCGTTCGCTTTTCAGTACGATTTGTTCGCCAAATCGGCCAAGATGCATGGCATTTCGCAGCTGGCGTACGGAAATCGTCCCGTTCAGGAAGTCCTGCGCAAATGAAAAATAACTGTCGTCCGCCCGGTAACCAATGATCAGATCATAGTTTTTATATGGAGGAACAAAGTGTGTGAGCAGATATTCTCTTGCCTCCGCCGCAAGCGGTGCGCGTATCTCGAATGTCCTGTTTTCCAACAGAACAGCGAGCCAGTGCAGAATACACCAGGGTTCCCGGTTGAGATACAGGACGGAGAGTTCTTTTTCATCAAGGTCATAACGATTTGCATATCCGTCGTGATCGCGCCGCGCAGCCCACTCCATGGCCATCTTCCGGCTTTCTGTACAGTAGAAGCCGATCCCGTAATCATTATACGGCTTCCCTTTTCCGAAAGAAGGATCTGGAAGTATTATTTCAGAACCATGCCAGAGAACCATAAAATCACCTCTTTATATAGAATTATACTCCCACGGGAGTATATTTGCAAGAAGATATTGATAGTCAATGACAGAAATAATCTGACGTTGACCCGAACGGATGTAGAAACGGAATATATGAAACCTTGTACAGCTTCATGTTATGTGTTAATTAAGACCAGAACGGCAAACCACGCCGTTCTGGCCCCAATATACCTTTTATCCCCAACAACTTTATCATTGATGCAAAGGGTTTACACAGAATTATTTACACTACCGCCCCAGGTCGTTGCAGTCCTGAAGCAGTTATCTCATTTATTTATCCTCAGACTGACTACATTGCTGAACTCACTCCACGTTTTGGTCTGTTTATGTGTAATACTGTGCTCATAATTTACGTAACATCTGACTCTTATCCAATAGGTCTTACCAATCGACATACCACTAATCGTTTTCGTCAGATTATTACGCCCATTTACCGTCACAGCCTTAAAACTTCCACTCCGGGCAAACAAATCAGACGAACTTGTCGCATACTGTATTTCATATCCTAAAGCTTTATTATCTCTAACAGTGCATGCCCAGGTAAGACCCACTTTCCCATTCTCGTTGTTTACAGCCCTGGAAATTTTCACGGGAGCAAGTCTCTGCAGCACAAGCCTTTCGCTTGCGGGACCTTCTACAATATTGTTCCCTTCTTTATACAGTGCCTTGATGAAATAATGATAAACGCGCCCGTAACAGTTGTCTCTGATTGTTGTATCATAGCACTGAGTGATAGAAGGATCATTGATCGTAGCCACAAGCTTTGTTCCCTCTGCTGAACGAAGACGATAAACCTTGTACCCTGCAACATTAGACAAGGCATTCCACCTTATATCGCCTCCTTTTACACTATTATACACATTTGTTATTACAGGTGCTGCATATGGTCTATATATTCCGTAAGCCTCTAAATCCGTAGAAGATTCCCATTCACAGATAAAGCCTGTATTATTCAAATCATAAGTACTGGCGGCATAACCCGCGCCGGTATTTGTCGCATCATTCCAGTCCCCTGTATATTTTTGATTTCCGGTAGCACCTTTAAAATTCCTTCCAAATATCTGAACACAAGTCTCACCCTTATTCTGATCGTTGTTCGGCTCATCTTTTGACCATTTGCTGAAAGAATAACTTTCTCCTGTCACCCAGGTCCATGGAGAACTGATTGTAGCGCGGCTTAATCCAATCCAATAGCAGTATTGAGGGGAACCAACAGACAAAACATTCTCTTTCAGAAAGTTCAACTCCATTTCTGATGTTATTGTGACAAGATGCCCTCCTATCTCTGTACAGTAATCTCTGGCTTCGCTCCAGGATTTTTTTTGAGAATCAAAACGCATATAAAAATGTCCATTCCACATAACAGGCCCAGAAGCTTCTCCAACCTGCAAAAGTTCCATATCTGAATAATCGTCTTCCATTTTCAGATCATCCGTCAATATCTCTTCAGCGGAAGACAAAAAATCCTCTTCTGAAGCTTCAGAAACCCCAATTAAGGATTCATCTACAACAGGGGAAATCAAATCTGATTCTTCTTCGTAAAGCTCAGTCTTTTCTGCCTCTGTATTATCCACACTCCCTCCATCAAACAGGGCATCATCATAGAAAAACGTGTCCTCTGTGACCATATTTTCTGACTCTGTACTGTCTATATCAAAACTGACATCTACAGACAGTTCTTCTGCAAAGACCTTTTCAATCCCCCCTGGAGTGAATCCACTGGAAGCTGCAATCAAACTCAACAATCCTGTAAGTAGTCTTTTTTTCATCTTCTTTCCCCCCATGAAACATTTCACTGCCAGTACACTTTACCAATTCAGATTCTCCCACACTATTCAACTTACAGCCCCTAATGGTCGCTTACCGCCTTCAGTCGTTACACCGCCTGCCAGAACCATCGGTATTGCCGCATCCGATGCGGAATAGCTGTCCATCCCATCCCTCGAAGCAGCGGACAGCAGATATCGTTCCAGAGAAAGAATCTTGCCTGGTATTATATTATCATAACACTATGACTTCCGAATTGCTACCAGAGAATTCTCCCGAACGGTAAATTCTCTCTCGGATCTGCCCATATCAATTGTTGATCTTCACTCCTTCTTACACTCTGTCCCTGACAAGCATTTTCTATTTCCAAACTACTCTCCGGAAGCAGATTCCTCTTCAGTAAAAAAGCACAGCCCCTGCCATTCATTACAGAACTGCAGAAGCTGTGCTTCTTTTGTTTTATATATGCTTGCCGGATCAGGCGTTCTTCGCCTTCGAAGGCAGATCCAGAACCGATTTTATCACCTGGCTGATTTTGGGTGTAGTACCGTACATCAGAACACCGACCCGGTAGATCTTCGCGGCCAGCACACCGATGCCGAACACAGACCCGATCAGAATAGCAACAGAGATGACGATCTCGTACCAGGGCACTGTGCTCATGGCGATCCGGGTGAACATGGCCATCGGCGAGGTAAAAGGAATGAAGGAACAGATCTTCATCAGAAGGTTGTCCACATTGCCGCTGGACATGGAGAACATGGTCACCAGAAAGGCAATGATGAACAGCAGCA
>CAMOQF010000090.1 GCA_946622645.1 uncultured Blautia sp.
GGAATATCATGGCATAAATATAAGAAAATAATTTTCTTTTTGAACCAGAAAGGGTATAATATACAGAAAGCAGGAAAAATGCTTTGGCTGATACAACGAATGTGATAAAAGAAAGGAGATATTTATGCTGCTCAGTACAACAGATACAATTCCCGGAAAAGAGCTGGAGGTCCTCGGCCTTGTACAGGGAAATACCATTCAGACTGTCAACGCGGTGCGTGATATCGGCGCCAGCCTGAAGACACTGGTCGGCGGAGAACTGACCAAATACGTAGAAATGATGAACAAAGCACGTGAACTGGCTACGTCGCGTATGATCAAAGAAGCTCAGGATCTTGGCGCGGACGCGATCGTAGGCGTACGTTACACCTCCTCCTCCATTATGCAGAGCGCGGCTGAATCCATGGCTTACGGAACGGCAGTGAAGTATAAATGAGCAAAGACTATAATAAATCCGAACTGATCCGGGCCGCCTTTGAAGCGCAGAAAAAATCCTACGCTCCCTATTCCAGATTTGAGGTCGGCGCAGCGCTTTTGACAGCGGAGGGAGATATCTACGGAGGCTGCAATATCGAAAATGCTTCTTATCCCGCCTGCAACTGCGCGGAGCGCACTGCCTTCTACCGGGCAGTCTTTGATGGAAAAAGACATTTTACAGCCATTGCAATCGTGGGAAAGCTGCGTGAAAAGGAAGAGTTCGACTTCTGCGCGCCGTGCGGGATCTGCCGACAGGTGATGACGGAATTCTGTGACCCGGAAAAATTTGAAGTGGTGCTTGCAAGAACGCCGGAGGAGTACAAAGTATATCTGCTTGCAGAACTGATCCCGTTGTGGTTTACGGGCAAAGACATGGAAGTGGATGTGAATGAATAAGCCGGGCAGGGGAACTTCCCCTGCCCGCTTTTTTTGTTATGAACAGCCGTTTACAGAACCTGTTCCATGCCGATCTTCTGGGGCGTAAGTCCCATCGCTTCATAGAAGCGGACGGCGCCTGGATTGCAACTCCATACATTTAAGGTGATATTATAGAAATCCAGACTCCTGGCATATTCCAGGACATGCTGGTACAAAGCCCGGCCGACGCCCTGGCCGCGGTTTTCTTCATCCACGCAGATATCGTCGATATAGAGGGTCCGGACGTCTGTCAGGACAGAATCGCCGACGACCTGTTTATGGATGCAGAAGGCGTGTCCTTTGATCTTTCCGCCCTCGTCTGTACATACAAAGACAGGCGTTTTTTCGTCCTGCAGGATGGTTTCCAGCTGGGAGGCGTTGTATTTTGTGGCGGGGCCCTTGAACAGGTCCGGCCGGCCGTTGTGGTGGACCATGTCTACCTGGACCAGCAGAGAGAGGATCCCCGGGATGTCGTTTATTTCTGCCCTTCTTACGATGTTCATTTTCTCATCAAGCCTTTCTTTTATGTCAGACTGCCAGGTACGGCATCTGATGTGATGTAATCGCATATTCCCAAACAGATCTGTGTGTAGTCCCCTAAAGCATTACAGACATTGTGAAGCTCACACGTCTGAAGATTACGAAAATGCACCAGTAGTTTCTTTAAATCACAAATGACTATGGCTGTCAGCCAGGTCACAGCCGTTCAGCGATTTATAGCAAATATTTCAGTATAGACCATCTTGCCGTTCTTGTTTTCGGATTTCATGAGGGAGATCTTTTTCACCATCATCTCTCCTTTGGGAGGGGTCACCTGCTGCCATTTTCCGGCCGCTTTACGGACGATGGTGATGTGGGGCACAAACTTATCCTTGTCGTAGGAGACGCCGATATTGTCAAGGCTTTCGCGGACGCTCTTGGCGATCCCGGCGAGGCCCTGGTTGCCCTTCATCCCCACCCACAGGATATCCCCAAAGCTCCCCATCTCGGAGAGGGTCAGGCGGAAGGGTTTGAACGAGAGCTTTTTCATCTCCTCCTGGATGAGGGCGGCTTCCTTGGTCTCTCCGATAAAAGCGAGTGTCAGATGCAGGTTCTGAAGGGGCGTGTAGTTCCCCTTGACGCCGGCCTTTTTAAGTTCATGCATGGTGCCGACGAAAGCTGTCTTTAATTCATCTGAAAGCTGTATGGCTATAAATAAACGCATTTTATAACTCCTGTCCCAGTACTTTTTCGAAAGCGACTCCAAAGCGGGGATCTGCCTGCTCTTCCATGGACGCGCGGATGGTGCAGGCGGTAAAGCGGGCTGCTTTCTGCAGGGCTTCCTGCCAGGAAAGACCTTGCAGAAGGCTTCCTGCCGTCACGCTGGAAAAGATGTCCCCTGTTCCGTGGTAGACGGCCGGGAGCTGCTCTGTCTGGCATATGTAGTATTCATCATCGGAAGAATCAAGGCCTGCCGCCCCGATCTGCCCGGGCGAAAGAGAGACGCCGGTGATGGCGACGATCTGTGATGACGGGGACGGATTTTCCTGACATATATCGGTCGATCCGGAAGTGTCAAGGAGAACCGCCCTCATCTTCGCCATCAGTTCTTTGATATATTTTTCGTCGTAGTTTTCCCGGTATTCGATTCCCGTCATCAGACAGGCTTCGGTGATGTTGGGCACGATCATGTCCGCCATGGCACAGAGGCTGCGGTTTTTTTCGGCATAGGAGGAAGAAAACCCTGCGTAGAGCCGTCCGTGGTCTCCCATCACCGGGTCCACAAATACGATCGTATCTTCCGAGCGGAAATCACGGATCACCTGCTGTGTCAGGGCGATCTCTTCTTCCGTTCCGAGATAGCCGGTGTAGATGGCGTCAAAATGAATGTTTTCTTTTTTCCAGTGGGCTGTGATGGCCTGCATCTGCTCCGAGAGATCCATACGGAAGGGACTCTCGAACATGGTGTGGGTACTCAGAAGCGCCGTGGGAAGGATGGACGTCTCGATCCCCATGGCGGAGAGCACCGGCAGGGACACGGTAATGCTGCAGCGGCCAAGACAGGAGATGTCCTGGATCGTCAGGATACGTTTCATGGTGATATTCCTTCAGGGCAGATATCCGCTATTCCGGCATTCGGAGGAAGCGGTTTACAGATAAGATACGGGGAAGATCCACTTAAAGACATCGACTACAGGGAGGATGCCGCCAAGCTTGATGATGGCAGGGCACATCACGATGCCCACCATCACGATCACGGGAACCGTGAACAGGTAGATCTCTTCCCTCGGGAACAGGCAGGAGTACGCCGCAGCCCAAAGGGCGCAGACGACGCCGAAGATCAGCAGCGTCGCCACCGAACGGAGCGTTAAGCCTGAACTAAGAACTTCTTTTGCATCCACTACGTTCTGTAAAAGCAGGTAGGCGAATGCTATCACGGCTGACAGAATCGTCACCGGGATCAATATCTCCAGCAGACGCCAGCGGACCCTCTCTTCCCCACGTAAAGCGTTCAGGATCTTTTTGCTCTCGTGGGAGAAGCGGTTGCGGGCAAAGATCAGCGCGCAGGTAAAGATCAGGATCCCGCACATGCCGAGCCTTGTGGCGTCCGGCACCTTGGAGGAGAGCCTCCACTCTTCCATGACTTTGTTGGCGGTGGAATCGGGAACCTGCACGTCCTCCACATAAAGCTGGAGGGTATTGTTCCCTTCCAGATAGTAATCATAGTATTGCAGAAGCTCTTCCGTCAGTTCAGGGCTTGCTTCCGCATAGACAGATCCGTCCTTGCTCATGGTGTCCAGGAGGTTGTAGGAGATGATCTGCAGCATGCCTGCGAACACCTTCTCCTGCAGAAGAAGGCCTTTTTTGGTGGCCGTGGAACAGATATAGTCCGCTATCCCTTCCATATGACCCAGATCCTTCACCTGGTCGAGGCGTTCGTCCACCAGAAAGCCGCAGTCCAGTTTGCCGGCAGCCACCTGCTGGCAGAGAGTCTCGCGGTCCGGGCATTCGATCACTTCGTAGATTTCATCCTGCGCTTCCAGAACCTCCAGCAGCCTGTCGCCGTTGGCGGAATCCTTGACCACAACGCCGTACTTCAGCTGGGAAGCGCTGGGAAAGACCACCTGATCAAAGATGTACAGGAAGAGAAGACAAAGCATGGCGATCACGTAGATGCCCGGTTTTTTCAATTGTCGTTTGAGCAGAGGCAGCAGAAAATGGTGCCTCACATTTTTATTCTCTTGCATCCGTCATCCTCTTTTTGTGATCAGCTCGGAACAGATACTGCCTGCGGTGATGAGCCCGGCTCCTGCCAGCAGGACCTTGATCAGCGTTCCCCGGGAGACGCTTCCCCACAGGATCTGGGACAGATAAGTCTGCCACAGCTCCACCGGGAGAAACGGCACCACCTTCTGCACCGGACCGGGCAGATATGCGGCGGCAAAAAGGCCTCCGCCTGCCACGAACATCATGATGGTGATCAGCAGGTAGAAGAACGTCCCCTGGGAGCCGCTCACCAGAGAGTGGACCAGATGGATCAGCCCGGCCATGGAGAAGGCCAGAGCCCCGAGAGACACCAGCTGAACCGGTTTAAACTCGATAAAATCTGAAAAACGTCCCAGGCAGAAGCAGACGATCGCCATCAGCGCCCACAGCACCACCATGATCACCGAGACTCTGGCAAGAGCCGAAGTCACGGGACCGATGCCTGTCCGGCGGATACACTGTTCCACCGTTCTGCTGCGGCGGTCATACAGGCCTCCGAAGCCCATGCCCAGAAACACGATGGTGATCACCATGATCATGGTCATGATGTAAAAATCCATGGACGTGATGTCCCCGTAGGGAGACAGCAGGGTGGATTCCCAGATCATGGAACGGTTGAGAGCCAGATCCACAAACTGATCCGCCATCAGATCCATCAGGTCCGAGATGGAAGTGACCACCTCCCGGCCTTCCGCGGCTGATTCCAGCGCATAGACCGACGCCTGGCCGGTATGCAGAAGCGTCATGGCAGTCTCCAGGAGGTCTTCAAACATGTTCATGCCCATACGGGCTTTGGAAGAGATCTGTACCAGCACCGGGGTGTTTTTTCCATTGCTGATATCATGGTAGATATCCTCGGTGAGATAGATCGCCGCCTCGATATTTCCGTCTGCCATGGCCTGTCTGGCGTCCGCCTCGCTCATGAACTTGAGCTCCGCCACCTGTTTGACCGAATCCATGTTGGCCACCGCAGTGGCGCCGACCATGGTCAGAAGGTCTCCTTCTACCGTGACAACGGCCACTCTGGCTCTTGGCATGATCTGATCTTTTTTCACATAGGTATAAAAACCGTAAACGGCCGCTGCCAGGACACCTGTAATGCAGATGATGGCTATGAGGAACCGGGGCAGAAGGAGAAGGCCCTTTTTCCAGATCACCCGGCAGTAAGCCAGTCTTTTTCGGATATTCATATCACGAAATGCCCTCCTGCAGCATGTTCAACGCTTGTTCCACATCCACCGGCGTCGTGGTGCCGTCCTGCAGATAATACAGATGGGTGCAGAGCCGGATCTCCATCACGTCATGGGTGGAAAGGATCACGATCCCGCCGTTTTTTGTATATTCGCGGATGTAGTCCTGGATGATCTTTTTCTGGTGAAGGTCCAGCGAGGACGTCGGCTCGTCCAGGATCAGAAGCGGCTGGCCGTTGGCGACCGAGCACGCGATGGCCAGGCGGCGCTTCATGCCGCCGGACATGTTGCGGACCTTCATGTTCATGAGCTCCGTGAGCTGGAGCTGCGTCAGGACGGGAAGATCGCTGCTGACCTTGCCGCCGTACCAGAGGCGCAGATTGTCTTCCGCCGTCAGCTCTTCCATCAGGGGATCGTCCTGGGGAAGGTATCCGGCCAGATGGCGTGAGACCGATTTGCGGAGCATGTTCTTGCCCTGGAAGGTCACGCTTCCGCTTCTGGGGGAATGGATGCCCGCCAGGATAGTAAGGAGGGTGGATTTTCCGCCGCCGTTCACGCCGATGATGCCGATGCACGAGCCCGGCTCGGCGGTAAAGGTAATGTCCTTTAAGACCTTGCGGCGCCCGTAGCGCTGCGTGATATTCTGAACGATAAGGAGACCGTCGTTATTGTCGAATTCTTTTTCCATGTTATTTCCTCGTGCTGCAAACATGACCGGATATACAGTGCTCCTGCCGGTTTGCTGTACAAAACGACTTCGATTGTCTTATTCAGGACCCCGTAAAGGCGGACCCTTTTATCAACTTTATCATAAAAACGGTTAACAGTAAAGAGAGGGGATGGTTCCTCATAGTACCGGAATCATCTCCCTCTCTTCTGTTTTTTACGATATAATAATCTTCTGACCTTTGTAGTATTCTATTGCGTCTCCTGCGGACGGGCAATGACCAGAATGCATTTTACTTCGCTGGTTTCTTCAGCCACATAGTCGGCGCGAATGTACAGATTGACTGCTTCACCGTTATTATTCAGCATTTCAAACCTGGATGAAAATGATACGCCCAGAGGAGCCTGCATGCATTTTTTCAGCAGTCCTTCCCGATATTCCGGAAGGATCCTGGCGTAGAATTTAGTGGAATTGAGCTCCTCTTCCAGCTGTTCTTTGGACAGCCCCATCTCTTTTTCCAGGCCCTGCGCAGCCACTTCAAACTCATACCGGTCCGACCTGCGCGTCAGGAAAATGATGCAGTTCGAGTAGAACCGGGACAGAACCTCCATCTGCTTTTGCAGCGTGGTGATCTTGGTGACATCCCTTGCAGAGCCGTAAAACAGCTTGCGCGATTCCTCTTCCCTCAGATAGTAAAAATGTATGAGGAAATGGGAAAAGGTTCCGTCGGACTTAAAAAATGTGGTCACGGATGTGGCGCCGTTCAGGCGGTCCTGCTCTGCTTTTTTCAGGGTGTCGTATAAAACAATATCTTCGCCCTTGGGCATATATTTCTGAATTCCGGTCAGTCTTTTATGGAAATCCGGAGTATTCACCGCCTCATAGAACTGCTCGTTGAAACGGATGATATCCACATCTCCTTTTTTATCCAGGGAGTAAAAGGCCACCGGACCCAGGATGGAGTTCAGCATGGAATCGCTGTAGACGTTCTCATCCAGGAATTCCCGTACCTGGAACTGATCATTCGGCTTAAAGGACAGACCGCTGGTATCTATTTTTTCACCATCTTCGACCAGATTCGCAAAATCCGCGGTGGTCATGGGCTCATAGAAATAATAGCCCTGCATATAACGGCAGCCGAGATGCATCAGAAAATCGTTTTGTTCTTTGGACTCTACGCCCTCCACAATGATCGGCAGGCCCATGGTCTTGGTCATGTTGACGACCGATTCGATGATGTGGATGCCTTTTGTCTCGTTGCTCCGCTCCAGATGGAGGAAACGCGCATCCAGCTTGATGACGTCCACTTCCAGCTCGTGGAGCATATTCAAAGAAGAATAGCCGCTGCCAAAGTCATCCATCAGAACGATAAATCCGTCCCCTCGAAGCTTTCTGACCACTTCGCGGACTTTGGAGGAATCCTCCGCGCAGGCAGACTCGGTGATCTCGAGCTTAAGGGCTTTTCGGGGGAGATCATATTTGTCCATCAGGGATCCCAGATATTCCGGAACATCGATGGTGAAGATGTCGATCTGCGATACGTTCACCGAAATGGGGAGCATGGGGAAACCCTGATCCAGCCATTGCCGGATCCACTGACAGACTTCCTCCCAGATGTATTTATCAAGGTCCGTGACAAAACCGTATTTTTCCAGGACAGGGACAAATACAGCCGGAGAGATAAAGGAACCGTCTTTCTTGATCCATCTGGACAAAGATTCCGCGCCGATGATCTTGCCGGTGGAAGCCCGGCACTGAGGCTGCAGATAAAAGCAGATCTCGTTGTTTTTGAGAGCGTCCTGGAAATCGGAGAGGAGCTTGAATTCCTCCTCTGTCTGAATGGCCAGGCTGGGATCATAAAAACTGATGCGCTGGTTGATATCTTTTTTGGCGATGTCCGACGCCATGGATGCCTGATCCAGAAGGCTCATGACGGAAGTAGTCTTCGCATCGGAATAGGTTACGCCAAAGCAGGGAAGGAAACCAAACGATACGCCGTAGCGGACCAGGACGCCGTGGATCTTTCCGTAAAGTTCTTCCAGATTGAGGGACTCTGCGGGCGCCAGCAGACAAAAATCATCGTTGCCGAGATAGCCTGCCAGGCCGCCTGTTCTCTGGGCATCCAGACGGAGCCCTGCGCCGATGCGGGCCAGCACCATGTCGCCCTTGTCCCAGCCGTACCAGTCGTTGAAGAGTTTGAAGTTTTCAAGGTCGATCACGACCATGAGCCAACGCCTGGAAATCACTTCGGAAAGCTTTTCGTTGGCCAGGTTCATAAAATCGCGGCCTTTTAAGAGGCCTGTAAGGCGGTCGCGGGTCGCGTCGTTTTTGCTGCGCACGCGGGTGATTCCGTTGTCGCGGTTGACTATGTTCTGAATATCGTAAACGTAACAGCGGAAAACGCCCTTTCCCAGCTGGAAGATTTCACCGGAGACAACGATCATCTCTACCCAGGTCCATTCATTATCCATCCCTAACAGGCGGAACCTGCGGCTGGCGGGTTTCAGATCGTCTGTAAAATGGAGAATCTGCTGGAAATCTTCTTCTTTGAAGGAGGCTGAAAGAGATTCTTTATCATCCGGGTGGACCATATGATCCATACAATACTGCAGAAAAGCGGAGAAACTGCCCTCTGTCAAGGGCATGAAATACTTTCCCTCCACGTGGAAGATCATATGGAAATGATCCTGGTTCAGATCAACTTCCATCAGCTCGTCAAAGGGGGAATGATATAAAAACTCGGATAATTCCGGCTTCTCTTTTTCATAAAAATAGTGCATTATTTCGTTAATCATGGTTCTTTCCTCAGTTTACGGTTCCAGGCTGCAGGGGCTGCCTTTCGCCACCTGAAAAATTACAGAATTATTAATTATCTCATCATCCATATAATAACGTAATTCTGCACAAAAAACAAGCATTCCGAATAATTTTACCTTTTGCAGGCTGCACAATTATAATGTCTTTTTTTAGGTTGTTTTTACAATATCAGCGGCGAAAAACCAGGATTTTCTGTAGTTCGTTGATGATAATTCCCAATTGCACGTGTGGAGAGAATGCGTGTCTCTTTGGCCAGAATAGTGATCGAGGAACTGATGCTCCAATTTCCTTTTATAAATATCGTTGTATCGCTGTCAGTATTTTTTTAAATTCTACGCTGCATTCCCCGCCTGAGATTTTTACAGGGATAGTGTCTTCGAAGGTATATAGGGTCGGGAGATCGTTTTTTTCAAAATGATAGACGATAACCTCAAGATTCTCCGGATCTACGATCCAGTATTCACGAACTCCTGCCTCCATGTATTTTTGGTATTTCAGGATCATATCATGCTTCCGGTTTGAGGGGGACAGTATCTCTATGATAAAGTCCGGGGCTCCATTAAATCTTCTTTTATCTGTTTCATTTTTCCCACACGTAATATATAAATCAGGCTGCAGGATGGTTCTGTCGTCGTTATCCAGGCAAACATCGGCAGGAGCAATAAACATTTCGCATTCCGGGTGGCTGGCAACACAAGGATACAATTGGTAAGACATCATAAGCAGAATAGCCTGATGTATACGGAGCGGGGAAGCCATGTCATAGATTACGCCGTCGATCAGTTCCACTCTCCTGTCGTCCGGGAGGGCATAGTAATCATCCAGGGTGTAAGTGCCTTGGGC
>CAMOQF010000091.1 GCA_946622645.1 uncultured Blautia sp.
CGTCTGGAGCTGGAGGACCGGGGCCTCAAGTATGTCTGCGGCGAGGTGCAGTTTGACGAGGGTCCCTCCATCAACGCCGTGATCATCGGCATCAACAAGAAGAAAGCCCGCGAGATCGATGGAAAGCTTCCGGTCAGAGTACGCCCGGTATTCTACGATATGGGAAGATACACCACGCTCTTTTTCGAGCTGGATGAATAAGGATATTTAAAGGTGACGCCTTTCAGGGGATACAGGTCTGTTTTGTATGTTCGTCCCTCTCCTGACTGTCCGAATCAGTCTGTTCGTGCCTGTGAGACTATTCGTCTCCCATTCACGTACATTCTGATTCAGCCAGTTCGTCGAGAAGCCGGACATTTACAAAAACAGATCTGTATCCCCTGAAAGGCTGATTTTTCCTTGGAAGAGAATGTATTCTGTTGGTATGGAAGGAGAACGGACATGAGCTACAATTTTTTTGTACAGAGTGATATTGAATTCGGCCGCGGCGCGGTGGACAAGCTGCCGGAGATGCTGAAGGGGTATGGGGCGAAGAATGTCATGCTGGTCTATGACGGCGGCGTGAAGGCGGCCGGGATCGCGGATATCGTGCTTGCGAAGATCCGGGAGGCGGGCGTGGAGCCGGTTATTTTTGACGGTGTGATCCCGAATCCTACCAACGAGGTGGTGGAGAAGGCGGCGGTGATCGCCAAGGATGCGAAGGCGGATGCCTTTGTGGCGGTCGGCGGCGGCAGCAGCATCGACCTGGCCAAGGCCGTGAATGTTCTGATGACGAATCCGGGGCCGATCGGCCAGTACGGCGGCATGAACATGGTGAAGAATCCCCTGCTTCCTCTGATCGCGATCCCGACCACGGCAGGAACCTCCAGCGAGATCACCAACGTGAGTGCTCTGATCGACACGGAGAAGGTCATCAAGTATGTGATCATCGATAACAAGATCGTGGCTTCCAAGGTGATCTGTGATCCGGATTTCACAAGAACCATGCCGGCTTCGGTTACGGCGGCCACGGGCATGGATGCCATCACCCATGCGGTGGAGAGCTATGTATCCAACATGGCGACCCCGCTCACAAAATACAATGCCCTTGCAGGCCTGAAGCTCTTCCATGAATATCTTCCCAGAGCCGTAAAGGACGGTTCCGATATGGAAGCCAGAGAGCAGATGATGCTGGCCTGCATCATTACCGGCTTCAGCTTTTCGAATGCAAACCTGGGCTTTGTACACGCCATCGCTCACACGCTGAGCGCACATTTCGGCCTGGCTCACGGTATGGCGAACGCAACGGTGCTGCCTTATGTCTGTGCCTATAATGCGGAAAGCTGTCCGAAGGAGATGGCGGAACTGGCAGAGGCTGTCGGACTGTCTCTGACCGGGGATCTGGATAAAGACAAGTTGCTGCTTTCGGAGGATCTGCTCCGTCTGACGAAGGAGCTGGGCATCCGTACACTTTCCGAGCAGGGCATTGCCGAAAAAGACTTTGACATGCTGGCGGAGGATGTCCTGAAAGAGCCGGTCCTGGGCTTCAATCCCCGGCAGGGCGTGACGAAGGAGGACATCGTTGAGATCCTTCGCAAAGCCTTCTGATCCGGGACAGGAAGTACCCGGATCCAACGGCACAGGATATCCGCTTACAGTAAGCAGATGACAATTTCCGCATGAAAGCGGAAAAAGGTAATTTGAGAACATGATACAGCAGGTGTACAATAAAGAAAAAACAGAGGAGGATACTCAAAATGAAATATGAAAAAATAAGAAATATCGTTCTGGAAGCTATTCTTGACGCGGTAGATCAGGGACTGATCCATGGTACCTCCGGCAATATCGCCCTCAGAGATGATGAAGATGACGTGGTTGCCATCACTCCCAGCGGCATTTCCTACAAGCATATGACCGCAGATCAGATCGCCATCGTGGATCTGAACGGCAAATGGCTGGACGGCCCGTTCAAACCCTCCTCTGAAGCTCCGATGCATACCGCAGCCATGAGAGCCCGTAAAGATATCCGCGCTACCGTTCATACCCATGGCATGTTTGCTACCATCGCAGCCATGAGCGGCGAGCTGAAGGCCGTCACTCCTCCGCAGTGTGAGTTTGTTCCGGTGGGGATCGTACCCTTTACCATGCCGGGCAGCGATGATGTGGCTGAGAAAGTTGCCGCAGCACTGGGTGAAAAGGGAAGAGCTGTTCTGATCCAGAATCATGGAATGTTCTGTGTCGGCAAGGACATGAAAGCCGCTATGGCCGCCACCGTCTATACCGAAGAAATGGCCCAGACCGCATGGTATGCCAAGGTCGCAGGCGTATTCGTTCCGATGCCGGACGAAGCCGTAGCCAAGATGAAAGCTCTGATCGAGGCAGATCAGGCCGTATAAGGACAAAAGCCTGCAGGAACAGGAAAAACGTATACAGTTTGTCAGAAGAATAGGCTTGCTGCCGACGGTGCAGCAGAATGGAGACAGAAATGAAGAAAACATTGGCTCTTTGTACCCCGATCCCGGAAAAGAAGCTGGAGTTCATCCGCGAACACTGTGATATCACCATCTGCGGTGAGCTGAAGCATGGCAAAGGAAATGTGACCGAAGACATGACCCGCGAGGAATGCATGGGCCACGAGATCGTGGTTCTCGGCGATGAGTATGCCGGGGCAGATACGATCAAGGCCTGGGCGGATTCCGGAATGAAGTTCCTGGGCGTTGCCAAGGGAACACCGGCCACCGTGGATTACGATGCGATCGATGCAGCTGGTCTGCAGCTGTCCTATACACCGGGAAGAAACCGTGTGGCGGTGGCGGAGTTCAACATCGGCCTGATGATCGCGGTTGCCCGTAATCTGGCTCTTTCCGCAGCCGGACTTGCCAGGGGTGAGCACACCAGCCCGGCTAAGGATGACATCTACGATGTTCCGGATGTCAAGAACGTGACCTTCGGACCTCTGGATGAGAAACATCCCTTTATGGATTATGGCATCGGCTTTGAACTGTACGGCAAGAAGCTGGGCATCGCCGGCTACGGCGCCATCGGCCGTGAGGTAGCGGTACGTGCCATAGCCTTCGGTATGGAAATCCTGGCCTATGATCCCTACATGCCTGCAGAGCGCATCGAAGCCGACGGCGCCAAGGCTGTGGATCTGGATACCATGCTTGCCGAGAGCGATATGGTCAGCATTCACCTTCCGGTCCTTCCCTCCACAAAGGGAATGGTCAACAAGGACTGGTTCTCCAAGATGAAGCCCACTGCATATCTGATCAACACTGCCCGCGCGGCCGTCATCGATCAGAAGGATTTTGTGGAAGCGCTGCAGAACAAGCAGATCGCAGGCGCAGCCATCGATGTATACTGGGAAGAGCCCGTACCGGCCAATCATCCGCTTCTTTCGATGCGGAACGTACTCTGCACGCCGCATATGGCCGGCCTGACCACCGACGTGGACGGCTGGTCCGGCACCATGATGGGCGATGAGGTCATCGCGTATCTGAAGGGCGAGCCCCGCAAATATATCTGGAAAGTCAGAAAATAATGGGACGCAGGGACAGGTTCCGTGTCCCACCCTTACTTTCAGACAATTCGATCAGATCAGAAATTGAGCAGCATCCGTTTATGCCTTCTACATGGCGGGTGCTGTCTTTCTATAGCGAAGCAGCAGACAATCCATATGATTGGTTACAAATGGAGGAGAAACGATCATGTCCGAGAAATATCCGGGTAAGGAATTATATCCGCATCTTCTTTCCCCGATCCGTATCGGGAACCTGAGACTGAAAAACAGGATCATCGCCGCCCCCACCAGCCCCAGCATGATCACCACCGAGGGCCACATGACCCCGGAGATGACAGCGTATCTGGAAGAAAAGGCCAAGGGCGGCTGTGCGGTGGTTACCTATGGTGAAGCCATTCCTCATTCCGCCACCGGCAAATCCCACAACAAACAGCTGCAGCTGGATGCCTTCGGCGTACGCCAGGGGCTGACCGAGTGCACCCGCCGGATCCACAACGCGGGGGCCTTTGCCAATATCCAGCTGTCCCACGGCGGCATGTACGGCGGCCTCGCCTCCGTCGGCGGCGATGTGGGAAAACCCGCGGTTGCCTATGGCCCCAGTGAAATCGACATGCCCGCCGGACACGTGTCCGAAATGCCCCGGGAGCTGATCTTCGAGATCATCGAATCCTACCGCAAAGCGGCGAAGCTGTGCAAGGATGTAGGCTACGATATGGTACAGGTGCACGCCGCCCATGGCTGGCTGTTCTCCCAGTTCCTTTCGCCTTACTTCAACCGCAGGACCGATGAATTCGGCGGTTCTCTGGAAAACCGCGCCCGTTTCCTGCTGATGGTGCTGGATGCGGTCCGTTCGGCCGTCGGCCCGGTCTTCCCCATCGAGATCCGTCTGAACGGAGATGACTTTACCGATATCGGCATCGGCCTTCCGGAGTACATTGAAGTGGCCAAGATGGTCAACGACAAGGTGGACCTGTTCAATATTTCCTGCGGAAACCACGAAGATCCGGCTATGTTCTGCCGTACGCATCCGAATTCCTTCTTCCCCAGAGGCGTCAATGTCTATCTGGCGGCGGAGATCAAGAAGCATGTGACCAAGCCGGTGGCCTGCGTCGGTTCCCTGAATGATCCGGCTCAGATGGAAGAGATCATCGCCAGCGGCCAGGCAGACCTGGTGGAGATCGGCCGTGCTCTGGTCGCAGACCCCTATATTGCAAAGAAAGCTCTGGAAGGAAGAGCGGACGATATCAATCCCTGCCTGCGCTGCTACGAGTGCTTCGGCGCTACAGGCCAGCTGGAAATGATCAAATGTACCGTCAATCCGCTGCAGGGCCAGCAGCTGCAGGCCCACGAAGAGATCCCGGCACCGGAAAAGGTGAAGAAGATCCTCGTGGTAGGCGGCGGCCCCGCAGGGATGGAAGCAGCCATCACCGCAGCGAACCGCGGACACGATGTGACCCTGGTGGAGAAGAGTGAAAAGCTGGGCGGCAATCTGCATCCTGCCGGTGCTCCCTATTTCAAGGAAGATATCATCAAGCTCTGCCAGGTGCTGGTACGCCGCGTGGAGAAGGCCGGCGTCAAGGTGCTTCTGAACACCGAGGTGACACCGGAATATGTGAAGGAATTCGCTCCGGACGCTTTGTTTGTCGCCATCGGTTCCAATGAGCTTCGCCCGCCCATCAAAGGCATGGACGGAGATAATGTGATCATGGCCATCGACGCCGAGCTTCACCCGGAAAAACTGGGCGAACGCGTCGCCATCATGGGCGGCGGCCTGGTCGGTGCCGAAGCAGCCTGTTCCTTCGCCCACGAAGGCAAGAAGGTCTCCGTCATCGAGATGAAGGATGATGTGGCTCTGGAGGTCAACTCCTTCTACCGCGGCGGCCTGATGCCCCATGTGGAAGAGAGCGCCGAACTCTATGTGAAGACGAAAGTCAAAGAGATCACTCCTCAGGGCGTACTGGTGGAGAATGCAGAGAAGGGTGAATTCTTGATCGAAGCCGACACCGTTGTATGTGCTCTGGGCTTCCGTGCTCCCTTCGCGGCCGTGGATGCCCTCTGCGATATGTGCGAAGACTCCGTCGCCATCGGCGACTGCCGGAACGTCGGCCAGATCTATCACGCCATGACCGCCGGCTATTATGCGGCAAGAACAATCTGATAAACAGAAGAGAAAAGGGGCTGTGAAACCTGGGATCTTTCAATCCCATTTTTTCACAGCCCCTTTTCACAACCGCACGTACATATCTATTCCTGATTTACATTCGACCGTAGAATGATCATCGAGCACAGTAACTTTCCCGACCAGCCTGCGGACCAGCGTCTCAGCGTATTCGAGTACTTCTCTGCCAAACTCGTCCATCGCTTCTTCCAGTTCTGCTGCTCGCTGCTTGCCATTCTCCTTGTCGGCATTCTCGATCTGCGGTCTCAACTTCAAGAATCTTGTCTGTAATCTTCCCATTCTTCACATCTACGATTGTCGATTTTCCAAACTATTTCTTAAATAACTCCGAATGGGTCCCAAGACGATATAGCATGAGCACAAGCACCTTATCACGGATTTCATACACCAGAAGCCAGTCCGGTTCAATATGACATTCCCTTGTTCCTTTATAATTGCCAGACAGGTCATGGTCGCGATATCTTGCATCTAGCGTACCTCCGTCAGCAAGAATACTCACGACCTCAAACAGTTCATCCAGACCCTTGTTCTGTTTCTTTGCCAGCTTCAGATCCCTCTTGAACTGATTAGTAAACTTTACCTCGTATTTCATACTTCCAACGCCGCCTTAAGATCGTCCATATTGATATAGCCCTTCACGCTGCTGTCTGAAGCGATACGTCTGCCCTCTTCAATTGCAGCGGCAGTTGTTTCATTCGGCACATCAAGCTTAAGTGCAAAAGGAATCCCGTTTTCCCTGATCGTCGTTCTGAGGAACATATTGATAGCTGTGGTCATATTTAATCCCAGCTCGGAAAAAATTCTTTCAGCCTGGTCTTTTATCTCCTTATCAGTTCTGATGTTCAGATTCGTAGTAGCCATAATAGACACCTCCATTCAATCTCCATTATATGCATTTATTCGTCGTTTGTCAACACATCGTCATTATGGTCTGTATAGACACAATAAATCGACATTATTTTAATCTGTACCAGTTTACAAAGACTTGGTATCATTACGACAGCGAAAAATCCCAGTGGCAGGATGAGGAGACCGGCACGTTGGTCCTGACGATCAATACGTCCTCCGCGGACCGCTATACCATCAAGGACAAGGATGACAATAAGCTGGTTTTTGACGCTTCCGGGAAGCTCACAAAGATGCAGGACGCCAGCGGCAACACGCTGACAGTCACGTATAACGGGATCCGTGTCACAAAGGTGACGGACGGGGCAGGCCGGGCAGCACCACCGTCACAGACCGGAAAGGACGGAAAGAGACCATCCGCTTCAACACCCTCGGGAGCCCTGTGTCTGCCTATGACAGCCTGGGCAGCGCGGTATCCGCCAGGTACCTGTCGGGGGACGGCGGGAGCAACCGGCTGTGAGGCAGTTCAAAGATGCAGGCGCCGGTGGTGCAGCTGCTGAAAGATCCGCTGGTGATGCTGACATCCGGCTCCCCCTGGCAGAAAACGGGGGAAAGCAGCATCGCGGTCGGGAGCATCAACACCAACAGCTCGTATATACCATACGGCCTTGGAAGGTCCCTCAAATTTGTCTCATCCGCAACCGGCGGTTACGGAAGCTGGAAACAAAGTGTTACAGTGGTAAAAGGGAAGACCTATACCTTTTCCATGTATGTCCGGGCGGACATCACCGACGCGGGAAGCGGTTCATGCAGGCTGCAGGTGCAGTATTATGATGCGTCCGGCAGCAAACGGTACGTACACCGGGCCGCAATGTGGCCTGGTGTAGCAGCAAGCAGCGAAGCGGATTGCTGGTGACCTCTGTTTGTCCGGAACGCCCAGAACGACATCATCGCCCTGATTGACGAAAACGGCACGGAAGTGGTACGGTATGAATATGACGCCTGGGGCAACCCCATCAGCAGCACCGGAACCCTGGCAGGCACCATCGGGAAACGGAACCCCTTCCGCTACCGCGGTTACTATTTCGGATATGCCTGTCAGGAAGTTGGAGTCCTGGATCGATACAACTGGGAGTGTTCTTATGAGACTATTTTCATTGAAGAAAAGCATTAATGTGGTTCTAGTGTTTTCAATTTTGCTGATTTATCTATTGAATGCAGTAGGATGTGCTCCAGGTCTGGCAGATTGGTCGTATGCTTTGCCGAATGATTATGAGCTAGAGCATATAAATGCTGAAGAAATAGTTTTATCAAGAAGGCACTCAAAAGTCATAGGAGCATTTATTGAAGAATTTTGGTATAGTGAAAGATGGATAGGAATCAAACAGATAAAAAAGCTGAGAAAAGATAACGTAAATACAAATAGCGACACATATCAAACTCAACAGTATTATCTTGTTGATGCCGAAAACTGTTTAGTATATGGACCTTTTTCTTATACGGAATATATGGATAGCTGCGAATTATTGGATGTTCAAACTTCAATAGAGTGGATTAAAACAGTTCCCAAACCGGAAGGTGCGTATCCTCCAGAAGTGTTTTAGCCAAGATTATGATCACGATGATCATGGGAATCCCAAACAACATCCTCACGATGAAAATGGAGGTCATTACCATGATTAGGAAAATGGGAAACGAGGTAGAGCGTATACATTTTCGTGGAATCCAATCTTAGGAGGTTTGTTGGTGATTGGAAGTGCTATAGGTATTGGTGCTCTTTCAGTAGATGATGCAACTGGTATTGGTGTTGCAGATGATGTACTCATAAGACCTTTAAGTGGTAGTTTCACAACTGGACTGCAGATGATTTTTGGAGGATGATATATGAGCATCAGAGGTGTTTCATTTGAAATATACAGTGAATGTAATAAAGCTTTATCTAAAGTATTATCAGGAATTGATGTAGGAAAGTATAATTGGTACATAGATCAGGATCAGACTGAAGGATGGATATTGAATACCAATACAGATTTTTTCGAGTATAGTTTTTATACAGGAGAACTTCTGAATAAGATTATCCAGAAACCACATTATATTACATTTGCAAAGATGATGGCGTATCCTGGAAAGAATTTTGATGGAGAAATTCAATCATTTGAAGATTTCATGAACAGCAAATGCATCATCCTTGTACTTATATATGATTGTGAATATGTGGAAATATACTCAAAAGATAAAAAGGTTATTGAGTACTATAAAAACTTGGGGAATCTGGTCTTTTCAAACTTTGATTACATTACTGATGCTAATGATACCAGGATCAGACTGGATATAATCTCATAAGATACACGTGATCCGGATGAATTACATGGATGCCTTCCATTTCCATTGTATTCTGACCTCAGGGTTGCAGCCAGTCGGTGTGTCGACCGGCTGCAATTGGTAATTCTACATACAACGCTGGAACCAGGCCGTCAGCCAGAGCTATGCCTACAACAATGACGGGACAGTAAAGAGCATTACAGACATCCGGTCCGAAGCCATGCAGTTCACCTACAGTAACGAGGAGAGATAGATGAGATACTATAATAAGTTTTATGTAGATGGGTGTGAAGATAGTCTTATTTCACGTGATTTTTTGCGTGCAGTACTTGCATGTAGCGATGCTTTTTCGTTAGTTTATTTTCGTTATCGTGAGAATGAAAAGCTATCAAACAGTGCCAGACAGATCAAAAAAGATTTATCCTCATTTCAACTACATTCGCAGTATGTATCAGAATGGCCGGGTACGAAGACACAAAACGATAGAAATCATTTGTATCGCATGGTAACTTACCGTGCAGATATAGATATATTGCCTGTAATTGAAAGAGTAAGTACGATTTGGGATTGGGATTATCCACAATACCCGATGGATCCTTCTTTTTATAGAAACGGGTATGCATGGTTTGTGGTGACTTCGCATGAAAGAATGAATACTTTATATCTGGAAGAATCTAACAGTGTTCCTTCTGTTATGGATTTGGAAAGCCTTGGATTATCCTTAATTCCTGAAGGGAAAACGGAAGAAGCGAAATTATCCTGAATTATTCACCGCAAAGTGGTGAATCTGGCTGAAAGTCGCATTATAGCT
>CAMOQF010000092.1 GCA_946622645.1 uncultured Blautia sp.
GAACTCTGGATCGATGCACACAGCGAACAATAAGAAAAAGCCCGGCACGATGAAATGAACTGACCCCGTGGGTATCACATTCAGTCAAAAGAAAATGTCCTGCTGATCCGGCCTTCTCCATCAGCGGTCAGCATTTTGTACATGCCCACCTTCCCCACATACAGGAATACATTCTGACGGGGCTGTGTTTTTATTTCACAGTCTACCCTGTTTTCAGAAAGATCCCACGAGAATGAGACGGATCCGTAAAGGAAGCGAAACTCCTTCACTTCTCCCCGGCTCCATTTCGGCGGGATGGCTGGCAGAAGCCAAAGATGATTCTCATAATGCCTGAACAGCATTTCCTGGATCGCGGCTATGATTCCCATCTGTGCATCCAACTGCATTGGTGCATGATCTGTACTCTCGTCGAATTCGTCCAGATCAAGCGTGAGTCCCATGTCCCTCCAGTCATTGTGCAGCGTAAAGAGACTGCGTGTCAGGCAGCTTCTGCTCAGGTTCTCCAGGCACGCAAGTGCTCTGCTGCCTTCTCCGAGCCGTGCGTGAATACATGCCGCAAATGCCATGGACCATCCGGTCTGGCCTCCCTGCACACGAAGCTCTACCGCTCTGGAAAAAGTCTCCTGATCAATCTTTCCCGGGCTGCGCATGATCTCATCACCGGGAAATACCGGATAGAGATGGGACAGATGACGATGTTCATAGAAATCCGCCAGATCATCATCGAGCCATTCCTTCACCGCTCCGTCAGAATTCACCCTGTACTGCGGCAAGCCGGCAATGATATCCTCCCACCCGCGGATCTTCTCTGTATAAAGTCCTTTTTCACTGCACAGCCGGACCAGATGGGAAAAGAACTCCTTCAGGACTGCCACGTCCATCGCAGCATTGCGCGCAGTCGGGCAGGCATGTGCCATATGCTTCAAATGCTCATTCTGAAGATTTCCCGGTGTATTCTCCGGGGAGACGGAAGGCAGGACACGGTATCCTCTTTCATCCTTCACCAGATACTCCTCATAGAAGCAGGCTGTTTCAAGCATAAACGGCAGGATCTTTTCCCTTAGCAGCTCCTCGTCACGGGTCCATCTGTAATAATCGTACATATGGGAGGCGATCCAGCCCGCCGCACTGATCCAGTTCACGATCACCGGTACGATCTGGTTCATCAGTCCGTATCCGGGTGTTGTCCCGGCCGGAATCAGAATACCGTGCATGCCGCATATCTTCACGGCGTTCTCCCGAAAATCATTCATCAGTCCCGTATAATACTCTGCGACGGATCTTTCAAAACTTCCCAGCCCGCCAGTTCCGCAGTGCCAGTACATCATCTGCAGATTGATATTGGCCATATTGTGGCTCCAGAGCAGATCATATCTGCCGCCCCACAGCCCGTACATGCCAAAGGGCAGCTCCTTTGGGGCAGTGCCGGAAATGAACAGATATCTGCCGTAATGCCACAGCCTCTCCCACAGACACACCGGAACTTCCCCCGACATGGCCTGATGGAGCAGTTCCTCTTCTGTCATTTCCTCATGGCATTCCATCCCGCAGCCGCGCCCCGTCTGACGATCCCCGGTACCACGGCCGGTATTTCCTTCGATCCTCACATCGGCACTTTCAAAGAGCGGCCGGTGCAGCTGAACATGTTCCTCCAGCAGCCTTTCATAGCTTGTGTCGGAACCGAGAGACTGCAGGCTTTCCCGGGCAGCATCCGGCCCGGCACAAACGTCAAAATCGCCATACACCCTGGCAGCGATCACAGCCCTGGAAAAGTGGCTGATCCGCAGCCCCTCCCCCGCTGCCTGTATAGTTCCGTCTGTTTCGATCACCTTTATGGCTAACCCAAATACATGCTCTGGCGTGCACACACAGTAAACTGCGGTCCCATCCGAAACGGTATGGTCGATCCGTGCTTCCTCTCTCATTCTCTGTTCATCTGCGCCGAAGGTCCTGTGAAGGTCCGCAGCTGCCGTCACAGTACCGGTTCCCTCCGAGTTGATCATACGAAGCAGGATCATGTCTCTCTTTCTGGACACAAAGCAGCTTCTCGAACAGTTTGTCTTCCCCTGTCTCCAGCGCGTATGGATCTCACCGCGTTCCATATCCAGCTCTCGCTCATAATCGCTAAATGGCCGGTCATCCTCATTGACCAGCCGGATGTCCCCGACAGGGCACGGAAAAAACAGGCCTGACTGATATCCTGCCTTCAAAAGTGCATCTGACGTCAGTCCGTTGGCTTCCCGGAACCTGCCTTCCAGGAGAAGGTGCCTTGTCCTTCTGTGCGCCTCACTGACATCCGGCAATTCTCCTCTGATCCCCCAGTGCCAGCTTCTGTTGTGATTGACAAGGATCGTCTCCTTCTTTACGGAACCGTAAACGGAAATACCGATTTTTCCGTTTCCGGCCGGAAAGGCTTCCTTCCATCGATCCCCATACCACGAAGCAGGCTGCTTTGAAAAAAGCCGCCTGCTTCGATCTTCTCTCTCCCCCCGATTTGAACGGTTTTGTTTTTCCATTCCACTATCCCTTTTTCTCTGATCCACCGTCTGTTTTCCCGGTCAGTGTCTCACCCGGGCTGTCTTCAGAGGCAGCCCAGGCGAACCACAGCGCCTCCGTTCTCACCATTCTCCAGTTCAAAAATCATACTGCTGCCGTACATGGCGTGCAGCCGGACATAGATATTCCTGAGCGCCATATGCTCTCCGCTTACATCAGGTATGCTTCCGGCGCAGTCCGTATGATCTTTGTCCTCCCGCCCCGCTTCGCGGCCCAGGAAAAGTTCTCCTGCATTTTCAGGAAATCCTTCGCCGTTATCGGAAACCTCTGCCATCCATTTTCCATCCTGACACGTATACCGAATGCCGACCCGGTATGGAGGCTCCATGTTGGAAAAGCCATGCTTAAAACAGTTTTCCATGACTGGCTGCAGAATCAGCTTCGGAACCATCACCGTTTCATCGCCGGACCGTTCGATCCTGTAACTGAGTTCGTCCATGTATCTGTATTTCATGAATGTGAGGTACTTTTCTGCGTTCTCCAGTTCCTGCTCCATGGTCGCCTGATTTCCGCCCGAGGAAACATAGCGGAAAAGGTCGCCGAGCTGACTGCACATTTCCTGGACCTTTGATATATCCTTTTCCTGTCCGGCAGCGCTGATGGACATCAGGGAATTGTACAGAAAGTGCGGATTGATCTGGGCCTGCATCGCGTCTATCCTGGCTTCATACTGGGCATTCTGAGCCTGCTGAAGCTCAATCGCGGACTTCTGTAGCTGGTTTAACACTCCCTGAAAGCTGTCCTTCAAAAGCTCGATCTCATTATTCCCCCGCATCTGATCCGGAATCTTCACATCCTCCAGTGTGATGTTTGACAATGATTCGCGCAGGTCACGGATCGGCCGGGTCATGCGCTCTGTAACAACATAGATCCCGCCGACAGCGATCACCCCGAACAGGGCAAACATCAGAATGATCAGGCCGACGATGGAATACAGTGACCGCACGTAAAACAAGCGGTCACGAAGTCCGACCAGCGTCCAGCCTTCCTCCGCCAGCTGTCTGCGGATTCCAACTGCCCGTCCGAAGCTGCCCGGATCACAGGCCGTAAGTTTTTCATCCCGGATTGCTTCCAGAACAGCCGCCTTTGCATGGGAGAGCTCCTCATCGGATGCGTAAAGAACCTCCTGGTCATCTTCGCGTACGAGCAGCCATGAGAACCCTTCCTTCTCCGTCTCTTCAAACAGCTTTTCCAGTTTTTCAAGCCGGTACTGTACCTCCAGCATGGCGATCTTTTTGCGGTTGTAGTAGGTCGTGATCATCGGACGGATCAGAGAGATGACCTGGTCCGGATCACGTACGGTCCATATATCCCGATGCGGAGCCGTCAGTTTATAGTAGCTGTCCCCGCAGTCAATATATCCGGCATACTCGTCGGAAGCAAAAAAACTTTCTACCTTCTCCTGATCGTATCGGACCGTATTGTAGGAAAAGAAATCCCAGGGACTGCGGAAAATATAGATGGCATCCACCCTGTTCCCGGCTAGATTGATCGAACTGCATGCCTTCTCCAGCGTCTGCTTCTGCGCAGGATGATTCTCAAAATAGTTCTCCTGACCTTCAAAGCCATCCAGCTGCATCAGCACTTCCTGCACAGCACTGCTGGCGACCACCTGTATGGAAATGTTCACCATATCCTGTACCAGCTGATCCACCTTTGCGGCCTGCGATCTTACGGACTCCTGATAATAGCTCTGCAGATTATCAAGCCGATTGTTGTACACATAAATTCCGGTCATTACGGAGGCGATCAGAAGCAGAAGCAGAAGAAACCATGTAATGATCATAAACAGTCTTTTCTGAAAGTCCGAGTAGATTATCTTTTTGGATGATTGATTTTTCACCGACTTCTTCCTCATGATCGCAATTTTCATGTCAGCCCTTTACAGCGCCTGCCGTCATGCCCGATACGATCTGTCTCTGCGCCAGAAGATACACAACGATCAGCGGCGCAATCGTCAGCATAATATCGGCAAAGACCAGATTCCAGGACTTCATGTAACCTCCATAAAAGTTGTAAACCGTCAGCGGCAGTGCCCATTTGTTCCCGTTCACGAAGAACATGGGAATCATAACATCATTCCACGCGCCGACAAAAGACAGAACAAACACCGTTGCTGTCGTTGGCCGCAGCAGCGGAAAAATGACCCTGGTAAACAGCTGCATTGTACTGCACCCGTCCAATATGGCCGCTTCATCCAGCTCACGGGGGATCGTCTTGGCAAACTGAACATACAGGAAGACCGACTGCGGAAGGCCGTATGTCGTAAAAATCAGTATAATGCCTGTATAGGTATCGAGCAAATGCAGTCTGTCGAGGACCAGGTACGTCGGAATATATGCTACCGGAACGATCAGGCCCATGATAAACAGCATGAATACCGCGTTGGAAAGCCTTGAGTTCCTGCGGGCGATCACAAACCCTGCTGCTGAAGCGGCTATAATGATCAGGATCACGGACAGCAGGGATTCTATGATACCATTTATGAACCCTCTTATGATCCCGCCGGTACGTATGACTTCCCTGTAGTTTTCAAAATGAAATACCATATCCGATGGAAGCGAGATTCCCATCATGTTTGCTTCAGCCGTTACCTTAAAGGAATTGATCAGTACCATCCACACCGGAATAATGTAAACGAGGCTTACGATAAACAGCAGAACTCTGGCAATGATGAATTTTCTCCTTCCGGCCATCAATATTCCACCTCTTTCTTTCTGAGTATGCCAAATACAATGGCAGAGAACAGCATGATCAGCACCATGAAAACAAATCCGACCGCAGCGGAATAACCATAATGACCGTGCGAAAAGCTGCGATAAAGAAACGTTGCCATAACCTGGGTCGAATCGGCAGGCCCTCCGTTGGTCGTCCCGTAAACCTGAGAGAACACCTTCAGGCCTGAAATAATGCTGAAAATAAAGGTGATCGTAAAGGATTGTACCATAAGCGGGAGCATGACATAGCGTACTTCCTGCCAGTAGGATGCCCCGTCTATTTTCGCTGCTTCATAGTATTCTGACGGAATGGCCTGCATACCGGAGTAGAAAATCAGCATGTTGAGCCCTGCCCACTGCCACACTTCCATCGCGACAATGGCATTCATCGCATATCTTTCGTCCACGAGCCATGATTTTGCCAGTGCGTGCAGCCCGATCCCGTTCAGAAACTGATTCAGGATACCGGTTGACGGATTATAGATCGAGACAAAAATGATACAGACTACGATGCTGCTGATCATGATCGGCAGGAAGATGACCGTACGCAGATAAGAATTGAACCTGCTCTCGCGCCGGACGGCAAGAGCAAGCAGAAAGCCCAGAACGTTTTTGAGTACAACGGTCATGATTGCAAAATAAAATGTGTTCTTTACCGCGATCCAGAACGTTTTTTCCCCAAACAGACGGGCAAAATTCTCCAGACCGTTGAAACGGATATCATCAAAAAAATAGACATTCCAGTCTGTAAAGCCCAGTGCCATTCCGGCCACATTCGGGATGATAAAAAAGATCGCGTAAATGAGGATTGCCGGCAGCAGTAACCACCAGGCATAGATGGATTTCTTCTTTTTCATTGGTCATACCTCTGTCTGCCTGTATCATAGCGTCACAGTCCATGCGTGTCTGGTCCGTGAGAAAAAAAGATGCGGACAGTTTCCCGTCCGCATCCCCACTCATTCATGATCAAAAACCTTCCACGCGCTTGGCCTTTGCATCTTCCGCATATTTTGTATACCACTCCGTCACGGCTTCCTCTGCAGTCTTGCCACTGAACATGGACTGAACCCTCAGGTCGAAATCTCCGAAGAACGGATTCATCTTGGGCTTGCCGTCGTAAAGCGCGTTGCACCAGTCACCGTAGGTCGGGAACGTCTCGGAAAGCGCCGTCATCTCCTCATTCCAGGAACTCATCGGGAGTGAGAAGCCAAGATCCCTGTAGGGAACCGCTCCGGGTGAAAGCTCATAATATGTGGTCATGACTTCTTCGGTAATACAGGTATTGACGAATTCCTTTGCCAGATCAAGGTTCTTGCTGTTCTTTGCAACTGCCAGGCATCTGCAGGAACGGTTTGCCATCACAAACGCATCTTCCTCATTGTCCCACATCGGGCAGATCGTCAGACCTACATCATCGATCAGGTCCGGATATTCGTTCATAATCTCACCATATGCACCGTCCGTAACACAGTAAAACGCTGCCTCGCCGTTGGCTACGGCTTTCTTGCCCATATCATGTGTGGCCGACCGGTAGTCTTCGTTCAGGATGCCGGCATCCTGCAGCTTGCAGACATTATCCCAGATCTTTACGATGCCTTCCACATCCTGCGGCTTGACCTGATTGGTCGTCAGCTGATCCACCAGATCGTCCTTCATAAGGGTGGTGGTGAAGGATGTCAGCAGAAGGATCTGCGGTGTCCAGTTTTCCTGTGCGGATACATAGAGCGGCGTCACACCGGTCTCCTTGATCTTCTCGCACGCTTCCAGGAAATCACTGTAATTCACAATTGGAACCGTCACACCCGCATTTTCCAGGACCTTTTTGTTGTACGCCAGTCCGAAATTACTCTCCGGGCCGAACGGTGCAAAAACGGTCTCCCCGGTTTCCGGATTTACCGTAAACTGCCTTGTCGTATCGGTGATCTTCTCCTGCCAGTCTCCGGACAATTCCGCAAATTCATTGTAGGGAAGATCCGACAGAGAATAGGATGTAAAGATCACGTCATCAAGATTTCCCGTGGCACCTTTCGTGTTCAGGACATTCAGGAACTGATCTGTCGGAAACACACTGTACTCCAGATCGATCCCCATGATCTCCGCGGCCTTATCCATTGCCGCCTTCACTGCAACGCCGCCACTGTCCTCCGATCCGATCATAACGGTCAGCGTTTCTGCGCAGGCAGCCGTTGCGAAAAGCCCTGTGCACATTAACCCGAGCGCTCCAAGAACCCACTTCTTCATTTTCATCTTCCACTCCTTTCCGTACCATGAAGTCTATAAATGATACGCATATTTTACCCGGCTTTCGTCTGAAAACACATGGACATTCTTCTGAATCGAATGGATTTTTTTCGATCATCTGATCCAGTTCTTACATGGTTTCCTTTTTTACGCGTATGATTTATAATTCAGATGAAACACTCTGGCGGGCAGGAGTCATCATTTGGGAAAGCGCAGGACATGTCATGATCCGATCAATCGTTGTCGACGACGAACCATATCTTCGCAAAAGTATCATAAGAAGTATTGAGGAGGCCGATCCGGATTTCAAAGTGATCGCTCAGGCCGGGAACGGCAAAAGAGCCTTTGAAATGATTCGCGAGCTGAACCCGGATGTTGTCTTTCTGGACATACAAATGCCTGTGATGGACGGAATCGCTCTGCTCGAAGCACTCGATCAGCATGATCTGCATCCGGTTCGCGTCATCCTGAGCGGATATTCGGATTTCAAGTATGCACAGAAAGCGATCCAGTACCAGGTAATGGACTATATTCTCAAACCGATCCATACGGATCAGCTGTCCGCCCTGCTGACCGATATCAAGGAACGTCTCTCCTCCAGCCGCAAACAGGAACAGTATCTGTATCTGAATCACCTGTTCCGCGGTGCTCATACCCAGAAACCTGTTTCGGAGCTTGCGCGCTCTATGGAGGAATATTCCCATTACTACTGTTTCTATATGATCGCCGGATCTTATCTGCTGGTCAAAAACAGCCAGTTTGATCCCTTCATACCGAAAGGCTCCCCTGCCCTGTTCGAGCTGACGATGAAAGAGTTTGTTTCCGCGATCCCCAGGCAGCTGGATGTGTGGAACATCTATGGAGAAAACCAGAATGAGATGCTGGTCATCGCCGCCTCGGCCGAGGACGTACTCATCCCGATCCGGACTCTGGCCGAAACGCTGTTTCGTTCCTGTGGAAGTATTCCGGTGCCGGTCACCCTTATCTCATACGACAAAACCATCCCGCTGGAACAGCTGCGCTCCTCCTATATCGATCTGAAATACTTCGCAGTACAGAACATCCGTTTTTCTGCCTCTTCCCTTCAGGAGGTAACCGAAAAAATCCAGCAGCCATCCGATCATGGATGGCTTACTGCCGCGCAGGAAACGAAGCTGCACGAAATGATCCGTGAAAAACGCTACCTCGATTTTCAGGAAAGCATATCCCTGTTTCTGAAAAAGTGTCAGATGAACAAAGCCACCCAGAATGGACTAGAAGCTTCTCTGATCCGCCTGCTCGAGATCCTCAGGGGAGATCACTACTCGGATGATATCCGCACCTTTGTCGACGAAGCCTTAAGCATGACGTGCGATTACCACGAGCTGGAAAACCAGGTTCTGGACTATCTCCGCAGATACTCCGATGCGCAGTACTATCAGAACATCTCGGATGATCTTCCCGGAACCATCCGTGAAGAACTGGACCGGAACTACACTTCCCAGATCACCATGAAGGACATTGCAGCGAAGTATCACGTCAGCCCGTCATACCTGAGCACCCTGTTCAAAAAGGCTTACGGAATCTCGCCAAACGAATACATCATGGAGAAGCGGATGACAAAAGCAAAAGACCTGCTCCGTGTTTTTCCTCCGATCAACATCAAGCAGATCTCTTCGCTTACAGGATATTCCGACCCATACTACTTCAGCCGGCTTTTTAAAATGTCTGTCGGCATGAGTCCGACACAGTACCGCAGCCAGTCCGCCAGCCCGGACACTCAGATTGACTCAATCAGAGTTCCTCTTTAAGATCAAAAAATATCCGACAACCGCTGCAACCACTACAGGCAGACCCATGTCGATTCCCGCCGCAAACTGATAAGAACTTCCGGTGATAAAAGTCGAATACAAATAATCGAGCAGATTCCAAATAGCCAGAACCGCAATTACAAACAGAACAAATGCAACATACTTATTTTTAATCATTTTC
>CAMOQF010000093.1 GCA_946622645.1 uncultured Blautia sp.
TTCAAATCACCCGTTTTTCTCGAGTGCGGTCTGTCAGAAAACAGATCACCTCCGGAAACCGGCCGGGATATAAGGAATCAGAGAGATGGATCATATCTATTATGGTCTTTCGCTGCTCTGAAATGATAATCGTCCATTACACTCTCACTGCTGTGAAATGATCAATATCTGTTGTGTACTTTCTCGGCGAAGCACATGATATCTTTGACATGGACTTCTGTGCCGTCGTCGAGGATGGCAGTCCCGGTCATGCGGCCGAAGACCTGATGCTGGTCGGACACGATCGCTTTGAAATCCAGGTTGGCGGCGCGGTCGAGCACGGGGACAAAATCCATCTCAAACCGGCCGTCAGAGGAGGTGAACTTCCAGGGATCCATGTAGCTGCTGTCGGGGATATGGAAGGTCACATCGTCGAGCTTATGCGCTTTTCCGTTCCAGAAGATCACGTTCTCGGTAGCCGCGCTTGTGTTGCCGAAGCCATAGCCGATGTTAAATCCAAAAGCATTGCCGTCCAGGTCCGCGTTGCCGGATCCCCAGAACCAGGTATTGTCATATGTCCAGACACCGCGGCCCCAGTCCAGCGTTCCAAAATCTCTGGCAGGATCAAATTCCAGCCTTTCTCCGTCAAACTCGATGTAACCGGAGGCGCGCATGCAATTGATCTTCTGATTGTAATAGAAGGCATGCTTTTTGTCCCAGGGGGTGGCGATCACCATTGTATCCATATCCGGCTGGCGGAGAAAGATGTCGCACTTCAGGGTCTTTCCGTCGCAGAAGTTTTTAAATTCGCACCGGATGCGGCGGCTGTTCTTTCCGACGGAGAATCTCATGCGAAGCCGTTTATCCTTATACTCGGTGATCCCTTCGGAAGAATCCTCGGGCAGATGCAGCTTTCCCATGGGAAACGCGTTCAGGACTGTCTCGGTATGCTCCCATGGATCTTCGCCGAACTTAAGCAGCGAAACGGACTGCAGTCCGATGTAGCCGTCATCAGAGATCGTAAAGGCTCCCGCAAACGAATCACTGAGGACCAGATAATAGTCCCATTCCTTGATCCGGAAGGCGGGCGCTTTGATCATGTCTCTTTTATACTGCTGGACCATCCTCCGGGACCAGCCCGGCTCGTACAGCTCTCCTTCTTCAGTGAGAAGAAGCTGGCTCGTTGTGATCTCTTTATTTCTGTCCATCTCTAACCTCTCTCTCAGGTGCTCAGCCGGCCTGATATGCTTCGATCTGCCGCACCAGAGAGTCGAAGCCCTTTTCAGCCTGGTTGATAAAAGGCAGGACATAGTCGCTCCAGCCTGCGATCAGATTGAAGTGTTTTCCGCAGAACTGCTGCGTTCCATATCCCTGCAGGTCTACGCCGTGTACCCAGAAATCCGGGTTATACCGCTTCCGGTACCGATCCACCATACCCTGTACGGTTTTATTCAGCCCATCGTAGGCACGGTTGCATTCATTGTCGCTGAAATAAACGATACGGTCGAAGGGTCTCCGTGAAGCCTCGGGATCATTCTCGAGCGCATAGAGCATCGGCAGATCCATCTCCGTTCCTCCGCCTCTGCAGCGATAATTTGCGCAGATATCCAGGACGGAAGCGTCCTTTTCAAACTGCCTGATCATATATCCTTTGTGTTCCGGCAGTGCGGACCAGTGTCCCGGACAGTCAAAATAGCAGACGACCGCCTCTTCGCACAGGCGGTTCGACAATGCTCCCAGCAGGACCGCGATGTCAGAAGACCTGATGATGCTTTTTCTTGAAACCGGCAGCCCCATGGAACCGGAAACGTCCACCGCGATCAGGGTGCGTCCGGGTATTGTTTCCATGTTGTCCACGGATGTGAGCAGCGCCTGCTCAAGGGCATCATGGATCTCCGGCGTCACGAGCTCTTCTTTTCTGAGCATCAGATACGCGCTGAGGAAACGGAAGGGAAGCTGCCTGCTCTTTTTCACCATCTCCGGATCAGAGAGGAGCTTCAGGACCGGAGATACGTCCGCTCCGCTCTCTACGATATTGCGAAGGTTCCGCAAAAGCGCCATATAGCCGACCTGTCCGGAGGCGATCAGCTCTTCCCATACTTCTTTGGTATTGCCGCGTTCGGACAGTACAGTCTCCCAGGTGTAAGGAGTTTCCAGCGTATCGTCCAGGACTTTCCGGAACAGCGTTGCCGTCTGTTCGTCCCTGGGCGTCGGATGCGTGATGCGGAGAACATCCCGGAATTTCATGGATGCATGTTTTCTGTTGTATTTGGCAAGGCCATATTCATCAAAACGCTGGATCACCTGCGCGATCTCTCTCTTCATTGCATTCGGGAACGGTTTGCCGTACATCAGCCGGTAACAGGACATGATCTCGGTGATATCGTCAGGACGTACCACGATGGACCGGATCACAGGGCGGGTATATTCGCGCGCTTCCCGGGCGATCACGCAGGCGAGAACATGACTTACCGAACGAAGATTGCCCACATTCCGCGCATAACAGGTGAGCTTAAAAAGAAATTCCGGATCTGATTTGGCAGACTCTGTCGCAAGCTGAACGATCTTTTCATCTGTGGAGCCGTAGAACTTCGGTTCTCCGAAAAGCGTGGTCAGTACTGCTGTTACAAGCTCCTTTTTTTTCTCCATCGGATAGGCGGGAAAGTCTTCGGAATTGACTGTTTTTCTTGTGTTTTTTCGGTTAAATAACGACATGCAGCCCCTCCTTCTTACTATGTTGAAGAATTCTTCCGTATGACTCCTATTGTATAGCAGCAGGCGCTTATGCACAAGACGTGAATCCTGTGCTCCCGGCCGGAAAATATGGATTGCATCTTTGTATGATTTATGATACCTTTTATACAGAGATTCATACAGAATACCAACGCTTAATCCATACAGCAGTGCAGATTACGGTTACTTCTCTGCCTTAGGAGAGGTGGCGGAACGGTAGACGCGCGGGATGAATAATCCCGTGGCCGCCCGGCTTGCCGCGGCGGCCGTGAAGGTTCGAATCCTTCCCTTGTTGACCGTTGTCGACGATTCTCTGTATGTGATTATAATACCGGACCTTCTGGCCCGGTATTTTCTTTTGCTGCGGAAAACGTGTCCGCTTCTGATCAGGCTTTGACAGCAAAAAGGCCGCCGCACTTAGTGCGACAGCCCCATGTTCAGGTTTTTCTCTGTCAGTGATAACCTGCCTCCCGGAGCAGCGTATCGATCAGTTCCGCGTTTTTCAGGGAAAAGCCAGGCGTAATATGCGGCTTTTCTCCTGCAAGGAGGCAGCGCCCGAACTGCTCGAATTCCAGCGCATAGTTGTTGGGAACAGAGATCCTTCTCTCGCTCTTCCCTTCCTTCGTCTCGATCGTGTAGCTGACGTCGCCTTCCGCGTTGTAGGCAACGTCCGATCTCAGGATTCCCTCAGAACCATGAATATACAGTCTGTCGAACCGGGAGTCCGAATCGACCCCGAGGATCATTCCCACGTTGAAGGAGGCCCTCACGCCGTTTTCAAACCGGATCAGCCCGGCGCTCATCAGATCCACGCCCTGATCCGAAAAATCAGCGTCCGCCTTTACCAGCACAGGATCAGAATCGACCAGCGAAAGGATCATGGTGGTGCAGTAGCACCCCAGATCATACATGGCGCCTCCGCCCAGCTCCTTTTTCAGTCTGATATCGTCTTTGTATCCCTGGGTGATAAACGCCGTCTCCAGATAATCGATCTCCCCGAGGATCCCGCTCTGCACGTCCTTCTTAAGGCTCTCGACGTAAGGGCTGTGCAGATAGGCGTACGCCTCCATCAGAAGGACATGGTTTTCCTCGGCGGTCTTATACATCTCAGCAGCTTCTGCCGCATTGAGGGAGAGCGGTTTTTCACACAGGACGTGTTTGCCGGCCTGCAGGGCTTTTTTCACCCATTCCAGGTGCAGATTGTTCGGAAGCGGTATATAGACCGCCTGTACGTTTTCGTCCAGGAGAAGCTCCTGGTAGCTTCCGTATGCTTTTTCAAACCCAAACCGGGAAGCATAGCTTTCGGCTTTTTCCATTCTCCGGCCGGCGATCGCGTATAATGCACAATTGTCAGCCTTCTTCATACCCGGAATGGTTCCCCAGCCAGCCACGTTGGCTGTTCCCATCACGCCCCATTGTACCTTCTGCATAATTCTACCTCCTGATGTCGGAATAAAAGCGGACTTCAGTCTTTATGGCCAAGCAACGAAATCAGGTCTTTCAGTTCCGTAAGCAGGTCTCCCTGGTACTGCAGGATAAAATAAGGTTCTTTCCCGGCTGTGAAGGTGAGCCGCCTGCGATATCTGTCCAGGAGCACCGGGATCCTGGCGGGATCAAGCTTTGCGTTTTCGTACAGGGTGATCCGGATCTCCCTGTGGTTCTGGCGGATCTCGGTGATATAGGCCTGGTGCGCTTCCGCCTTGACAAGCGCGATCTTCAACAGGTTCAGGACCGCTTTGGGCGGATCGCCGAAGCGGTCCAGCAGCTCCTCCAGCATCTCATCATAGTCCTGCTCGTTTTCGATGACGGCGATCCTTTTATAGATGTCCAGCTTCTGGCCTTCGTTGGGGATGTAGCTTTCCGGGATATAAGCATCCATGATCAGGTCGATGGTGGTCTCAAAATCAGCCATCGTCTCGATGCCTTTCGCTTCCTGTACGGCTTCGGAAAGCATTTTGACATACAGGTCATACCCCACGGCGTTCATGTGGCCGTGCTGCTGTGCGCCCAGAAGATTGCCGGCGCCCCTGAGTTCCAGGTCCCGCATGGCGATCTTGAAACCGCTGCCAAGGTCCGTGTACTCGCGGATGGCAGCCAGACGTTTTTCCGCCGTCTCCCGAAGCATCCGGTCTTTTTTGTACATCAGAAAAGCGTAGGCGGTCCGGTTGGAACGGCCGATGCGCCCCCGCAGCTGATACAGCTGGGAAAGGCCGTAACGGTCCGAATCATGGATGATCATCGTGTTGACATTTGAAATGTCAAGCCCTGTCTCGATGATGGTGGTGGTCACCAGCACATCGATCTCTCCGCTGATGAAGCGGTACATGATCTGCTCCAGCTCCCGCTCGCTCATCTGCCCGTGGGCAAAGGAGACCCTGGCTTCCGGCATCAGGCGGGAAAGGCGGAAGGCCACCTCGGAGATGTCGTTCACACGGTTGTAGACGTAGAACACCTGGCCGCCCCGGCGCATCTCACGGCTGATGGCTTCGTGGATGGTCTCTTCGTCATACTCCATCACATAGGTCTGGATCGGCATACGGTCCAGGGGCGGTTCCTCCAGGACGCTCATGTCTCTGATCCCGATCAGGCTCATGTGCAGCGTCCGAGGGATCGGCGTGGCTGTCAGCGTCAGCACATCGATGTCGGTCTTCAGCTGCTTGATCTTCTCCTTGTGCGTCACGCCGAACCGCTGTTCCTCATCGACGATCAGGAGCCCCAGGTTTTTAAACTGTACATCCTTGGAAAGGACCCTGTGGGTCCCGATCACCACGTCCACCTGGCCTTTTTTCAGAGCCTCGATGGTCTTCTTCTGCTGGGTCGGCGTGCGGAAACGGGACAGCATATCCACACGGACGGGGAAGTCCTTCATCCGCTGCTGAAAAGTGTTGTAATGCTGCTGCGCCAGGATCGTAGTCGGCACCAGATAGACCACCTGGCGGCTTTCCTGTACAGCTTTAAACGCGGCTCTCAGAGCGATCTCGGTCTTTCCGTAGCCTACGTCCCCGCATACCAGACGGTCCATGATCTTTTTGCTTTCCATGTCCCGTTTGGTCTCTTCAATGGCCTGGAGCTGGTCTTCCGTCTCCTCGTAGGGGAACATTTCTTCAAATTCCTTCTGCCAGACCGTGTCCGGGCCGTAGGCGAAGCCTTCTTTGCTCTGCCGGGCTGCATAAAGACGTACCAGGTCGGCCGCGATATCCTTGACAGCGGTCTGCACCCGCGTACGGGTCTTGGTCCATTCCTTGCCTCCGAGCTGGTTCAGCCTCGGGGCTGCTGCGTTTTCGCCGCCGGTATATTTCTGCAAAGCATCCAGCTGCGTCGCCAGGATGTACAAAAAGCTGCCGCCCTTGTATTCGATCTTGATATAGTCCTTGACAGTCCCCTCCACAGTCACTTTTTCGATGCCGCGGTAGATGCCAAGGCCGTGGCGCTCGTGCACCACCAGGTCTCCGATTGAGAGCTCCGCGAAATCCCGGATCCGCTGTCCGTTGTAGACCTTCTTTTTGTGCCTCGGCTTCTGCTCCTGGCCGAAGATGTCGGTCTCGCTGATGACCGCGAATTTGATCAGCGGATATTCAAAGCCGTGCCGGGCGTGGCCGTAGGCGACCATGATCTCCCCGGGCTGCAGCAGACGGTCCGGATCCGTGCCGTAAAAAGCGCTCAGGCCTTCATCCTGCAGGTCCCTGGCAAGGCGGGACGCCCTGGTGCGGCTGCCCGAAAGCAGCACCGCCCGAAAGCCCTGGCTTTTATATCTGGAAAGATCCTTCACCAGCATCGGAAAGCTGGAATTGTACGCCGAGACCGACCGGACGGTCAGGCTCTTTTTCTGTGTGATCTTCCATCTGCCCTGACGCGGAGAAAGGGAGGAGACCGACACACAGTTCCTCCGGTTCAGTTCTTTCTGCAGGTTTTTAAAGCCGGTGATCCAGTTGGAGGGAAGGGTCTCCTCTCCCTTTTCCTCCCGGCGTCTGCGGCTCTGGTTGTATTCTTCCTCCACCTCTTCGCCGCGTTCGGCCAGCCGGTTCGGCTCATCCAGGAAGATCAGCGTGTCTTTGGCAGGGAAATGATCCAGAAACGAAACCATCCCTTTTTCATCCTGCTTTTCAACGGCCGGGTAGAGGGCGATCTGCTCCAGGTTCTCCAGGGAACGTTGGTTTTCCGAATCGAAGGAGCGGATGGAATCGATCTCGTCGCCCCACATCTCGATCCGGATCGGGTTGTCCTCTGTGAGAGGATACACGTCGATAATGCCGCCGCGGACGGAGAATTCCCCGGGCATGCCGACCTGGCCCGTCATCTCGTAGCCGGAGGATGCAAGCCATTTCCGGAAATCCATAACGTCCAGCTCATCCCCGGGATGAAGCGTCCTGATCTGCGACCGGATGACCGATAACGGCTGCAGCAGGTCCATACAGGCGTCCACCGTGGTCACGACCGTCGAACCGTTCTGCTCCATCAGCTCCCGGATCACGCGCATCCGCTGCCGGATCAGCAGGTTGCCGTGCACATCCGCCTGAAAAAACAAAAGATCCTTGGCCGGATAAAACAGGACGCGTGGATCGTAAAACCGATAATCTTCGCAGATCTCCCGCGCTTTCTGTTCATCCTCCGCCAGGATCAAAGTGTACGCAAAAAGCCCGGAAAGTCCGACCATCAGGTGGACCTTCTGGGTCTCCATGCATCCTGTCACCTCCAGGATCCCTGTATTTTCGGGGAGGCTGGTACGGATCTCTTCAAACTCAGCCAGTTCCGTGAGCGGCTGCAGTAATGTTTTCATATATTTTCTGCCTCTTGCTCCACTGGTTTTGCGATTTTTTCCTTCGCAGGTTTTTTATTGAATTCATTCATCGCGATGTCAACGCCCCGGGTCACGATCATCTCCACCGCGTCAGCCGCTTTTTCCAGGGCTTCGTCGATCAGCTTCTGTTCCCGGGTGTCAAAGCGGCTCAGCACGTGATCCGCCAGATCCCAGTCCTTGGGCCTGGCTCCCACCCCTACACGGACCCGGATGAACTGCTCCGTTCCAAGCTTGCTTATGATGTCCTTCATACCATTGTGGCCGCCGGCGCTCCCCTGCTTCCGGATGCGCAGCTGACCGGGCGGCAGATCGATGTCATCGTGGATCACGATCAGCCGGGACGCCGGATCGATCTTGAAAAACGAAGCCATCTGCTGGACGGGGCCGCCGCTCAGGTTCATAAACGACAGCGGCTTCATGACGACTGCTTTTGTTCCTTCTATCATACCCTTCCCGAACATGGCGTTGAACTTGACCCCGCTCTGCGGGATGTGATGCCTTTCGATCAGGATATCCGCCGTGTCAAAACCCATGTTGTGGCGGGTGTGGGCATACTTCGGCCCCGGATTTCCAAGGCCGGCGATCAGGAACATTCCGTCATCCCCGTCATCAGTTGAAGTAGACCATCTCTTCCGGAAGAGGTTCGCAGGGTTCCACGTTCTCGGCATATAAAACAATTCCCTTTCCCTGGTATTCTTTGCGTTCTTCCACATGGCAGCGGGCGGTCACATCCACCCACTGACCGGATCTGAGCTTGGGAGCATACGCGCTGCTGCAGACAAATCCCAGAAATGTCGTGTCGTCCGCGCAGCAGGTCATGGCGGTACGGCCGGGCACAAAATGCTTCCGGTCCAGGGTGTGCGGCTTTAAGGCCCTCGCCTGAAAATGCACCGTCTTGTCCTCATATTTCTCAGGATTGTCCATGGCATCCACAAACCAGATGCCGTAGTCCTCCGGCAGGATCTCGATCACGGGCGCATCCATGTCGAAGGGCATCTCATCCTCAAAGATATTGGCCATCTCACCGTTTTCATCCTCAAAGACGACCTCCGCCCTCTGGTTGGCCACCTTGATGCCCCGGCGGTACTGGGGAAGCGGATCCTCCTTTTTACAGCGGTTGAAGATCACCATGTCGGTGCTGCGGACCATGTCCATGAACTGTGATTTCATGTTGGTGATGTAGAGCTGATAGGTGCTGGCATCGGCCATGGTGATCTGCTGCTCGATGCTCCAGCCCTTCGGGAACTGCATCTGGTCCAGCTTGCTGACCAGCCACATGCCGTTGTATTCGATGATGACACGCTCCGGCATGTGCAGGATATCCAGCGTGTTGAGCCGTTCCGTGGTAAAGTCTTCTTCTTTGTCGATGACTTCCACCACGATATTGTCCATGGCCAGCTTTTTGCGGTCATATTCTTCCTCTCCTTCTTCACAGAGCAGGAGGAGGGTCTTCCCGTCGATCCTGAAATAATCCTGATCGAGGGTATAACGCAGGAAGGAAGTCTTCCCGCTTTCCAGAAAGCCCGTGATCAGATAAACGGGCGTTGTCACATCCGGCATAATCTATCCCTTCTTACAATGCGAACAATTCCGCAAGTCTGTCTTCTTTCAGTTCGGAGCCGATGACGCAGAGACGGCCGGTGTAGTCGGCGGCGCCTTCGCGGATCTCGGTCTCTTCCGGAACCATGTCGAAATGGATCCAGGTACCGTCTTCGGAGGGCACCATGCCCTTCGCGCGGAGAATCAGGCCGTACTCGGAAGAGGTACTGAGCGTCTCCAGGATCTGTTCGATGGTTTCTTTGCTGTACTTCCGGATGGTCTCACGGCCCCAGCTTGTGAAGATCTCGTCAGCATCATGATCATGGTCATGATGGTGATGATGATCATGGTCGTGATGATGGTGGTCGTGCTCTTCATG
>CAMOQF010000094.1 GCA_946622645.1 uncultured Blautia sp.
TCCAGCGACAGCGGGGCAGGACCGTCGGCCGTCAGCTCCGGAACCTCGATATCCTCCGGCAGTTCCAGATCCGGCATCGGCAGATCCGAGAGGGAACGGGTCGTGTTATTATCGGGGGGATTGGAACGGTGTTTTTTCTTTCCCATAAGGTCTCCTTCTTTCCAATCGTTTTATGTAAACGTTCTTCTGAAAACCAGTATAGCAGAATCGGAAGCAATTGACAACGAGAAACCACGGCAATATAATGATGATACCAGAGTCAAAAGGTCATAAAATATGTGCTTGCACATATTGTAATGACATTGGGACCCGCAAAACATGAGGAAGGAGCTGTTTTTCGAAGAAAAATGAGCGGATTCCGAATGTTTTAGAATTTCGGGAGTGCGAAGCACGGAGAAATTCGTATCATAGTCAGGGGCAATTTTTTGCCCCTGACATCATATAGAAGATCTGTGCAGACAGAGAATAGAGACCAGAGAGGAGGCAGTGCTATGTCGATCCATATGCAGATCAGCTTTGCATCGGAGGCGGACGGGCTGGAAATCTACGGACTGGAGATCATCCCCGAGGGGGATGTGCGCGGGATCGTGCAGCTGGTCCATGGCATGAGCGAGCATAAAGAAAGATACATTCCCTTTATGGAATATCTTGCAGAAAACGGTTATGTGTCGGTGATCCATGACCAGCGCGGGCATGGGGAAAGCGTGAAGGATAAAAAGGATCTGGGATACATGTACGGTGGCGGAGCGGAGGCTCTTCTGCAGGATATCCTGACCGTAAACCAGAGGATCCGGGAGGAGTATCCCGGCGTGCCTCTGATCCTTTTCGGACATAGTATGGGCTCTCTGGCGGTACGGGCCTTTGCTTCGGATCATGACGACTGCATCGATATGCTGATCGTCTGCGGTTCTCCCAGCAAGAACGGCGCCCGGGCCATGGGCGAGACCATCGCGAAGCTGGAGGGCAGGGTGAAGGGCATGGACCACAAGAGCAGGCTTCTGGAGGCCATGTCGTTAGGGGCCTATGCCAGCAAGTTTGCCAAAGAGGGAAGCAAACTGGCCTGGCTCAGCTCCAACAAAGAGAACGTGGCATATTATGCGGCTTCCGAGCTGTGCGGCTTCACCTTCACCGATGACGCCTACATCGCGTTATTCGGCCTGATGAAGAAGGCCTATGACACGAAGCACTGGAACTGCACCAAGGAGGATATGCCGGTCCTGTTCATCAGCGGAGCGGAGGATCCCTGCATGGTCAACGTGCGCAAATTCGCCCAGGCAGTACGCGCTATGAGAGAAGCCGGTTACACGGATGTGCGCGGACGGCTGTATAAAGATATGCGCCATGAGATCCTGAATGAGACCGGAAAAGAGAAGGTATGGGCGGATGTCGTTCTGTATATCCGCAGAAAGATCGGATAACAGAGACTGCAGAACGTCAGGAGGAAACAATGAGAGCTAGCGGAGTGTTGCTGCCGATTTCCAGTATTCCATCCAATTACGGGATCGGCTGTTTTTCAAAGGAAGCCTATGGATTTATCGATCAGCTGGTGCGGGGAGGCCAGAAATACTGGCAGATCCTGCCTTTGGGCCCCACGGGCTACGGGGATTCGCCCTATCAGAGCTTTTCGACCTTTGCAGGGAATCCGTATTTTATTGATCTGGAGGTCTTTATCCGTGAGGGTATGCTGACGGAGGCGGACTGCCACAGCTGTGACTGGGGCGGGAGCGAGAGCTATGTGGATTATGCAAAGATCTACAATAACCGATTCAAGCTCCTCAAAATGGCTTTCTCGAAATTTGATGCGGACAAGGATCCGGAATATGCCCGTTTTGTGGAAAAAAATGCGGACTGGCTGGAGGATTACTGTCTGTATATGGCCATCAAGAATAAAGAGGGCGGGGTAGCCTGGCGCGACTGGGATGAGGATCTTCGCAAAAGAGATCCGAAGGCATTGGCCGAGGCCGGGGAACGTCTGGAGGAAGAGATCCGTTTCTTCCGCTTTCAGCAGTACTGGTTCTTCAAGCAGTGGCACTGGCTGAAAACCTATGCCAACAACTGCGGGATCAAAATTATCGGGGACGTTCCGATCTATCTGGCCATGGACAGCGCGGATACCTGGGCTCATCCGGAATTGTTCCAGTTTGACGAGGAGGAGAAACCGGTCTCTGTGGCCGGGTGTCCGCCGGACGGCTTTTCCGCCACGGGACAGCTGTGGGGTAATCCGGTCTATGACTGGAAGTATCATAAAGAGACCGGTTACGAGTGGTGGATCCGCCGGATGCAGCATTGCATGGAGCTTTATGATGTGGTGCGGATCGATCATTTCCGCGGCTTTGACGAATATTATGCCATCCCCTACGGGGACAAGACGGCGGAATTCGGCAAGTGGGAGAAAGGACCCGGGATCGAGCTTTTCAAGGTCCTCTCGGAGAATGTGAAGAATCTGGAAGTGATCGCGGAGGATCTGGGCCTTCTGACCGACTCGGTGATCAAGCTGGTGGAGGATACGGGCTACCCGGGCATGAAGGTGCTTCAGTTTGCCTTTGATGCCAGCTGGGACAGCATCTATCTGCCGCACAAGTATTCCAGCAATACGGTGGTCTACACCGGAACCCACGATAATGAGACAACCCGGGGATGGTTCGAATCTCTTTCGGAGTATGACCGGAAGTTTGTACAGGCTTATACCGCCTGCAAGGACATGCCGGTGGAGGAATGCGTGTGGGCGCTGATCCGCACGGCCATGTCCAGTGTAAGTGATCTGGCGGTGATCCCGATGCAGGATTACCTGTGTCTCGGAAATGAAGCCCGCATGAATGCCCCGGCGACCTTTGGAAACAACTGGAAATGGCGTCTCACCAAGGGACAGCTGACGGAGGATGTTCTGGGCCGGATGCTTGCCCTGGCAAGACTTTACGGAAGATACTGACCTGCAGATGGAAGATACCCGGGATGCCTGTTCAGACTGTCTGGACAGGATCGGGTATGAGGATGACGAAATATGGAAGAGAATCAGAAGAACAGAGAAGCAGAGCCGGAGAGTGTGACAGATACGAAGGGGACAAGGCCGGAAAGAGCAGCGGAGACGGAGGATCACAGTGAAACGCAGACGGCTTCGAAGCCAAGAGGCGGTCTGGCGGGCTGGATCGATTCCGTCAACAGCCGTTCGGCCATCGTGATGCTGATCGCAGGAGCTTACCTGGCTTATCTGGGCTGGGGGCTCTGTAAAGGCTATCTGGACGGGGCCGAAGGCTCCGGGATCGGATTTTTCTGTGCCGGCGCCGCCTTTATTCTGATCGGAGTCTTTATGGTGTTTGTGGGAGGCAAAGTAACCATCAAGGCCCAGAATGAGAAAAAGCAGGAAGAAGCGGAGAATAAAAACACCGGGGCTCCCGAAGAAGTCCCGGCGGAAAAAAAGACAATGTCCATCGCAGAGCGGGCAGCACTGGCCAGCCGCAGCGAAGAAGAGCTGGAAGTACAGGATCCGGACACAGAACAGCAGTCAAATACCCCGCAGTAAGCTGCGCCGAGTCTTTCTGAAGAAGCAGATGAACGTATGATCGAGACAAATGATCAAGTTATTCTGTAGCAGTTCCTAAGCTCTGGAGCATGATCAATCGTGCCTTTAATGAGGCGAAGAAGAATTATCTTTTCTTTCTTCTTCGTCTCGATTTCGGTTTATGCAGCGTGGACCAGCAGAAAGCCTGGACCAGCAGAATGCCAAGCCCGGCACCGGCACTGTCGATCAGGACATCCTTGGGGGAAGGCCCCCGGCCGTCCACCATGCTCTGATGATATTCATCGAAGCCGGCAAAGCCCACACAGATCACCCCGGCTGCCAGGATGAGCCAGAAACCCCGGACGCCGTATACATACAAGGGGAAGGACACGGCGATGGCGAGCAGAAAATACTCGGTCATATGGGCGGCCTTCCGGACATAATAATGAATGGACCGGGCTTCCACGGCCAGCTGGTCATAGGATTTGTTGGTATTCAGGATTTCGTTTTTGGTCTCCACGATCTGATAACTGATCTCGTAGCTTAGATTCCCGGACACCTCCCCGGTCTGGGCAGAAAAATAATAGATCGCGCACATCATGGCGATCGCAGGCAAAAACGAAAAAGGTTTCAGGATTTTTATTAACACTTTCATGGTTGAGAGTGTAACACGAACGGACGCAAAAGTAAATAGGAGGGCTCAGATGAGCAAAGCAGACGAGATTTTTATTGCCATGTGCAGAGACATCATCGATAACGGGACCAGCACGGAAGGAGAGAAGGTCCGGCCCCGCTGGGAAGACGGCACCCCCGCCTATACCATCAAAAAATTCGGCGTAGTGAACCGCTACGATCTGCGGGAAGAGTTCCCCGCCCTGACCCTGCGACGCACCGCGCTGAAAAGCGCCATGGACGAGATCCTCTGGATCTGGCAGAAAAAATCCAACAATATCCATGACCTGCACAGCCATATCTGGGACAGCTGGGCAGATGAGGACGGCTCCATCGGAAAAGCCTACGGCTATCAGATGCAGGTACAGCACCAGTACAAAGAAGGCATGATGGACCAGGTGGACCGGGTGCTCTTCGACCTGAAAAACAATCCCTACAGCCGCCGGATCATGACCAACCTGTACGTCCACCAGGACCTGCACGAGATGAATCTGTACCCCTGCGCCTATTCCGTCACCTTCAATGTGACCAAAGAACCGGGAAAAGACAGACTGACCCTCAACGCCGTGCTGAACCAACGCTCCCAGGATACCCTGGCCGCAAATAACTGGAACGTATGCCAGTACGCGATCCTCCTGATGATGATCGCCCAGGTCTGCAATATGGAAGCCGGCGTGCTGCTTCATGTGATCGCAGACTGCCATATCTACGACAGACATATTCCCATCATCGAAGAACTGATCGCAAGAGAACCCCTTCCGGCCCCCACCGTACGGCTGAACCCGGAAATCAAAGACTTCTACCAGTTCACCACAGACGATCTGAGCGTAGAAAACTATGTAACCGGCCCCCAGATCAAAAATATCCCCATCGCGGTATAAAAAAGGAGATCAACATGAATGCAATCGTTGCCGTAGATAAAAACTGGGCCATCGGGAAAAACAACCAGCTGCTGGTACGGATCCCCGCCGACCAGAAAATGTTCCGCCAGGAAACCACCGGCAAAGTAGTCATAATGGGAAGAAAAACCCTGGAAAGCTTCCCCGGCGGACAACCCCTGAAAAACCGCACCAACATCGTGCTGACCAGAGACTCCGACTACCGCCCGAAGGATGTGACCGTCGTCCACTCCCTGGAAGAAGCCCTGAAAGAAATCGAAAAATATCCCCCGGAAGAGGTGTACTGCATCGGAGGAGACAGCGTCTACCGCCAGATGCTCCCCTACTGCGACACAGCCCATGTGACCAAAGTAGACTACGCCTACGAAGCCGACACCTGGTTCCCCAACCTGGACCAGGATCCCGCCTGGAAAATCACCGCAGAAAGTGAAGAACAGACCTATTTCGATTTGGAGTATAGATTTGCTAAGTACGAAAGAATTTGAAAAGGAGAAGTAAGAACGCCGACTGCAACGAAATCCCAGTTTCGCTTGCATAGGATTTTATAGCTATACAAAAACCAGGCCCTCCGGCAGCCGAATCTATTTCTGCAAATGTCCAGCTTTTCTGCGGACTGTCCGATTCATCATGTACACAGATGGACGACACTTGTGTCGTACAGATGCGAACATGATGAATCGGACAGTCCGTAGAAGGATGGACATGCAAAATAGATTTGGCTGCCGGAGGGCCGTCCGCATTTCGATTTTATGCCAGAGGGCCGTCCGCATTTCGATTTTATGCCGGAGGGCCGTCCTTTTTTTGAATTTAAATCTGCTCATTCTGAAATCGCGCCAGAAACTGCCGTGTCCGTTCTTCCTTCGTATTCCCGAACACCTCGGTGGGCTCACCCTGCTCCAGGATACGTCCGTCATCCATAAAGATCACATGATTCGCCACATCCCGCGCAAAAGCCATCTCGTGGGTAACGATGATCATGGTGGTCTTTTTTTCTGCCAGACCGCGGATAACCTTCAACACCTCACCGGTAAGCTCCGGATCCAGCGCAGAGGTAGGCTCGTCGAAACAGAGGATATCCGGCTGCAGAGCCAGCGCCCGGGCGATGGCCACCCGCTGACATTGACCACCGGAAAGCTGATGCGGATAATTGTTCATCCGGTTGGTCAGACCCATCTGCTCCATCAGTCCCTCCGCCTGGGAACGGATCTCCTCCAGAATCTGCTTTTTTCGGCTCTTGTAGGAAGGATCCCCCTTCTCCAGAAGCGTCCGCGCCAGCATCACGTTCTCAATGGCGGTATACTGGGGAAACAGATTGAAGCTCTGGAAAACCAGGCCGAAATGAAGCCGTTTCCGGCGGATCTCCGAGGGCTTCTGGGTCATCGGGTCGTCGGCGTCAAAAAGGGTCTCGTCTTTGACACGGATCACGCCCCGGTCCGGAGTCTCCAGAAAGTTCAGACAGCGCAGAAGAGTGGTTTTGCCGCTGCCGGAGGAACCGATGATGGAAAGCACCTGCCCCTGCTGCAGCGAGAAGCTGATGTCTTTCAGCACCTCCGTCTGATGAAAAGATTTTGATATATGCTGTACATCGAGGATCGTCATTTGTCTGTCTCCTTATCTGAAGAAATCCAGCTTCTTTTCGAGCTTGCCGAGAAGCATGCTGATCACGCCGTTGAATATCAGGTAATACAGGGCGGTGAAGAAAAGCGGCCAGATGGCGCCGGAAATGCCCTGATCGCCTTTCATGAATTTCTGACCGGCCCAGATGATCTCCTGGAAACCGATGATACGGGCCAGAGAGGTGTCCTTCACCAGGGTGATGACTTCGTTTGACATGGGAGGCACGATCCGTTTGATCATCTGCAGCAGCTTTACCCGGAAGAAGATCTGGGACTTGGTCATGCCGAGCACCAGGCCGGCTTCCTCCTGACCGATGGGGACACTCTGGATCCCGCCGCGGTAGATCTCCGAAAAATAACAGGCATAGTTGATGATAAACGCCACCACGGAGGCTGTGAACCGTCCCAGCTCGCCGCCGCCCCAGATGGGATTGTGAAGAACAAGTCCCGGAAAATAGAAGACGATCAGCAGCTGGATCATCAGCGGCGTTCCCCGGATGATCCATACGATGAAACGGGTCGGGTAGCGGAGCAGCTTCACTCTGGACATGGAGCCGAAGGCAATGACAAGGCCCAGGGGAAATGCGCCGAGAAGAGTCAGGATAAATAATTTCAGCGTCTGGATAAAGCCGAGGTTCAGGGAATGGAGAACGATCGGCATCTGTTTCATAATGAGTTCCATGGAATGGCGTATCCTCCAAAAAGCAGGGGCTGTCTGCTATACGGACAGCCCCTATGCGTATTTTTTTAAAGTGTTTTTCTTTTTCGGAACCGGGTTTTACTGCTCCAGAACAGCGTCCTGAACACCGTACTTTTCAGCGATCTCCAGCATGCTTCCATCGGCGTAGCTGTCTGCGAAGAACTGATTCAGGGCAGCAGCGAGGTCAGAACCTTTACGGAAACCGACGCCGTATTTTTCGCTGTTAAGCTCTACCGTGTGGGTCAGGTTTTCGTAGCTGGTGCCCTCGCCGATCATGGCGGCAGCCATCAGAAGGTCGATGACAGCGGCATCGGAGGTGCCTGCGGAAACTTCCATCAGGGTATCGGCCTGGCTCTGTACCGGAGTCGTGGCATAGCCGAGAGCGGTAACTTCGGCTTCGCCGGCGCTGCCTGCCTCTACCGCGAAGGTAAGGTCGGCGATGCTTTCCACATCCTGATACTGGTCAGCTGCATCTGCAGGTACAACCACGACCTGTGCGTTGTTGCAGTATGCGTTGGAGGTTTCCATGGCGCTCATGACTTCATCGGTAAGGGTCATGCCGTTCCATACGCAGTCGATGGTCTGTCCGTCCAGCTCGAGGATCTTGTTGTCCCAGTCGATCTCGATGAATTCCGCCTGTACGCCGAGGGATTCGGCAAAGGCTTTGGCCATGTCAGCGTCAAAGCCGATCCATTCGTCGCTTCCTTCTTCTCTGTAGTCCATGGGAGCGAAGTCGGTGATTCCTACGACCAGAGTGCCTTTTTCCTGCACGTATGCAAGATCACTGTCTGCTTCTGCAAAAGCAGCTGCGGGCATGAGCAGGGACAGGGTAAGAGCTGCGGCAAGTAATTTTTTCATAACATTTCTCCTTTTTCCACGGAACCGGGATTGTGTTGTTTCCCCTGTGTGTATCGTATTACTTTAGTATATTATCAATTTATTAAGCTAAAGTCAAGAGGGAAAGTACAGGCAAGGCGGAATTTGTCGAACGATTTTTCTTTACTTTGTACATCCTTTCCTACTATACTATAGACAGGCAACTCCGGAAAGGATCATTATGAAAGATGAATATGGCTGTTTTATTGAAAAACTGACTGACAGACTGATACAGACCTCCGGGATTCCGGAAGAACGTTTCCGTTTTGTGCAGAACGCGGAGGGGGAAGACAGGCTTTGCATCGATCTCTGGGAAAGGGGCCGTATGCGGGGAACCTGTGCGGTGCATGTGGAAGAACTGTATGAGCAATATCGCTGCAATGCCCCCATGGATCTGGATTTTGTGGTGAGACAGGTCATGCGGGGGATGGGACAGGTGACCGGGGAGGATCTCGGGCAGATCGCGGAGATTCTTTCCACCTATGAATCGGCAAGAGAAAAACTGTTTATCCGGCTGCTGAATTATGACAGGGAGAAAAGCGGGCTGGAAAATGCGGTTTATAAAAGGACGGGGGACATCGCCCTTGTTCTGTATCTGCAGGTGAGCGAGAAGCAGGATTCGCTGACCAGTACGAAAATACCCAGAGATGTGGTGAAAAGCTGGGGCTTTGAGGAGGAACGGGTTTTCCGCGACGCTTTGCTGAATACCTATTTTCTTTCTCCGCCCAGAGCCTACAGCTGGGAAAAAATGCTGTCGGATTATTCCTATGAGGGCGAAAACTTTATGGACCTTATGCAGCCCTGCACGTTGAATCCCAGTCCCTGCGGGAACTGCATCAGCACCCGGAGAAAGACCAACGGAGCGATCTCCATTTTTCTTCCGGGGGTGGCGGCAAGGCTGGCGGATCTGCTCTCGGACGATCTGTATCTCGCTTTTACCAGCGTCCACGAGGTGATGGTGCACCGGGCCCACGAGGCGGATCCGAGAGATCTGCAGGTGGTTCTGAAGAATACCATCGAAGAAAGCACGCCCGATGCGGATTATCTCACCGAGAAGATCTACCGGTACAACCGGGAGGAAGAAAGCTTTGAGTGTGTGAACATGTAACCGGAAGGGGCGGAGCACCGCCCCTTTTTACAAGGCCGGGGAAACAG
>CAMOQF010000095.1 GCA_946622645.1 uncultured Blautia sp.
GCTCCTTCTTAAGACAAGCGGGGAACGTGAGATCCTCCTGGTCTGCGCCAGACAGCTTGCTCTCCTGCTGGAGGATCCGGTAGTCCTCTATTTTTCCACGGATGGTCACAGTCCCGAAGGGCCGCAATATAAAGCGCGCCGCCCAGGATTGCCCGGGCGGCGCCATTTTATTATATAGATTTATGAAAGGATCGGTTTGACAGCTTCCGCAAGGGCGTCTTTTTCAGCCTGTGCTTCTGCGAGGTCTTTCCCAAGCGTGGTAAAATAGGTCTTGATCTTCGGCTCTGTGCCGGAAGGACGTACCACGACGGACGCTCCGTCTTCCAGAGTATAGATCAGGACGTTTGACTTGGGAAGTCCTGTCTCTTCCGGTTTTGCATAGTCAACGGCCTTTACGACTTTCTTTCCTGCAAATTCAACAGGCGGCTGTTCACGAAGGGAATTCATGATGCCGGCCATCTTGTCCATACCGGAGAGGCCCGGGAATTCAAAGCTGTCTACCTTGTTCAGATATCTGCCGTATTCCTTGTAGATCTCTTCCAGGCGCTGTTTGATGGAGGAGCCGATGCTTCTGTAGTATGCGGCCATCTCACAGATCAGCATAGAGCCGATGACGGCGTCTTTGTCACGAACATAAGTGCCGGCCAGATATCCGTAGCTTTCTTCAAAACCGAAGATGAAGCGTTCGGACTCGCCTGCTGCTTCCAGCTGGGCGATCTGGTCGCCGATCCACTTAAATCCGGTGAGGGTATGGCGAAGCTCTACTCCATAGTGCTCTGCCACAGCGTCAGCAAGCGGTGTGGAAACGATGGATTTGACAGCCACCGGATTTTTGGGCATGGTGCCTTTCTCGATGCGGCCTGCGCAGATGTAATCCAGCAGCAGAACGCCCATCTCATTGCCGGAAACCAGTTCATAACTGCCGTCCGGACACTTCATGGCAATGCCGACACGGTCAGCGTCCGGGTCAGTGGCGAGCATCAGATCGGCGCCGACTTCCTTTGCCAGCTCAAGACCTTTTTCCAGAGCCGCAAAGATCTCCGGATTGGGATACGAGCAGGTGGTGAAGTATCCGTTGGGATACTCCTGTTCGGGGACGATGGTGATGTCGGTGATGCCCATATCCTGCAGTACTTTTGTCACTGGCACAAGGCCGGTGCCGTTCAGCGGCGAATAGACCAGCTTCAGGCCGGCTGTCTTGCACAGGCCCGGGCGTACCTGACGTTCCTCGATGGCTTCGTAAAACGCCTTCTTGCAGTCTTCCCCGACAAAACGGATCAGGCCTTTTTCAACGCCTTCGGAGAAAGCCATGTATTTTGCGCCTGTCAGAACGTCCGTCTTCTGAATAGAATCATAGACCACAGCCGCGGCATCATCGGTCATCTGGCAGCCATCCGGGCCGTACGCCTTGTAGCCGTTATACTTGGCGGGGTTATGAGATGCTGTGACCATAATGCCTGCGTTGCATTTGTAATAACGGGTAGCAAAGCTGAGTGCCGGAACAGGCATCAGTTCATCATAGATACGTACATTGATTCCGTTTGCGGCAAGAACGCCTGCCGCATCCCGTGCAAAGTTCCAGCCTTTCAGACGGCTGTCATAGCTGATCGCCACAGTCTGCGTGCCGCCCTGTGTCCTGACCCAGTCCGCGACGCCCTGGGTAGCCTGACGGACGACCCAGATATTCATGCGGTTGGTACCGGCGCCCAGTGTTCCTCTAAGGCCGGCCGTTCCAAACTGAAGAGCCACCGCGAAACGGTCTTTGATGGCCTCTTCATCCCCCTCGATATCCTGCAGTTCTTTTTTCAGGTCAAAATCGACAAGGTCAGCCGCGAGCCAGCGTTTGAATTCTTCCTGCACCATGGTAAGATCCTCCTGTTCTAGGGTGTTTTTCGATACACTTTTATACATTTATCATAAAGCACCCTGTTACGCATTGTCAAGGAGAAAGGAAGGCATCGTGCGCCTTCCTTTCCATAACTTCTCTTTTTTCAGAAGAGCTTCATGACATCGTTGAAGAGGATGACCAGCATGAGGCCCATCAGCAGGATCATGCCTGCAAAATGGATCATGCCTTCGACCTCCTGATTGTTGGGTTTGCGTCGGATCGCCTCGATCAGCAGGAATACCAGACGGCCTCCGTCGAGAGCAGGCAATGGCAGCAGGTTCATGACGCCCAGATTGGCAGACAGAAGAACCGCGATGTACAGCAGGTTGGAAGTCAGCTCGACCGGGCCTTCTTCCTTGGCCGCTTCATACGTGTCACCGATCACGTCGACGATCCCTACGGGACCGCTCATATCCTTCAGTCCAAGATGTCCGGTAAACAGCTCGCCCAGGCCCAGATAGGTCGAACGGATCTGCGACTTCACCTCCAGAAAACTGTATTTCAAAAGCCCAAGGCCGGAAGGAGAAACATCCGTGGCCTCTACCGGCAGGGAGCTGCTGTAGGACACATATTCGGCCGGGGTGATCTCGGCTTCGTATTCCAGTCCGTCACGCAGATAAGTGACCGTAACGGGCTTGTCCGACAGCGGATGCTCCTTTATGTAGGCATCGTACTCGCTGTCATCCGCAAAGCGGAACCCGTCGATCGCAACAAGCGTATCTCCGGCTTTGAGACCGGCATTCTCAAGAGGAAGTCCCTTCATCAGTTCTGTGATCGTCATGGAACCTGCTTCCCTGTACAGTCCCAGCAGATAGGTCGAACTGGAAGGAGGCGTGTACAGAAGTTCCTTCTTCTCTCCGTCCCGGTCCACCGTGATCTTTACCGGATCTTCGTCCATAGGATTCAGATACCAGTACAGCATAAAATCCTGCCAGATATCCACATGATATCCCATATAATTTGTGATCACATCGCCGTCCTGAAGGCCGGCTTCTCTGGCAGCGGCGCTTTCTGAAACGCCGTTCACCACAGGTATGCGGGAGCCGCTCATGGCAATGATCACGATCGCCAGGACAAAAGCCAGGATAAAGTTAAACACCGGGCCGGCAGCCACCACAGCGATCCTCTTGTATACAGGAGCCGCCGCAAAGCTGCCCGGGCTGACATCGGCAAGATCCTCGCCCTTCATGGCACATGAACCGCCGAAAGGAAGGAGCTTCAGGGAATAGACAGTCCGTCCGAACTTTTTGCTGATCAGCCTCGGGCCCATCCCGAGGGAGAATTCCTCCACTTCGATATGGCTCAGCTTGGCAAACAGAAAATGCCCGAACTCATGAAACATGATGATGGCGCTGAAAATAAGCAGCGCGATGATGATCTTCAAACTAACACCTGCTTTCCAACAGTTCCCGGGTTTCTCTCTCCGTCTCCAGGATCTCGTCCAGATCCGGGTCCGGTATGACTTTATGATGCTCCATCGCATATTCGATCATGCGATAGATGTCCAGGAAACCTGCCTTCTTCTCCAAAAACTTCTGTACCGCAGCTTCGTTGGCCGCGTTAAAGACCGTTGGCATGGTCCCGCCCGCTTCTGCGGCTTCTATGGCCAGCGGAAGCCCTTTAAACACCTCGTTGTCCGGCACGTCAAAGGCGATCTCCTTAAGGGCCGTAAAATCGAGCCTCGGACCCGGCAAAGGCCTTCTTTCAGGATAATACAGCGCATACTGGATGGGAAGCCGCATATCCGGCGTTCCCAGCTGGGCGATCACAGCACCGTCCACAAACTCCACCATGGAATGGATGATGCTCTTTGGCTGTACCACGACCTGAATATCGGAAAGAGACACGTCAAACAGCCATCTCGCTTCCATCACTTCCAGGCCTTTGTTGACCATGGTGGCGGAATCGATGGTGATCTTATGACCCATCACCCAGTTTGGATGACGAAGCGCGTCCTCCACAGTGACGTTCTCCAGCTCTGCCGTCGTACGGCCGCGGAAAGGGCCTCCCGAAGCCGTGATCAGGAGCTTGCATACTTCTCTTCTGTTTTCACCGTGCAAGGCCTGGAAGATGGCGCTGTGCTCGCTGTCCACCGGGAGGATCTGAACATGGTGCTCTGCGGCGAGCCTTGTCACCAGATGCCCTGCCGTGACCAGCGTCTCCTTGTTTGCCAGGGCGATGTCATGGCCGGTCTTGATGGCCTCGATGGTGGGACGGATGCCGATCATGCCGACGATGGCCGTCACCAGAAGATCGGTCTCTTCCATGGCGGAAAGCTCCAGCATTCCGTCCATGCCCGCCAAGACGCGGACCGGCATGTCAGAGAGTCTCTGCTTTAATTCTTTTGCTTTATCCTCCTGCCAGACAGCCACCAGCCGGGGAACGAACTCCCTGGCCTGCTTTTCCAGCAGATCAATGTTGGAAGCCGCGCTGATGCCGGCTACTTTGATGTCTCCGTTATTTCGCACCACGTCCAGCGTCTGTGTACCGATGGACCCGGTGGAACCCAGGATCGCGATCGTTTTCATTGGAATATCCTCTTATATCTTCAGCACAAGCCGGGCCAGATAATAGATGGCCGGAGCTGTAAAGATCACGCTGTCAAACCGGTCCAGGATCCCTCCATGGCCGGGGATCAGTTTTCCATAGTCCTTGATGCCGCGGTTTCTCTTGATCGCGGAAGCCGCAAGGTCTCCTACCATGCTGATCAGAGCGCCGATGGCGCAGATGATGGCATATTCAAGCATGGGACCGTGGGTGGCTGCCGCATAGATGACTGCAAGGCCGGCTGCGCCTACGACGCCTCCGACGGCGCCTTCGATGGATTTTTTCGGGCTCAGGACCGGTGCCATCTTGTGCTTGCCGATCAGCATGCCCACGCAGTACGCGCAGGTGTCGCAGCCCCAGGAACTTAAGAAAATGAGCCACACGATAAACTGCCCGTCATGCAGATTACGGGTCAGATAGACAAACGAAAGCATCACGGCCACATAGATGATGCCGAAGTACGCCGCCATGATCTGCTCCGCCTGAAATTCCGGATAACGGAACACATAGACGAACATCAGCAGGATGACCGAAAGAACCATGGCCATTGCGCCGTAGAGATCAAAATTCACATACATGAAGATATAGTATACGATGGCGCAGAAATATCCCACTATCTCGAGGAGAGTAAAGCTTTCGCCCCGCACGCCCATCGCCTTATAAAGCTCCTGCATGCCGATCACGGAAACTCCCATCAATGTAAACAGAAGCACATAGCTCCCGGTGATGATGGCCAGGAGCGCGACGATCACCAGAATGATCCCGCTGATCAGCCGTGTCTTGAACATTATGATCCCTCCTTAATGCCGCCGTAGCGTCGGTCTCTCATCTGATACACTTCCAGGGCTTTTTCAAGCTCCTGCCGGTCAAAGGCCGGCCACGGAACCTCGGTAAAATAGAATTCTGAATAAGCCAGCTGCCACAGCAGAAAATTGGAAAGGCGGAGCTCTCCGCTCGTGCGGATCAGAAGATCCGGATCCGGAACACCTGCCGTATCCAGGTATCGTTCAAAGACGGTTTCGTCGATCGCTTCGGGTGAAAGAGCTCCTTCCGCCGCTTCACACGCGATCCTTCTGACTCCGCGGAGAATCTCATCCCGGCTTCCGTAATTGAGGGCTATCTGAAAATACAGCTCTGTATACTCTTTGGAATGCTCCTCCAGGATATGGATGCTTTCCTGAATATCAGGATCGAAGCCGCTGATATCCCCGATCACCTTGACACGCATCTTATTTCTGTCCGAAATCTTGATGCACCTTTTTAAATAGCTGCGGAAAAGCTTCATCAGCCCTTCTACCTCTTCGCGTGAACGTTTCCAGTTTTCCGTTGAGAAGGCGTACACTGTCAGATAACGGATCCCCAGTTCTTTTACATCGTCACAGATCGATTCCAGGTTGGCGCAGCCCTTCATATGCCCGTAGCTGCGGGGCATCCCCTTGGCTTTTGCCCAGCGTCCGTTTCCATCCAGTATGATCGCCACATGTGCCGGCACTTTTCTATCCATTTTATCTTTCCTCATAAAGGTTGAGGGACCGCCATAAACGATCCCTCCCCTGAATCATCCTCGAAAAAACCGGGCTGCCGGTTTTATACGGTCATGATCTCCTTTGATTTCTTTTCTACCACTGCATCGATATCCTTGATATATTTGTCTGTCTTCTTCTGGATCTCTTCGCCGAGCTCTTTGATCTCGTCTTCGGAGACTCCCTGCTTGTCCAGCTTTTTGTAGGAATCGTTCGCATCCCTGCGGATGTTGCGTACTGCGACCTTGGCTGCTTCGCCGCGTTTTTTCACGTCCTTTACAAGCTCTTTACGGCGTTCCTCCGTGAGCTCCGGGAATACCAGACGGATGATCTTTCCGTCGTTGCTGGGATTCAGGCCAAGATCAGAGGCCAGAATGGCTTTTTCGATCTTTTTGATCAGAGCGGGTTCCCAGGGCTGGATCTGGATCATGCGGGCTTCCGGAACAGTGATATTGGCTACCTGCTGAAAGGGAGTAGGTGTTCCGTAATAATCCACCGTGAGCTTGTCCAGGATATGCGGATTGGCACGGCCGGCCCGGATGGTCATCAGCTCTGCTTCAAAGCCGCTCAGTGTCTTCTGCATCTTGTCTTCGTATTTCTGAATTCTTTCGTCCATAATGCCTCTCCCTTTTATTTATTATATGGTTACTCTTGTCCCGGAAAACTCGCCCCGGACTGTTTTTACAATGGAATTTTCACCCTTCAGGCCGAACACCAGCATGGGCATCTTGTTGTCCAGACACATGATGGAAGCCGTCAGATCCATGGCCTGCAGCCTTTTGTCCACCACCTCCTGGATGGAGATCTGGTCGTATTTGACAGCGTTTGGATTCAGCTTGGGATCGCTGTCATAGATGCCGTCAATGGCTTTCGCCACCAGGATGGCATCCGCTCCGATCTCAATAGCGCGCAGGACTGTAGCTGTATCCGTGGAGAAATAGGGATGCCCCGTTCCGCCTGCAAAGAAAAGGATCTTGCCGTTTTCAAAGCTCTCTTCCACACGGTCTCTGGAATACAGAGTTGTAAAACCGCCGCAGGCAAAGGGGGTGAAGATCTCGGTCTTAAGGCCCAGCATGCGGCAGATATCCGCCACATAGATACAGTTCATGACGGTGGCCAGCATGCCGATCTGATCGGCCTTGTTTCGGTCCATACCCTCGCTGGTCCTGCCCCGCCAGAAATTGCCTCCGCCGATCACGATGCCGAGCTGAACGCCGTCCTCCGTGATGGTGCGGATCTGGGAAGCAACCTCCCGTACGGTATCTTCATCAAATCCGGTTTTCTTGTCGCCTGAGAGAGCTTCGCCGCTCAGCTTTAACAGATATCTTTTCATAATGAACGCCTCGTTTTCTGATCACCAGACTCCGGCTACGATCTCATTGCCGGCGCTGTCCACGATCGTGGAAACAGTAAAGGTTGAATAGTAATGGTAGCCTGTACGGCCGGTCTCCGGCTCATCCAGATACTCACTGCCGCTCGGGCTCCCCAGACCAGCCATCAGGCTGTCGAGAGACTGCCCGATGTAGGCCGAAGCCGCTGCCGCTCCCTGATCCTGCGTCGGCTGATACACCGGCACTTCCGTCGGAAGAGGTTCCGGTGTCGGCGTATCCGTCGCAGCAGCGACGGGTGTCGGCGTTGCCAGCGGAGTCGGTGTCGGTGAAAGGATCTTAATGCCGGTAAGGCCAATCCTTTTTTTGACATCCTCCAGCGTGGAATAATCCGTGGTGCTGGAAGCGGTCTTATATCTTGCATAAGGGATGGCGCTCTGCCCTGTCCCGTCCATACAGAGCCGAAGCTCCGTCATCACGGTCAGGGGAAGCTCCCGGAAGAAGCATTCGTTTTTATAGATGTCGGTATATCCTACCCGGATATCATATTTGGTTATGAGTTCTCCGGCGGCATCTTTTTTGTCTTTTTCGTAATAAAATGCGGCCACGTCGCCGTTTTTCAGAGTGAAGCTGCCTTTGACCAGTTCATCCCCCCAGTCGTCTGTCATCGCGTTTTTGTTTGTGGGGCGGATATAGATCGTAGCGATCTCACCTCCGGTCTGGTTGGTGATCAGAAGCAGGGTCGAGGTGGATGTCCTGGTACCGATGACGTTGTCGTAATCTTTTTCAGCCTCGAGCGGTTTTTCGGTCTTTTGCATATCCACGATCTCCCCTTCCTTTTTGGGGGTGGGAGTCGGTGTTTCTTCTGTTGTCTGCACAGCGGATTTTCCGCCGCTTCCACAGCCTGCGGAAAAGAGCACCGTGCCCAGAAGCAAGGCACACAGCAGCCGTTTGAATTTCATAAGCATCGCCTCCTGTAGATACGTTTTATTATCTCAGTTTTCTATTTTCTTGTCAACCGACGGCACCGGATTTCACAGATTTTTCACTTTAAACTCTCTTTCGGCTTCGCGCCGCTGGTCTTTCTTTGCGATATCCTGTCTTTTGTCGTAAAGCTTTTTGCCGCGTGCCAGACCGATCTCCAGTTTGACGAGACTGTTTTTAAAATACACGCGAAGCGGGACCAGGGTCAGACCTTTTTCTTTCAGTTTGGATTCAAGCTTTCGGATCTCCTGGCGGTGCATCAGAAGCTTGCGGGTGCGGAGCGGATCTTTGTTGAAGATGTTGCCTTTTTCGTAGGGGCTTATGTGCATGCCCCAGATATAGACTTCACCGTGATCGATCTTTACATAGGCTTCCTTGATGCTGCATTTGCCCATGCGGAGGGATTTGACTTCCGTCCCGGCAAGGGCAATGCCGGTTTCATAAGTGTCTTCTATAAAATAGTCGTGGTAAGCTTTTTTATTGTTGGCGATCAGAAAGGTGCCTTGCTTTTTTGCCATGATACTCTCCTTGGTTTTTCGGTCTGAAAAGAAAAACAGGACCGCTGCACAGATTTCTTCTCGTGCACCAGTCCCTGTCTGTTTTTCTTGTGTACTGTCTTTGTTTCTTATCTGCCCATCAGAATGTTCAGAAGGATGGTCAGCACAAAGAACAGAACTGCCATTATCGTTGTCGCTTTTACCAGTCCGCCTTCCATGGAGCGGCCTTTATTTTTTCCCCAGTAGGAATCTGCGGCGCCGGCGATGGAGCCCAGGCCCTGGGATTTGCCCTCTTGCATGAGAACTGCTACTGTCAGAGCGATGCAATCTAGCACGAAAATAACAGTCAGGATTACTCTTAACACGCCCACTTGGTTACACCTCCTAATCAACTAGACGCTATTCTACCATATACCGGCGCAGATTTCAACTGTTTTTTTGTTTGTTTGTCGCGGTTGACGGCAGGTTATTGCCTGCCGGGAGGGGG
>CAMOQF010000096.1 GCA_946622645.1 uncultured Blautia sp.
AGGTAATGAGGGACCAGGTCTCCTTGGGATCCCAGGACCAGTAGCTGCCCCAGGCCCGTTCCGCCCAGATGGCGCCGGTCAGGATGGTAAATGTGAGAAAAAGAAGGCCCAGAGCAATGCTGCGATAGCTGATCACGTCGAGCTTTTCTTTGTTGGGGATATGCCGGTCCATAAAGCCTCTTTCCATCATTTTGCCGCGGAACAGGAAAATGATGGAGAGGACAAAGGATACGCCGAAGGAGCCGTAGGCGATGATCGCCGTGGATACGTGAAAGCCCAGCCAGTTGCTCCGAAGCGCCGGCATCAGTTCATGGACCTCCTTGCTCTGCATGAAGGCATATCCGATGATCAGGAACATGACGGGAGAGGCGAAAGTGCCCAGCACCGGAAAATGGAACCGGATGATAAAGATCAGGCTTACCAGACAGATGCCCCAGGCAAAGCTGGTGGCAAATTCGTACTGGTTTGTCATGGGCAGCCGTCCGGCGCCGATGCCGCGGCAGATGAGAGCTGCCGTGTGCAGAATAAAGCCGAGCGCCTGCAGCCCGAGGGCGATCCTGGAAAGCAGCTCTTTTTTGACTGCGACAAACAGAAAATAAAAGATCATCGATGCAAAATACAGGATCATGGTAACCGTAAAAAGTAAGTTCTCGATATCAAGCAGGCCGGTGTTCATTTTTCTCCTCCTTCATGATCTTTTCAAACCGCTCGCGGAATACGGCTCCGCCTTTCCGGCTTACAGCTGTTATTTTCCAGGTTTCTTCTTCCGAGGAGCGTACCGCCAGGATCTGCAGCGACAGCAGATAAAACGCCATGATCAGTCCCAGCATGGTCAGGATGCCGCCGATCAGGGCCAGACCGGCAAAGGAATCTTTTTTGATCTGGATCAGGGTGTAGTTCTGCGGGTTTCTAAAATGGACCGTGTATTCGTCGATGGTCAGGTCCTCGCCTTCCATGAGGGCGTTCATCCCCAGGACGGAGCCCTGATAATAGACTGTGTACAGATAAGCCGGATTGTCGAGCCGGCCGCTCTTTGTCATGGGCATTCCGTCAGCACCTTTGGCGTAATCCGGATAGAACGCGTTGAAATAGATCAAAAGCTCCGGTTTGTCCTGCACGGGGACAAACTCGCCGGCGCAGAGGATCTGCTCCTGGAGAGGCTTCCCGTCCTTTTCAATGGAAACGTCGGCAGCCCAGCCGGTGGAATTCTGGTAAAACTTCATGCCGTGCAGGGAAGCCGGGTTGTTTACGCTGATCTCGGCGCTCTGGGTCTCTTCGCCATCCGATACGGTGATCGCTGCCGTATACTGGCTGACCGTATCATCCTCGCGCAGATCCACCTGAAAATCATCGATGGTCAGCAGCATGCCGGTATCCCCGATGGCTTTTGTATCCCCCGGAACGCCATAGACCGTGTATTCTTTTTTGGTCATCTGTCCGAGGGAAAAACCGGCGATCAACAGAAGGATTCCCACATGGCAGATCCAGGCGCCCCACAGACCGGCACCGTTTTTGGCGGAATACAGATATTCCCGGCCGTCGGCTGTCTGGCCGGCTTTTGGTTTTGGCATATGGAATCTTGAAAAGATCCTGGCCGGATCTTGGATGTCTTCCGCACCGGCAGCGCTTTTCAGGAGACTGTCCGGCTGTGAAAAGGCTTTGGTTCGGGAGAGCAGCTGCGGCAGCCGGATCACATTACAGAGCAGCAGGTTCAGGCACAAAAAGGCCGTGATCACGATGAACCATATGCTGTGGAAGGCATCGTCCAGCTGCAGCGCGATGATCAGGCCGGCCGTTCTGTCTCCATACCGGAGAGCGTACCAGTCGTAGGTCTGGTTCTGCGTCACGAGGCTTCCAAACACACAGGCAACGGATAAAAGGACCAGCAGGATCACGGCAAACCGCATGGATGAGATAAATTTCAGAATCTTTTTCATAGTTTTATACGTTTCCTGAAAAAGAAAGGGATGATCCGTGTCTCATGTACTGAGCCTTGAGACGCTGCAATCATCCCTTTGACTTTTAATTCATGTCAGAACGTTATCCTAAAAGCTTCATTCCCTGTGCGATCAGCACCTCGGACTTGTCGAGGCAGGACATCGAAAGCTCGGAGTTGTGGGCTCCCTCGGAGTTTTCTACATAACAGAAATCAAAGTACCACTGTGCTTCCCGGTGAACCTTTCGAACGGCGTCCAGTTCGTCTTCGCTCATCTTGCCGGCTGAAACCGCGGCTGCCAGGGCATCCTTGAACTCGGACAGCTTGTTGCCGACTTCGGTTTCGCGGGCTGTCACACGATCCTGCAGCTTGTGGACTGTTTCGACCATGTCGGTATCACCGTGGCAGGTCGCGCAGTTGGAGAGGAGTGTTTCGTCTTCAAGCGGACTTACCAACAGATGGCTGTGATAGATGGTTCCGTCTTCGGTCTGCTCGATGGGCATATGGCAGTCTGCGCAGTTCAGAAGAGCAGCGTGTTTGCCGTACAGGAAGGTCTCCATCTCAGGATGCTGTGCTTTGAGAAGCTTTGTTCCGGTGCTTTCCTGGGTCCAGTCCGCGAAATCCATCGCGTCATAGTAGGCCAGGATGGCTTCCGGCGTCATGGAGGCCCGATCCGAATAAGGCATCATGGCTTCCTTGTCTTCCGGCGTAAAGTAATACTCGATGTGGCACTGTCCGCAGGACAGGGTGGCGGGATCGATCTCTGAAACGGAATCTCCCAGAGCCTTGTTCACATAGGAGTGGGTCACTACCAGAGCGCCTTTGTTGCCGGCGTCGTTGCCGTGGCAGGTGTAGCAGCTTACGTTTTCCTCCATCATTCCCATGACTTCTTCAAAATCCATGGTGTAAACGCCGACGCCCTGATCATTGACAAGCTTGGTAAAATTGGGGGTCTTGCAGGTCAGGCAGTTGGCCATGGGGTGGGGCCGTTCGGTTTTGGCTACATCTTCGAGGGTATATTCATGTCCCCGCGCACTGCCGTAATCTTTGGCAAAACCGTATCCTTCGTAGATATTGACCAGATAAGGATCCTCCTCCAGATAGGAGGTGACGTAGCTGTTTTCCTTATTCTGTCCCATGGTGGCCACGATTTCCGGATAGGCGGCTTCCCAGTCTGAAGCATTGATGGTACCGTCTTTACTGGAGGCGGAAGGTTCGTCTGTTTCCAGATATGTGATGTCGTCCCGGGTCAACGGGCCAAGATCGCCTCTGTCCTTCAAAAAATATTTGAGTTCACCGCCGGAAATGATGCCGCCCATAAAGAGCAGCGCCGCGAGCGCCATGGCGGCAGCCGCGATCCATCTTCCGATCTTTTTTTCCATACCGCACCTCCTTTACATGGCAGCCGGGGGCGTAATGACCTTGGTCGGGCATTTCGCCGCGCATTTGCCGCACTGGGTACAGTTATCATAATTGACTTGTGCCAGATTGTTGACGACATGGATGGCGTCAGATTCGCACTGTTTTTCGCAGAGCGTGCAGCCGATACAGCCGGCCGAACATACAGCTTTGACAGCAGGACCTCTGTCCTTGTTGGAGCACTGGACCGCGACCCGGCTGTTGACCGGTTTGATCTCGATCAGACCTTTGGGGCAGGCTTTTACGCAGAGCCCGCAGCTGACGCAGCGGGAAGTGTTTACCACGGCGACGCCGTTCACCACATGGATGGCGTCTGCCGGACAAACCTTTACGCAGGAGCCGAGGCCCAGACAGCCGTAGCTGCAGTCTGTCAGGCACAGGCCTGAAAGGGCGGCGCTCCGGCAGTCCTGTACGCCGATGTAATTGCCCTGGTTTTTGGTGACTTCACAGGTGCCTTTGCAGCGGACAAAAGCAGCTTTTTTGACGCCTTCTTCCGCGGCGACTCCCATGATTCCGCCGATCTTGTCGGCTACGGAAGACCCGCCTACCGGACATCCGTTGACCGGCGCTTCTCCTTTGGCGATGGCGGCCGCCATGGCGTCGCAGCCGGCGTAGCCGCAGGCGCCGCAGTTGTTGCCCGGGAGAACTTCACGTACGGCGGCTTCCCGTTCGTCTACTTCTACATAGAACTTTTTTGCTGTGAACACCAGTCCGGCGCCTACGATGATGCCGATGACGGTGATCATTAAGGTTGTGATCAATATTCCCTGCATTCCGGACCTCCTTCTTTAAAATGACAGGCCCGCGAAGCCCATGAACGCGATCGACATCAGGGTTGCGGAGATCATGACGATCGGAGCTCCCCGCAAAGGTCTGGGAAGATCCTCTTCGTTGATCCGGCTCCGGATACCGGCCAGCAGCACGATCGCCAGGGTGAAGCCCAAAGCGGTGCCAAAACCGGCCAGCACGCTCTCCAGGAAGTTGTAGCTGTTCTGCACATTGGTGAGCGCTACGCCCAGGACTGCGCAGTTGGTGGTGATCAGCGGCAGGTAGATGCCCAGCGCTTTGTGGATGGCCGGGGCTGTCTTTTTGAGGAACATTTCCACGATCTGCACCAGCGCCGCGATGACCAGGATGAAAACGATGGTCTTCATGTAATCCAGATCCAGCGGTTTGAGGACAAAGTCATACAAAAGACTGGCTACGGCAGAAGCGATGGTCATGACGAAGATGACCGCGCCGCCCAGGGAGGCGGAGGCTTTCATCTGCTTGGAGACGCCAAGGAAAGAGCAGATGCCGAGAAACTGGTTCAGCACCACGTTGTTGATCAGCGCGCCGCTGATCATGATCAGGATGAGGCTTTTCATGCTTTTTCCTCCTTTCCGGCTTTGTCACAGATGGTCGAACACATGGAGCAGTTGCCGTCGCAGCTTTCCACGAGCTGTTTCTGTCTGGTCTTGATACCGATGGCGTTCATGACCGCGATGATAAAGGCGATGACCAGGAAGGCGCCCGGCGGCTGTACAAAGATGCCGATGGGCTCGACGCTGTCCGGAAGGACCTGCACGCCGAAAGCGGTTCCGTTTCCGAGAAGCTCACGGAGAAGACCGGCGATGGTCAGCGCGATGGTAAAGCCAAGACCCATTCCGATACCGTCCATGACGGCAAGGGCGGGATTGTGTTTGTTTGCGTATGCTTCCGCACGTCCAAGAATGATGCAGTTTACGACGATCAGAGGAATGTAGATGCCCAGAGCTTCGTAAAGAGCCGGGAGATAAGCTTCGATCAGAAGCTCGGTCACCGTAACCAAGGAAGCCACGATGACGATGTAGGCTGGCAGACGCACGTCGTCGGGGATCACCTTCCTGAGAAGCGAGATCACCAGGTTGGAAAGGATCAGGACTGCTGTTGTGGAAAGGCCCATGCCGATGCCGTTCATCGCCCGGACCGAAACAGCCAGTGTGGGGCACATGCCCAGCATCAGGATCAGGGTCGGGTTTTCTTTGATGATACCGTTATAGAGACGTTCTACGTATTTGTTCATCTTATTCCCCTCCCTTCACCGTATTGAAGAAGAAATCCAGACCGGCGTTGACCGCGTTGACTACCGCGCCGGAGGTGGTGGAAGCGCCTGTCACGGTATCGATCTCTTCGTCCGAAGCAGCGTTGCCTGCTTTGTTGAGAACAAAGGCGTTGACGGACTTGTTGTTGAACTGACCCTTGAAGGCCGGCTCATCGACACGCATGCCCATGCCCGGAGTTTCGTTCAGGGTGGTAAAGGCGATGCCGTTTACGGTTCCTTCCGCATCGAGACCGAGGGACAGGGTGACGTTTCCGTCGTAGCCGTCCATGCTGGTCACGCCGATGACATATCCGACTGTGTTGCCGGAATCATCCTTGCCTTCAACGGCACTGTTGATATAAGCTCTGCCAAAGCCGGTTCCGTAGACGGCGCCTTCCAGTTCCGCGATGGCCGTATCCGCCGCTTCGATTTTTTCAAACGATACAGCGTCCGGACAGACCTCCTGATAAGAGGCGATGTTGGCGTTCATCTTCTGCTCGTCGATGGTGTCTTTGGTCATGGTATAGATGCCGCTGAGCGCGAAGCCCGCTGCCAGTGTGATCACTGCCAGGACGATGACCGGTACGGGGAGTTTTTCCTTCATGGTCTTTTTGCCGCCGCCTTCCAGTCTGGCGAGGGCTGCTTTACGGTGACCATAGGGCTTGGGTACGATAAACATGTCGATCATCGGGACAAACAGGTTGGCGATGATGATGGAATAACTGAAGGAATCACTGGCGCTTCCGAATACACGGAACATGGCGCCCAGGATACCGATCAGACAGCCGTAGACCATCTGCCCGAGCCGGCTGACCGGCGAGGTCGTGTAATCGGTAGCCATGAAGAACGCGCCCATGACCACACCGCCGCCGCACAGATGAGCTGCCAGGAATCTGGGATCAAAGCCCTGCCCGCCGAAAAGGGCGATAAACAAAGTAAAGCTGATCAGAATGGAAAAGCAGATCTCGCCGTGAATGATGTCCATGGCCCAGAGGGCAAGCCCGCCGATCAGAAGGGCCAGGATGGAGCTTCCGATCACGGCGTTGGACTGTCCGAAGAACATCTCCGTGATATTGACGGCTTTTCCCTGCTTCAGGACGGCCAGCGGTGTCGCTGTCGAGACTGCGTCCACTTTAAAGGTGGTGGCAGTATTGCTGAAGGAGATCAGGACAAAGCAGCGGCCGGCAAGCGCCGGGTTTAAGAAGTTCTTCCCAAGACCGCCGAAGCAGCATTTTGCGACCCCGATCGCGAACAGCGATCCGAGGATGGGGATGTACAGGGGGCTGCTGGGCGAAAGGGACAACGCCAGCAGAAGGCCTGTGATCACCGCGCTCCCATCGTAGATGCTGATAGGCCTTTTGGTGATGAGGCAGAACAGAAGCTCTGTCAGCACCGCCGTGACCACCGAGCTTAAAAGCACGAGGAAGGCGTTCAGGCCGTAGCTGAAAATACCCACCAGGGTCGCCGGCATCAGGGCGATGATCACGGTGTACATGATGCGTTTGGTGGACATTGCGTCCCGGGTATGGGGACCGGAGGAAATATTCAATGTATTCATTTTTTCCCTCCTTCCGAAGCGGCTCTCTTGATCGCCAGGATCTCTGCCTTGGCCTGCTTGAACATCTGGGTGAGCGGCCGTCTGGCGGGACAGATAAAGGTACAGCAGCCGCACGAAATACAGTCGAGACCGTACAGCTTTTTCTCATATCTTTCGAGCTCGTTGAACTCAAACGCCGACGCCATCAGCTGCGGCATCAGGCCCTGGGGACATACTGTCGTGCAGCGTCCGCAGCGCAGACAGGCTGTCTGCTGGGCTTCGGCCTGCTCTACCTCGTCCGTCGTCAGGATCGTAAGGCCGTTGTTGTTCTTTTGTACAGGCACGTCGAGGGAACTCATGGCGATGCCCATCATGGGACCGCCTGCCAGCAGCTTTTTGACCTCTGCGCCTTCTTTCAGACCGCCGGTCTCCTCGAGGAGCTCCGCAAAGCTGGTTCCTTCGCGGACCCAGTAGTTCCCCGGAGCGGCCGCGCCTTCACCGGTCACGGTCATCACGTGGGAGATCAGAGGCTCATTGTAGAGGACCGCGCGCTGGATGGCGTAGATGGTTCCTACGTTATCTACGATACAGCCTGCGTCCGCAGGAAGCTTGGTGACAGGATAGTCCATACCGGCCACGACCTGGATGAGGCTGCGCTCACCGCCCTGCGGGTACTTGGTCGGCAGGGCTTTCACATGGATGTTGTTCTTGCCGGCGGTTGCTTTTTCCATTGCCATGATCGCTTCCGGCTTGTTGTTCTCGATGCAGATCACGCCGACCGCGCTCTGGAAAAGCTGCAGCAGGATCTCAACGCCTTCGACGATCTCCGGTGCCTTTGAACGCATCAGCTGGTCATTGCAGGTCAGATAGGGCTCGCATTCAGCTCCGTTGACGATCAGATAGCGGATGGCAAGGGGATCCTTGGGGGCCAGCTTTACATGGGTGGGAAAGCCTGCGCCGCCCAGACCGATGATGCCCGCCGCTTTGACACGGTTCAGGATGTCTTCGTTGGACAGGCCTGAAAGCTCCTCTCTTTTTGTCCAGTCTGAGATCTGCTCGTACTGTCCGTCGTTTTCCACCACGATGCATTCCATCATGGCTCCGGCTACGTTGCGGCGTTTTTCGATCGCTTTGACCTTTCCGGAGCAGGAACAGGCGATGTTGGCCGATACAAAACCGTCCGCCTCAGCGATGATCTGCCCCACTTTCACCGGGTCATTCTTTTTTACGATTGGTTTGGCGGGTCTCCCGATATGCTGGCCCAGCACAAATACCATGTCCTTCTTTGCGTCAAATACCCGCAGAGGGACATCTTTGCTGAACTCTTTCCATTCTTTGGGATGAACACCGCCCCGAAAGGTTGTTCTTTCCATTACGCACCTCATTGTATAAGACTTGTTATACTGTACTTTCCTATATTATGTATTATATCTAATTCAGATAGCTTTGTAAATCAATTCCTTGCGAGGTCCGGAGAACAGTCTTTTTCATAGGCGATCCGTACGGAATGAGCGATCACGCCTCTGGCCTGAAAACCGTTCTTTTCAAAACAGCGGATCATGGGAAGGTTTTCCGGACGTGTGTCCGCGCGCAGATACCGGTATTTTCCGGAAGCCCAGCCGAGACAGAATGAAACGGCGCCCGGTATGATCTGTGCGGAAGCGATCCGGAGAAGCAGGGCGAATTCGCCGGTATCCTCCATCCAGCTTCCTGACTGCAGGGGAGGGGAGAGAGCGGGAGAACCCGGCTGGAGGCAGAATACGGCGGCAATTTTATTGTCGGACATACAGACGTAGGAAATCTGTTCGTTGATATCTCGCGTCACTCTTTTCAGGGGAGGCCATGAGTTCCCCCATTGATCCGGATTTCCGTTGGCGCGCATAAAATCCCGTGCTTTTGCATAGATCGCAAGGATCTCATCGAGGTCCTCAGGTCTGGCCGGACGGATCGTCAGTGGATCTTGATTCATAGTGTATCGGGCTCCTTTCGCTCCGGACAAGCCGGTTTGTAAGTCTGGCTCCTGCATGTATCATTGTGTTATCATCATATCATACAGGGAAGGGGCTGTAAATCAACCCCTCCGTTCTGTGAGGACCGGCCATGCAGGGATAATGCGTTGACAGTGCAAAATCAATATGATAGAATTCGCATAGAATAATGAAAGAACAGCCAATGATCTGACCGCCGGACGGCGGTCTTTACAAACAGGAGGTTAATTA
>CAMOQF010000097.1 GCA_946622645.1 uncultured Blautia sp.
CGCCTTTAGCAGATCGCCGGGCATTCTACGTTTTTCCCGACGCGGAAGCCAGCTGAGATGACCATGTCTCCCCACCCGCCGTCCGGTTCAGCAATGTTAATTCAGCTATGCTTTTCGGGGAAAGGCGTATCAAAGCAGGTATGTCGGATATAATTCGGTTTTGAATTGACATAATGCTATTATGTATAGTATAATTATGTCAAGTAAAACGGACATTATGTAAAGGTAGGAGGGGATATTGTGGATAAGATGATGAGCTGCAAAGAAGCGGCCGATATGTGGAATTTTACGGAGCGATGGGTTTCGATCATGTGCAAGGAGGGGAAGATCCCGGGCGCCGTCAAGCAGGGTCACCGGTGGATGCTGCCGCTCGATTCAAAGAGACCGGTGGATAATCGTGTCAAATCGGGAGCATACCGTAAAGAAGGGACGCCCGCTTCTCTCCCGCCCGCTTTAGGCGTGACCGATTATAAGAAGGCCTGCACAGAATATTTTTATGTCGACAAGACTTATGTGATCAAAGAATTTCTGGACAACAGACCGCAGGTCTCTCTGTTTTTACGGCCGCACTGCTTTGGAAAGACTTTGTTTCTGGATATGCTTCGTGTGTATTTTGAAAAGACCACGGAAGACACCTCCCGTTATTTTCTCAGCAAATCCATCTGGAGCTATGGAGAAGCCTACCGGAAACACCAGGGGAAATATCCTGTCCTGTTTTTATCCTTCCGGGATCTACGTTTCTCCACCTGGAAAGAGACTGAAGAGCGCCTTACCATGCTGATCCGCAATGAATATCTCCGCCATCCCGAACTACGCGACAGCACTCTTCTGCCTGTCGCGGACAAAGCACTTTATATTGCCGTCGCGGAAGGAAAAGCAACCGCCGGAGAACTGCAGAGCTCTCTGTTTTCGCTATGCCGCATGCTGGAGATCCATCACAGCATCGCGCCGGTCGTGCTGATCGACGATTATGACACTCCTTTTCTTGCCAGCATCCGCGGAGGCTTCCAGGAGCATCTGCTCTACGCCTTCCAGTGCCTGCTGACCCCGGTTCTTCGGGACAACGTCCATCTCTCCTTCGGCGTGTTGACAGGCGTCAGGGGACTTCCTTCGGATTTTTCGCCTTATGATCTTCCCTCTCCCGCTGTATTTGACGTGACCGGAAGACTTTTCTGCTCAGCATTCGGCTTTACCGAAGATGAAACACTCCGTCTCTGCTCCTACTATAACCTGGATGTCCGTTTTGATGATATCAACGAATGGTACGGAGGCTATCATTTCGGCAACGCGATCCTGCTGCATCCATGGTCGGTGCTTCAGTGCATCGTAAACGAAGGCCGTATCCAGGCATACCGGAACCTGGCAGGAGATGTTCTTCTGTTACGATCCCTGTTCCAGCTGGCCTCCTCCGGCTCTATGGAACATCTGCAGCTCCTTCTGCAGAACCGGATCATAAAAGGACCCGTCGAACTTTCCTCCCGCGGCACCGGAACGATCGAGAGCCTGCGCGACTGTTACGGGATCCTGGTCAAAGAAGGCTATCTGAACATCCTGATGCAGAAGCTCCGCACCAACGGCGTCTCCGTCTATGAGATGCTGATCCCCAACCTGGAGACTCTGGCCAACGTAAAACGAGAATTTCTGACTTACCTGAATGAAAAAAAGATCATGGCGCCGTCTCCGGCTTCCATGATCCAGGATGCATTGTATTCCAGAAACGCGCCTCATTTCCAGAACGCGTTAAAACAGTTGTTGTATCAGTCGATCCGGAGCAATCCATCCCCCGGAGATGATTATTATCAGTCACTCTTGTCCGGGCTTATGGTGCTGACCGAAGATTATTATACAGTCCAGATCAACATGCAGGGGAAGGATACCTACGTGATCACCATGACCCAGAAATCCGATTTTCTTCCCGGTGTCCGCATCGAGATCAGCGCCGGAAAGACGATAAAGCTTCTGTACTCTAAACCAAACACCCCGCAGTAAACTGCGGGGTATCCTTTTTTGTGAAACAACCGCCTGTGCTGCCGGTTTTGGTCCTTAAGTGAACAGCACGCTTACTCCTGAAGCGCTTCTTTTATAGCTGCCAGAAGTTCTTCGTAAGTCTCGAACGCCGGCAGATCCGGGTTGTCCTGGCGTATATTATCCGGGCAGCGGAACAAAAAGCCCTTCTTTCCGGCCCGGATCATGGCAAGATCGTTGTAGCTGTCCCCGCCTGCGATGGTCTCATAGCCGATGGACTGGAGCGCTTTCACCGTGGTCAGTTTTGATTTCTCACAGCGCATGTGGAAGTCCACGATCTCTCCGCCTTCTCCGACCACCAGAGAATTGCAGAAGATGGTCGGCCAGCCAAGTTTTTTCATAAGAGGAGTGGCAAACTGTTCAAACGTATCGCTGATGATGATGACCTGGGTGATGCTTCGAAGCTCATCCAGGAATTCTTTTGCCCCGGGCATGGGATCCACGGTCGCTATGGTCTCCTGGATCTCCTTCAGGCCCAGCCCGTGTTCCCGCAGGATGCCCAGTCTCCAGTTCATAAGCTTGTTGTAATCCGGCTCATCTCTTGTGGTTCTTTTAAGCTCCGGAATACCGCTCGCCTTTGAAAACGCGATCCAGATCTCCGGCACGAGAACGCCTTCCAGGTCCAGACATACGATCTTCATACTCTCTCCTCCTTTTCATTTTTCTTTGCTCTCTCGTTGGTATCGATGGATTTTCCAAACACGACAAATCTCTGATACAGGAATTCCGTCCCGAAATTCAGGATCATATTGATCGCTGTCACCAGATATTCATTCCAGTGAAGACTGCTGGTCAGGTAATGCTCCAGCCATGTGGACAGCGGGATAAAAACCACGTAGAAAGCTGCCACCTTCATCATGGCTGCCGGCACGTTGCTGGCCGACTGGAAGGTATACTTGCGGTTCAGCGTAAAATTCCACAGCACTGAGAGCACCAGAGCCACCAGATAACAGACCCAGTAGGGCAGGTGGAACACTTCATTCAGAAGCGTAAAGCCACCGATTTCAATCAGGCCGGCGCTCGCCGAGATCAAGGCAAATTTCAAAAAGCGTAAAAACTCTTTCATTGTTGTCTCCCGTCCCAGGACTCAAAAAGCAGATACTCACATAACAGGTCACAGGCATGAAAAAGCCAATCCGGTTTATCTTATTCGTAATCCCCCGCTTAAACCGATCATATGACCCGGCCGGACCAACAAATCTGCCTCATGTATCAGGTCTTGCCGGAACCAGTTAAGATAATCCGTTCTCCCTGAGGAATGATTTCTCGCTTCATCCGGTATCCCCTGAAATCAGTATACTGGAAATACCGTCAGTCTGCAACGATTTACTTGAATCTGTCCCTGCTCTTCTTTTCCGGGGAAGCTTCCACGATCTCGCCGGCTTTGGTGAGGGCCATACGAGTCAGCATCGGACCCACAAGCTCATAGACAAGGACACTGAAAAGAATGATATTCCGGATGAGCGATCCGCTCTCTTCCCCGAGGATCTGCGCCGAGACTACCATTCCAAGAGCCACGCCGGCCTGCGGGAACAAGGTGATGCCCAGATATTTCTGTACTGTTTTGCTGCAGCCGACGGCCGTGCTGCTGAACAGAGCGCCCACATATTTGCCAAGGCAGCGTACCAGAATGTACAGCACACCGATCAGGATGATGGATGGATAGCGGAAAACACTAAGCTCCAGTCCCGCGCCGCTGACTACAAAAAAGGTGGCAAACAAAGGCGAAGTCCACTTGTCCGCCCTTCCCATGATGTCTGCGGAAAAAGCGCTCATGTTGCAGAAGACGGTTCCAAGCATCATACAGACCAGAAGCGATGAGAAGGAGATTTCCACCTCTCCCAGTGAAAAATGCATCGAGGACAGCGCGATGGTCATGATGACAAACGCGATGGACAATGAAAGACGGTTGGAGTTTGAGAAAAACAGTTTTTCAAGCTCGGTCAGAAGCACGCCCATCAATGTCCCCAGGATCAGAGAACAGACGATCTCTACCAGTGGATTTACAAAGACAGAGATCACATTCAGTTCGCCGCCTTCCATAGCCTGCGCGATGCCTATGGATACAGCAAAAACAATCAGACCAACCGCGTCATCGAGAGCAACGATCGGCAGCAGAAGGTCCGTCACCGGTCCTTTGGCTTTGTACTGCCGGACGACCATCAGGGTGGCGGCCGGTGCCGTTGCGGACGCTATGGCGCCCAGTGTAATCGCTGCAGGAAGCGGAAGCACCTCTTCTCCCAGGATAAAATGAAGAGAGATCATGCCGATGTCCACCAGGATAGCTGCCGTGACTGCCTGTACGATACCGATCACAAACGCCTGTTTCCCGGTTTCTTTCAGCTGTGACAGACGGAATTCATTTCCGATGGCAAAAGCGATGAAGCCGAGGGCTGTGTTGGTCAGAACCTGCAGGCTTTCTACATGCTCCATCGTGGGGAACCCGACACCTTCGATCCCGAGTCTTCCAAGGCAGTAAGGCCCGACCAGAAGACCGGCGATCAGAAATGCCGTCACGTCCGGAAGATCCAGCCGCAGCAGTTTAAACATTCTCGTCATCATAAGCCCTGCCAGTAGAGCGATGGATGTTACCAGTAAAGTTGCCATTTGAAAACCTTCTTTCTTTATTATAATTGTTATGATTCTCTCTTGTCGAAAAGCTTCAGCAGATCCAGGGCGGAACCGATCGCGGCGGCCGGCTCCAGCGCTTCTCCAAAACCGTAGGAGGCATAGATGAACGGAACGCCGGCATCACGACAGGCATCCTCATCCCCTCTTGTATCTCCGATATAAACCGCCTGCTTCAGATGGTGTTTCTCGATGATGTTCCGGATATTGGCCGCCTTGGCCTGCCCTGTATCACCGGGGCAGAGATGATCCGTGAAGAGCGGCTCCATATGGTTCACCTCAAGGAACAGCTCGATATAGCCCGCCTGGCAGTTGCTGACAATAAACAGCTTATGCGTCCCGGAGAGTTTTTCCAGCACCGGTTTATAATCCGGATACAGAGGCGCCGGGGTGCGGTAAAGAGCTTCATGCTCCGCCTCACAGCACTTCTGGATGAGCTCGATCTGACGTTTCTCCGGAAAACCCGCAAAGACGACCGTCGCGATATCCGGGAGCGTTCTTCCGAAAAGCTTCTTCAGATCTGCCGCCGTAACATGGCGGTCCTGTATGCCTTCGGCATCCATACACGCGTTCCACGCGTCCGCGACCACAAAAGTCGAATCCCACAAGGTTCCGTCTATATCAAAGATCAGCGCGTCTGTTTTCTTCAGTTCTTCCGGCTTCATCTCAAGATCCCTCCACAGCATAACCAACAGAACATCTTCTCATCGCACTTTTCCCAGTATGGCACAAATTTCTCATTAATGCAAGAGCAGTCTTGCCACATCCGGAAGGAACCTAACATGTCATTGCTTACAGCCGCATCCTGCCGTATAATAGAGTCAGATATAAACATCGTTTAAAGGAGGAAAACATGGATACAAAACTTGACGAGGTCCTGCGAAGGATCAAGGACGAGCAGATCGAGATGGTCGACTTCAAGATGACAGACGTTGCCGGCCGGTGGAGGCACTTAAGCATTCCTGCCGAGAGGCTCACCCAGGACACCATGGAACACGGCATCGGATTCGACGGTTCCAACTATGGCTATGCGCCGGTGGAAAAAAGCGACATGGTCTTTGTCCCTATTCTTGAATCCGCGCAGATCGATCCGTACGCAAACGTAAAAACCCTCTCCATGATCGGAGATGTCTGCGTGATCGAACATCCTCATAACCGTCCCTTTGACCAGTATCCCCGCAACGTGGCCAAACGTGCGCTGGAATACATGCACGAGACCGGCATCGCCGATGAAATGCTGATCGGTCCCGAATATGAATTCTACATTTTCGATGAAGTCACTTACAAAAACAGGCAGGAAGACGTCGGCTTTACCATCCGCGCCAGCCAGGCCGCCTGGTCCTCCGGGAACGAAAACAACAATCAGGGCTATCTGATCCGTCACGGCGCCGGCTATCACGCAAGCCTTCCCATGGATATCAACCATGACCTGCGGAGCCGCATGTGCATGACCATGGCAGACTGGGGCATCGACGTCAAATACCATCATCATGAGGTCGGCGGCTGCGGCCAGATGGAGATCGAAGTGGAACTCGGCGACATGCTGACTATGGCCGACAATACGCTCACCACCAAATATATCATTAAAAACGAAGCTGTCCGCGCCGGAAGGACCGCAACGTTCATGCCCAAACCCATCGCCGGGGAAGCCGGCAGCGGCATGCATGTCCACATGCTCCTGAAAAAAGATGGAAAGCCTGTCTTCTACGACGAAAACGGATATGCCCAGCTTTCGGATACGGCGTTATACTTCATCGGGGGACTCCTGACACACGCCAGATCCCTCTGTGCCATCACCAACCCCTCAACCAACTCCTACAAGAGGCTGGTCCCCGGCTTTGAAGCTCCCGTCACCATCGGCTACGCCATGGCAAACCGCAGCGCTGTTGTCCGGATTCCTGCCTATGCCAAGACGCCTGAGACCAAACGGTTTGAGCTTCGCAACCCGGACGCGACCTGCAACCCCTATTATGCCTGCGCCGCCATCCTGATGGCCGGCCTGGACGGCATAGAGAAAAAGATCGATCCCAAAGCCGCCGGCTGGGGACCCATGGACTTTAACCTCTATACCCTCTCCGAAGAGGAGCAGAAAAAGATCGCCGGCCTGCCGGCGAGCCTGGAAGAAGCGCTGAAGGCCCTGGAGGACGACCACGACTATCTGACAAAGGGCGGCGTCTTCCCGCAGAGGCTTCTGGACGTCCATATCGCACGCTGCCGCAAAGAAGCACGGGATGTATCCCGGATCCCGCATCCGGAGGAATTTGCACTGTATTACGATCTGTAAATCAAAAAAGGACCCCGGAAGAACTGTTTTTCTGTTCTTCCGGGGTTTTCTGTTGTCTTGATCAGTTCAGCTGACGGTAGACTTCAGCGGAGATCTTTTTGAAATCCGCGATCGTGCTGCTGCCGCCTCCTGAAGAAAAAATGCATAGAATATACGTCCTTCCGGGGGCGAATATAACAGCCGTATCATGTTCCACTCCATACAGATCGTTCTCGCCCGTCTTGTTGGCCACCCGGATGCCGGACGGAATCCCGGCAGGTATCTTCCATCTGCGGGTCTGGCCGAGAAGAAGCTTCAGCATGGTCTCGGACCAGTCAGCGCTGACGCAGCTTCCATCCACGATCCTCTTCAGTACCTGTCCGGCATCGTAGGCGCTGGTGTTGTTCTGAAGGCCGCTCCCGTCGGAAACAAATCCGCCGGTTGCCGGATTACAGGTGTGATGAGCCTCCGTATTCTCATATCCGTTGTCCTTGATATACTGGTTCAGGACTATAAGACCTTTCTTGAAGTCCCCCTGCCCCAGCAGAGCGACCAGAGCATTGTACGAAGAATTGTCACTGAGCCTGATCATGTTCTCCAGATACTTTCTGACCTGTGAATTGTAAGACAGGCGTTCGTTCCGGATCTGTTCGCAGACGCAGGCCATACAGTAAAGCTTGATGATGCTGGCCGAATAAAACTTCTTTTTGCTGTCGATCTGGATCACGTCTCCGGTCTTGACATCCTCAATGTACACAGACCAGGTACCTGGGATACCGGAGAGCAAAGACTGCAGATTATATTTCACAGGACTTAAGGCCACCTCGTTTTTCTGACATTTTTTTCCTCTGCAGTCGACATAGATGCCGGGCCGGAACTCCCCGGAGAGAGCCATGGAGCCGTCGGCACGCCAGTAATATCCTTTTTTTCTGCAGTTCTCATATCTTCTGCCGGTATCATCCAGGCAGTATTTGATTCCGTTGACTGTTATGATCCCGGCTTTCTGCCGCAGGGCGCCGCCGGCGCCAAAGTAATAAGTGCCCTGGAATGTATTTTCATCCACCTTGCAGTCGAGGGTTCTGAAGCCGCTTCCCTCGCACATCTTGCCGTTCGCGTTGAAAAAGTACCAGCCGGCGGCAATCTTCTTTCCGGAGATGGTCTGCGCCTTTACATAGCGGACTGCTGCCGGAGCGGAGATCTTTCCGTAAGCACGGCGGTAAAAAATGCCGTTAAAGGATTTGTTGTTGCTGCTGATCACCTTTTTCAGCCGGATGAGGACGTTGCCGTTTTTCATGAACCTGCCGGTCGAATCTGTGCAGTAATAACCGTTGAAGGTCTTTTTGTTTGCCTTCTGGGAGCGGATGTAATACACGGTCCTCTGCCTTATGAGCTTCCCGCTTCCGTCAAAATAATAATAGCCGGTATAGATCTTTTCCGTTTTGGGGATGGAAAGATACTGAACGCCTGTCAGAGGGTTCCCGTCCGCATCTTTCAGAAACCATCCGCTGTCCGATACCAGCAGGAAGGAGCCGGAGCCGTTGTTAAAATCGACCCTCAGCGGTTCCGCCAGTACATTGCGTCCTGCCAGGAAGCAGAAAACAAAAATCATCAGCAGAAGAAGGCCCTGGAGGCCCCTTTTCCTGCTGCCGGGACTGGTACTGTATTGATATCCTGAAAACCCATCGTATATAGGCTGCATCATCTGTGTTCTCCTGCGATACTGAAGATCATGGATCTGCTTTCTTTAACTTACTGTTTATTATATCATCTGATCTGTCCGGTTTCAATGTGCTCCTTGCATAACAATAAAAGAAAATCGAAAAAACAGGTTGACTTATACCTTCCAATTTGTTATACTGTCTTTTGTCGCGAGGGGAAGTGAAAGCTTCCGCCATGAAATGCGATATGCGGAAGTGTCGGAACTGGCAGACGAGCTAGACTAAGGATCTAGTGACTATCGCAGTCGTGTGGGTTCAAGTCCCATCTTCCGCATTTTTTTGAGAGACCGTCTGAGTTTATCAGACGGTCTTTTTCTGTCCGAAGATCTGCCGGCCATGTACTTCTTCTCTTTTATAAGATTTTAACATCTCTCTCAGAGCCGCAGGCCGTTCACATTCAAAAGAGACTTTCTGATCACGTTTGCTTTTTTATTGTCTTTGTCTTCAACTTTTTCTTCACGGATCCGCTCTGCTCCTTCTTAAGACAAGCGGGGAACGTGAGATCCTCCTGGTCTGCGCCAGACAG
>CAMOQF010000098.1 GCA_946622645.1 uncultured Blautia sp.
TCGCTGCCTGCAGCTGCATTTGAGACGCTGTGAAAGAAGGTTCTCTTTACATTGCGCAGTAAAGAACCCAGACTGGAAACCGGATCCGAAAAAAACCGTACCAGTTCTGAGGACAGGGATTGCACCTGTTTTTTGTACTGCTCCAGTCCTCCCTGAAATCCTCTCAGATCCCGGATCTTGGCTTCCAGGTCGTTTATCTCCGCCTGCAGCCTCTGTATTTCCTGTTGTATTGAGTATATTTGATTATCAAACTGTGCTGTTCCCATCGTTTTTTCTCTTTTCATACCCCAATCAAATAAACTGATTGTCAACGGGTCTGCCCGGAGTATAGTTCGGGAAGACCCGCAGCAACAACCAGGACCTGCTTACTGCCGGTACTCAGCCGCCGATACCGGCTGCGCTTTCGGAGTCTTCTTCCTGACGATTCTGTACATAGTTGGTGATATAACTGGAAATGTTGTTCAGCGCGTCGATCGCACTCTGCAAAGCGGGCGTATGTTCATTGTTAAAACGGTCGATAAAAGCATCGGAAGTCTGGTTTGTCCAGCCGGCCTGCAGTTCTCCGTTCATGCTTTTCAGTGCGTTCAGCGCTCCTTCCAGAACGTCCGCCTGGTCTTTGTAAACTCTGGATCCCTGTGCCAATACGTCATAGTCAATTTTGTTAACAGCCATGTTAGTATCCTCCTTTTGATTGGGCTATACGGTGTCCGGACATCGATGATTAATGGTCTGCCCGATAAACCTGTCCCTCATATATTACTACAAATTTTGCTCTCTGTCATCCCTTGTTTATGCAATTATACCAATTTTTTACCCGAAATTATCAATTTAATTGTTGTCATATAGGCAAACGAATACTATAATAATAAACAGTGACCGTCATTTTTATTATAATTCATTTGAAAGAGAGGATCCAATATGAAAAAGACACCGCTTTTCCTTGGAATGCTTTTAACCGCAGCTCTCGCAGCCGTACCTGTACTGGCAGAAGATACTGAGAGTACTGCTGCAACCTCCTATGTAACAGAACAGTATGGCGGCTGTGGAAACTGGTATGGAATAGGATCTGAGGGGGACTACAATTATTATATAACGGGTGATTTTTATGTCCTTCCGGATGGCACCATTCCGTCAGATGCTCAGGAAGTCCGTTATACGATAACGGATGATTCACACTTCGAAGTCCCGGAGCAATATCTGTCGGAAGGCGTCAGCATTTCCTTTGAGATCATTTCATTGACGCAGGAGATCCTGGACCGGTTTGAAGTCGAAGAATATAATTTTATAGATACTTCTGTCGGAGCGCCTGCTCTCCTGGCTGTCGTCTCCCATCCCGATAAAAATGACAATCCGCTTGCCAGCAAGAACGCAGAAACCGTATCGCTTCTTTGCCGCAGAACCAGTCAGAATACTTATGTGGAAAAGATCATAACGGGAAAAAGCTTTACCGTTGGAGATCATACCCTCGATATCTCTGATGATCTTAAAATATCCCTCGACAATGGCGCTTCTACAGGCTCCATCCATGTCAGCGCTAATCCCGACAAGGGCCTCTCCGCATATCTGGAATTCAGCTGGGACAAGGCAGGCCGTATTACCTACTTCCCCATCCAGATCACGGAAAATTCGATCACACTGCAGAATATCGACGATCCCAGCGAAGTACAGCTGTTTACGTTAGCCGGTGAAAGCACAGCCGCTCCCGCAGCGGAAGAAGCAGAAGAAGAGCCTGCGGAAGAAGCCGCCGAATAAACGACCATTCCTGAGACAAAAAAGACGTTTCGCAATGCCTGACTGCGAAACGTCTTTTTTTCTGTCATCCCGTGATCGTCCGGATCCTGTAAGTATTGTTTTCTTCCACCAGATAGGCGTCTCCCGGCGACAAAGGCTTGTTGAACTTTTTCTGAACGGCTATGGTAAAATCCGTAAGCTTGATCGCCTGCATGTTTTCGAAGAACAGGAAGCGTCTGGTATCCCGCATAGCCTTCAGCACATCCGGCGAGGCATAGGCGATCGCGGTATTCTCGACGTTGGTAAAAACGATGCAGATTCCAAGGTTCTGGTATTTCCCCGTCAGATCCTTGTATACAGACAGCAGGTCCGCATCTTTGCTGATCTGTGCCGCCGCTTCCGGAGACTGCAGCAGCAGAAGAACCGGCGGCTCTTTCGTGATCATCTCCGCGCCGAGAGTCCCGGCTTCCCGGAACCGTTCCTCCGCGATCATCTTTACTTCCGCCAGCAGATCATGAAGGTACTCGGGCTCCCTGGTATACAATCCGCAGCAGGGCATTTCCTCCACATAGCTCAGACTGTTGATCTCATCATCCAGCACATAGAGCTTTCCCTGCAGCCGGCCGGTCTCTTCGGCAAGGTACCGGATAAAATCCGATCTTCCCATCTCGTCCCGCCCGCTTACAGCCAGATATCCATATCGGGTCATGGCAAGGTATGCAGGTGAGACAGTGCCGAAATCCACCCCTAGAAGAAGGTCTGTATTGGTGCTTACAGCATCGAATTCCGTCTCCAGCACTTCCCTGGTCACCTCTTCGGGGACCACGGGGATCCTTCTGGCACGGCTTTCCGGATATTTCTTATTCAGCTCCTCCACAAGCAGGCGGATCTGTTCCACACGCTCGATCTCTTTTTCGCCTGTGAAAGCAAGACTGATCTGGCCTTCGTAGATCGTTTTGTCCATCTCAAACACACAGCGGCCGGGGAGATTAGAAGGCTGCAGCTTTCCGGAAGACAAAAGCATGCTGTATTCCGTATTGTCATTGCAATAGAAAGCATACCGGTTTCCGAAATTGGAGAGATACCGGAAGCCGAATCCGGATGTCTGCAGGTTGGCTCCCACCACACTGATGCCGACGGAAAGTCCTTCCCGGCAGACCGGCAGCAGAAAATCGTTGTCGTTCAGATACATCTCCCGCATCGCCGTCATGTTGTCGATCATGATCACGATCTGGGGCATGCCCGTAAGGCCTGCCTCCAGGTAGGACGCGTACGAGCTGACGCCGGCGGCCGAGAGCGCTTCTTTACGATCCTTGATCTCCTGGTTCATCATCTTAAACAGGTTCTTCAGCTTTTCTTCCTCAAAGGAACAGACAACGCCTCCTACATGGGCAAGCTTTGCGAAGTTGCGGAAGATCATGGTGCCGAAATCCAGGATATACACATGCAGCTGATCCGGCGTATATGTTTCCACAAGACTCCGCAGCATTGTCTGCAGAAGATTTGTCTTTCCATACTGTGAAGAACCGATGATGAAGGTATTATCCGTTGTCACGTTGACCGTCATGGGTCCCTGATATTGTCTGGAAGGATCATCATACATGCCAATGCAGGCCGTCAGTCCTTCTTCAATATCCGGATGTCCCATATCCGTCGTGTAAGGCAGGTTCTGCGGAAGCGGCGGCAGGCAGATAAATGGCAGCCGGGCGATCCCCTGACGCACGGCAGAACCGGAGACATAATCCACTACGCTCTGCAGCTGTGTGGTTTCGACCTCCTCGGATTTCTGAGGTTTCTGTTCGTAAACGATGGTCCTTCTGCCTTCAAAGCTGACCTGGCAGATCCTGAATTTCCTTTTTGCCGTCAGTCCTTCCATCCGGGCTGGTCCGCCGCTGTAAGCCGACTGGAACAGCTCAAAGATCTCGTTGTTGCCCACCTGCAGGTAGGCGCGGCCCGGTTCCTTGATCTCCGCGGCCAGAGGATTTTTCAGGACCTCGTTGCTGTCCTCTTTGGACTGTACCTTCAGACAAAGCTTAAACCGGGAGTTGGACCAGATCTGCGGATCTACCACGCCGCTGGGCTTCTGGGTCGCCAGTATCAGGTGCACGCCCAGAGAACGTCCGATCCGGGCGGTACTGACCAGCTCTTTCATAAATTCCGGCTGATCCATCTTGAGCTCTGCAAATTCATCCACGATCAGGATCAGATGCGGCAACGGCGTAACGGCCTCCCCCTTGCGGAACAGCCGTATATACTGGTCAATGTGATTGACGCCGTATCGCGCAAACAGCTCCTGCCGCTTGTTCAGTTCCGCGCGGATCGACAGCAAAGATCTGTCGATCTCCTTGCCGTCGATATTCGTGATGGCGCCGACCAGGTGCGGCAGATCACGGAACTGGTTCACCATACCGCCGCCTTTAAAGTCGATGATCACAAAGCCGACCTCATAAGGATGGTACTTAAGCGCCATGGAAAGGATATAGCTTTGCAGGATCTCACTTTTTCCGGAACCGGTGGTGCCTGCCACCAGGCCGTGCGGACCATGGGCCTTTTCGTGAAGATCCAGGGCGATGATCTGGTTTTTTGATTTCACCCCCAAAGGCGCCGCCATTCCGTCATAGACATGATTGGCCGCCCATGCGGACGTCAGATCCAGGTCCTGCGGATCATAGATCCCAAGCAGTTCAAAGAAAGAGATGTTTCTTGTCAGCGTACCTTCCAGACTGATCTCCTCGCAGTAGACAGGCGCCATCTTTCTGGCTGCCCCAAGCAGCGCTGCCTGGCTCACTTCCGTCGCGGTGAAAGCCTGTTCCTTCGTGCCGTCATGGCTGTCAAGGCAGGTTCCCTTCAGCGAACTTTCCATCCGGATCACATAGTCGCAGTCTGAAGGCAGGTTTTCCTCATACTCATCAAAATAGACAAACGTAACGCCTATGGTCTTGCCCAGATGCATGAGGTCCGAGATCGGATGGGAACGGATCCCCCTGTCGCGGTACAAAAATACGACCAGCCTGGGATTCTGCTCCTTTTCGCTCCGGCCGGAAAGAAGCTTATACAGGTATTCCAGAATGATGTTTTTACTTTCATCATCACAGATGATATTCCGTCTGTTCAGCGCGTCATTCTGCACGTGCGGAAGAAAACGCAGGAAGGTAAACGCTTCTTCATCCTCCGGCTCCAGAACGTAGAACAGCTGCAGGTCCGTAAAATAATGGCGCGAAGAAAGATCCAGCGTCAGGATCCGCAGCATCTGATGCAGGGCATCACGGCTTCCGGTGATCCCGACGATGCTCGCTTTTTTCAGGTCCAGCGTGACCGGAGCATCGGACAGATACTTGAATTCTTCCTCCACCTTGGAGGGAATTTCTGTCAGATTGTCTGTGGCTTCTACCTTCTCCCTGTCTTTAGTTTCGGTTTTCCGGACTGATTCGCGGTCCCCCGTGCCCAGACGGACCTCCAGAAAATCTTTGTCTGCCGGAACGCGGTCAAAGAGGCTCCTGTCGAACCCTTCCACCATGGCCAGTTCTTTATCCGCCGAATAGAATGTCTCTTCCAGGATCCGGGCTTCTTCCTCCCGATACTCCCTGATCGTTGACCGCTTGTTCGTGATATAGGTTTCATATGCCTTGCTGCGGTCCACCAGTTTTTTCTTGTAATTGCTGCGATCTTTAAAGATGGTATAGATCGACGTAAGGATGCCGACCCCCATGGTTCCGACGCTCATCAGGATAAAGGATGTATTTGATCCCTGACTGGAACCTCGAAGCAGGACCACCACGCCCAGCATGGCCACGGAGGGCATCAGCTGTTTGACAATATCTCTTTCCGGCTCGTTGGGTTCCGAAGGCGGATCCAGTACCTTGATCTTTTCCTCCGAAGGATTCAGCCGTATCCGGGTGCTGCGGTTGAACTTCGGATAATCCAGCTGATTTACACTTTCAACCCGGTCTTCAAAGGAAAGTCCGTTCAGCGTCAGATCGGCCGAACGGTCGGTATACAGCAGATCTCCGCACAGGCAGAAGCTGTAAGGCCCGATCTCGATAAAATCCATGTCCTGCAGCGGCTTTTTCCCGACGACTGTCTGTCCGTTCAGGCGAATACCGATGCCGGTATCGGCTGCAGAGAGCGTACGGTAAGCACCGCTTTTTTCGATCACGCAGTGGTCTTTTACTGTCAGCGGATCCTTAAGACTGATCTGCGCATTGCTGTCTCCGCCGGAAATGGTTATGCTCTGCAGCGATGACAGGTCCAGAACTCTGTCATAGGCATGCTTCTGCTGCTGAAAATCATATTCCAGCCTGACGGCGACCACCTCGGCATCGGAGTTCCAGTAGCAGACAGATATCTGGTTCCCCGGCGTCAGGGGAAGGATCATCTGCTTGCGCACATGATCCGCGGTGGCATAGACGTTTTCTCCGCATTCGATCTGCCATCCGTCCTCATTCCGCGCGACAAAAAAACCGAACGGTTCAAAAAAGCTCTGTGCCCGGAAACGGACCTCCGAACCCAGATCCGTGCCGATCAGCACCCGCAGTACATCCTGATGCAGTTCAACTTCCCGGTACAGGCCGGAAGCAGAAACGATCAGGCGATAATTCTGAACTTCCTTCATCTTACTCATTCCAGAACCACACCTCCGATCCGTTTCTCATGCCTGTGTCCGAAAGCTTCTGATTGCCCCGCACCAACGCTTTTGGGCGGTCCATCTTCAGGTAATAGTCATACACTCTTTCTTTGTCAACAGGAACTCTGTATATGGAGGCCAGCGCTTCGATCAGGTCGATCGCGGTGATATCTCCGGGAACCTCCAGTTCGTCAGGCCTTTCCCTGGATGGAACATGCACATAAATCAGGATCTCGTTTTTCATTCCGGTTCTCCTCCTACAGCAGCAGATAAGCCAGTTCCTTAAGCCCGGCCTCCATGGCCAGCGCTGTATACCGATGGGGGGTTACTTCTTTGATGCGGATCTTCGCCCGGCTGTCCATACCGCTGTCTGTTCCTTCCATGCAGCGGTTTTCTGCAAAAATATATTTTTCTCCCCGCAGGGACAGCGATCTGAAAAGCACGTCCGTCTTTGTCCGGGATAATTCATCCGGAAGCAGCAAAACGACTGCCTGATCACTGATCTCCAGGAGCTTCGCAGCGCTTTCTCCGGTTCCCAGGCCCGGATCTGCCAGGATCACATCATAATCCCCGCTTTCTTTTGCCTCACGCAGCAGCTGCAGGTATCCCTGCATCCTGATCTGCATAGAAGAAGGACTTGTCATCATGGACGGCAGAAAAGAAAAGCTGTTGTTTTTCTGCAGATATCCTTTCAGCTTCTGGTACAGGCCCGGCTGTTCTTTTTGCAGCAGCTGGCAGGCTGCAAGCGGCAGATGCGCCCGTTCTCCCACCATCCCTCCAAAGCTCTGGATGTCTTCTGTGCAGATATAAAGAACTTTCTTGTGGTTTTCGGAGAGCGCTTCCGCTAAAGCAAGCGCAACCGTTGTTTTTCCGCTGCCTCCGATCCCTGAAAAAACAGTCACAAGCTTTGATCCCGCGCCGGAATCATCCGTCATTTTCAGCCGGTCCGAAAAGCCCTGGGTGACTTCATTTAAGATCGCTTTGATGCTGCTGTATTTATTCAGGCAGGTGATCTTCGGATCGGAAAAAGGATATTTCCCTTCTCCTTCGCAGAGCACAAAGACAGATTTCACTTTGTGCCTTTTCAGCGTCTCGGTATAAAGGGACTCATCGATCAGCACGGCATCCGCTGTGCGGAGCTGTGTAAAAAACGTATTGAAAAAGTCCCTGTCTGTTATGGTATGAAGCTGTATCCTGTCGCCGTAGGCCTCTGTAAAGCGGTATTCCAGAAGCTCCGCGTAGGTTTCGTCCGGTTCTATAATAATGATCCTCGGATCTTCCATGATCTCCTCCACTTCCATTTATAAAATGGTTACCCGGAATTTCATTCCGGCCAGGCTTATGCAGTCTCCCTGATGGAGCTCTGCGGATGTCCCCGGCTCCAGAAACTTCTCGTTGACCCAGGTCCCGTTGGTGCTGTTTTCATCGTACAGGACAAACTGCCCGTCTTCCTGCTCGATGCGGCAATGCATTCTGCCCACCCGGATATATTCTTTGGGGATCACTCCATCCACTACGCTTTGCTTTCGCCCGATCTTGTAGGGCATATGATCGACTGCAAAGCGGAGCGGCTGGCTGATATCCATCGAATCCAGAAACAATAAGACCGGACGAGCTTCTGCCAACGGATCATAAACCAGGTGTAAAGGATCCTCTGCTGAAGGATCCTCTGCAGGCCGTGGATCTCCCCCTGTCGACGGGTCTTCTGCAGGTTTCGGGACTGCTCCCGGTTCTTCCTCCCATCCCAGCAGGGCAGCCGTTTTTTCCAGTGAAAAGAAGGGATCTTCCAGTTTTTTCTTCAATGCGGCTGCCGCGATCTGTTCTCTTTCAGGAAGCAGTAAAAACATTTTCAACAGCTGTGCCTGAAGATACGCATCAAACCCGGTTCCCGCCAGCGGATCCGGGTTTTTGACCGGGAGACAGATCAGACGGACGTCTGTGTTCTCCTTTCCAACAAATATACAGTCTTCCGCAAGCTCCAGATTGCTGCATTTTAATATACCATGTTCTTTGATCGTCTTTACTCTTTGTAAAAGGACGCCCAATGTCTTCTGGAATTCTTCGGAGGACATGGAAGGCAGGACCGACTCAAGACGGACAAACGACCCTGTCAGAAAAAGCAGCTTGATCTGTCCGTTAAAGCGGACAGGCACACAAGGCAGAAAGCCGTGCTCTTCCATGTTTTTCAGCGCCTTCATGCCTGTGGAGGACAGGAAACTGTCCTCGCTCAGCAGATAGGATACTGTCTGTTCGTTCGTTTTTTTCTTTATCTGCCCATTCTGCAACAACTGCCGCATGGGAGACCTCCTTTCAGAAACAGCTTCCCTTTCATCAGTTACTGTAATATTTATTATTCTGTTGTACTGTGAGGGTCTTTACCAAATTGGCAATCGTTGTTGCCGGACTGCGGAGTCCACATCTCAAGCATGTTGATCGGGTCGTTATAGTCTGCAAGCCAGCCTTCACGAGCAATATCAAAGTTGCC
>CAMOQF010000099.1 GCA_946622645.1 uncultured Blautia sp.
TCGCCGCCGGAGAGCTGCATCATGTTCTGAAGCTTCTTGCCGGGCGGCTGCGCGATGATGATGATGCCGGACTCCAGGATATCCTCGTCTTCCACCAGTTCCAGCGATCCTTTTCCGCCGCCGAACAGATCCTTGAACGCTTTGTCAAACTCCTTCTGGATGATCCGGAATTTCTCGGAAAACTGCTTCCGCATCCCATCGTCCAGCTCTTTGATGATGTCCTGCAGTGTCTTCTCCGCCTTCTGCAGATCCTCCACCTGAGCCGAAAGGAAGGTATGACGTTCAGATATCTCTTTGTACTCCTCTATGGCGTTGACATTGACAGGCCCTAACGCTTTGATCTCGTCCTTGATGCGGGAGATCTCTTTTTTCATCTTTGAACGGTCCTGCATGTCCTCCCGGAAGTATTCCCTGGCAACGGTAGGCGTGATCTCGTATTCATCCCAGAGATAAGCGATCTGGTTTTCGCGGTTCTCTTCGATCTTCTCAGCCTGCGTGCGCAAACGGAAGCACTCCTTGTCGAGCAGACTGATCTTTTCGGAAAGCTGATCTCTCTTTTCGAAAAAGCTGTGATGGCTTTTGTTTCTCTCTTCTCTGTCTTTCTGCCAGGCAGCAAGCTGCTCCTGGTCTTTTTTCTCCTGCTCCTCAAAATCCCGGATCGTCAGGGTGATCTGCTCGATGTCCGCAGTCCTTCGCGTGTTTTCGCTCCCGCTCTCCTCCAGAGTCTGCAGGATCTGCTCCTCCTCTTTGGAAAGGGTATCCATCTCCATCAGAAGACGGTTCTTGTTCTGTTCAAAGAAATCCTGCTTCTGCTCGAGTGAAGTAACCTGCAGCAAAAGCTCCTGCAGAGAGTCTGAAGCCTCCTGCTGCGCAGCTTTCCAGGTCTCCAGCTCGCTCATCTGCGTTTCGATGTAGGTCTCCAGCTCCGATTCGTCCTTCTGGCTCGCGATCAGATCCTGTTCAGCCTTCTGGTGATCGCCTTTCAGCTCTTCGATGCTTTGCAGCAGATCATCCGAATCGGCCCTTGCCCGTTTGAAGCTGTCCGAAAGCTCGGAGATGCGCTCGTCCACGCTGTCAAGCTGCAGCCGGGCGGTGTTCTGCTCCACCGAACGTTCACGAAGTTTTTCCTGCAGTCCTGCGATCGTATCCCGGAGAAGATTTCTCTGCTTCCGGTTTTCTTCGATCCCCTGCTGCTTCGCAGCCAGATCTTGCTGCAGGTTTTTTATGCTTTCCTCCAGCTCCGTGATCTCTCTCCGACGACCCAGCAGATTGCTGTTGTTTTTAAACGCGCCGCCGCTCATGGAGCCGCCAGGGCTTATCATGTCCCCTTCCAGGGTCACCATGCGCACGCTCTGCCTGTAAGCACGGGCGATCTTCATGGCGTTGTCAAGCTTGTCCACCACGACGGTCTTTCCCAGAAGATAAGCCGAAAGGATCTTATACTGCTCTTCGCAGGAAACCAGTGAATCGGCAAGGCCGATCACTCCTTTTTCTTTCAGGACTTCCTTCTGGTTAAATCCGCCCCGCGTGTTCAGGCTGTTAAGCGGAAGAAACGTCGCACGGCCGAAACGGTTCTTTTTCAGATAACCGATCATGTCACGGGCGGTCTCATCAGTATCTGTCACGATATTCTGGATGCTTCCGCCAAGCGCCGTCTCAATGGCAAGTTCATATTTTTTCTCCACATGGAGAAGATCCGAAACCACGCCGAGAATACCGGGAACTTCGTCCTTCTTTTCCATAACGCGTCGGATAGACTGACCATAGCCCTCGTAGCGTTCGGTCATGTTCCGCAAGGATTCAAGCCTCGAGACTTCCCGGTGGTAGGAAAGCTGCCCAAGCTCCAGCTGTTCGTTCTGCTGTCGGATAGTGTCCTGCAGGCTCTGAACTTCGCGGGAAAGCTCGTCGATCTGCCCGTTCATCAGAGCGATCTCGTCCGTCACGCTGTGATAAGCTTTTACCGCGGCATCCTTCTGGGACTGCAGGGTCCGCTGCTCTTCCGTCAGACGCAGCAGCGTCTGGTTCAAGCCGGCACGGCGGATGTCCGCCTGTTCCATCAGGGCGTCCACACGCTGCACCTGGCCTTTGGTGTTGGCGCGGGTGTTTAATAATTCTATGATTTCATTCTTGCCTTCCTCCACCGCCTGGGTGCATTCCCAGATATGGGCTTCGATATCGGCAAGCTTTTCTTCCTGTTCTTTCTGGTTCTTGCGGGCGTCCTTCAGTTCTTTTCTGAGAACGCTCTCTTCCTCGGACAGGCTCTCCAGAGAAGCCTTTCTCTGGCGGGTGTCCTCCGAAATGGCTGACAGACGCATCTTCAGCACAGCGTCCGACTGTTCACCGGATACGATCTGCTGCTTCAGCACATCGATCTGGCCGGAAAGCTGCTGTCTTTTCACCAGATTGTTCTGTATGTCTTCACGGATCGTGTCGATCTTCTCTCCAAGATCGGAGAGTTCCGCTTCGATCCGGTCATATTCCTCACGGGTGTGATCGTAAGCTTCTCTTGTAACGCCAAGCTCTTCCTCCGAGATGGAGAGCTTTTCGGAAAGCTCCTGCAGCTCTTTATTCCCTTTATCAAAATCCACCAGGAACAGATTGACGTCGTAGAGCCGGAGCTCATCTCTCCTTGCCAGGTACGTCCTGGCTGCTTCGCTTTGGCGCTCGAGAGGACCCAGCCTCCTTGTCAGCTCCGACAGGATATCGCTGATCCGGACCATGTTGGCCTGTTCCTGTTCCAGTTTCTTGATCGTCTGGTTTTTTCTTCTTTTGAACTTGACGATGCCGGCCGCCTCATCAAACAGCTCCCGCCTGTCCTCGGGACGGCCGCTCAGGATCTTGTCGATCTGGCCCTGCCCGATGATGGAGTAGCCTTCTTTTCCGATACCGGTGTCATAGAACATTTCGTTTATGTCCTTCAGGCGGCAGGTGCTGCCGTTGATCAGGTATTCGCTCTCGCCTGAACGATAAAGCCGCCGGGTGACCGTGACTTCTTCATAGGCAACGCCCAGCTGATGGTCCGAATTGTCAAGCGTGATGGCAACCGAAGCATAGCTCAGCGGTTTACGGCTCTCGGTGCCGGCAAAGATCACGTCCTGCATGTTGCCGCCGCGGAGCTGTTTGGCGCTCTGCTCGCCCAATACCCAGCGGACCGCATCCGCAACGTTTGACTTGCCGCTGCCGTTTGGCCCTACGATACCGGTGATCCCGTTATGAAATTCAAAATTGATCTTCTGCGCAAAGGATTTAAATCCATGCACTTCGATGTTCTTCAGATACATATGTCACCTGTTCAGCTGTTCTGCAGTATCCTGATCGCTTCCGCCGCGGCAGCCTGTTCCGCCGCTTTTTTACTGTGGCCCTTTCCTTCACCGAGTCTCTCTCCGTTCAGAAATACATCTACGGTAAAGACTTTGTCGTGATCAGGTCCGCTCTGGCCTGCAAGACGGTATTCGACCGTCTGTCCTTCCTTCTCCTGTATGATCTCCTGCAGCTTTGTCTTGCTGTCCTTAAAAAGGCCCCCTTTTTCCATACGGTCCATTATATGGGTCCGTACGAAAGAAGCTGCAGGCTCAAAGCCTCCGTCCAGATAGATGGCACCGATCAAAGCTTCGCACGCGTCCGAAACGATGGAATCCCGTTCTCTTCCGCCTGTTATCTCTTCTCCTTTACCAAGAAGCAGATACTGCGGAAGCTCGAAATCTCTGGCGCAGAAGGCCAGGCTCGGTTCACAGACCATGGAAGCTCTTCTTTTGGTCAGTTCTCCTTCCGGGATGGACGGAAAACGAAGGTACAGATATTCACTGCTCACCATCTCCAGAACGGCGTCACCCAGAAATTCGAGCCGTTCGTTGCACCCCAGTTTTCCCAGACGTTTTTCGTTTGCGTAGGAGCTGTGCGTCAGCGCCTGCGAAAGAAGACTGCTGTTCTGAAAATGATATCCTATCTTTTTTTCAAGCGACTGAAAACTGCTCATCCGGCGATTCCTTCCTTATCTGGGAGATGCATGTGTCAAAAGCGTTATCACGTCTGCTGCAGCCTGTACGGTATCCGCCTCGTCCATCAGAGACGTCTCGACCTCCACGTTGAATTCCTCTTCGATCTTCATCCAGATCTGTACCAGATCAAGAGAATCTGCTCCCAGATCTTCCACAAAGAGAGAGGAAGCCTCGATGCGGCTTTCATCCGTTTTCAGGACCTCACTGATGATCTTTCTGATCTTTTGCAGCTCCATCCGCTTTTCCTCCGTTCAGATGCTCTCCGATGATCTCGTTGATCCTCTGCTTTTTGAATTCCGAACACTGGAAGATCCCGTTTTTGATCTCCTTGGCTTTCGCGCTGCCGTGGGTCTTGACCACCAGTCCGTTAAGGCCAAGAAGCGGAGCCCCGCCATGTTCGGAGGAGTCCAGCTTTGAGAAGGTCGTCTTCAGAGCCGGTTTTACAAGCAGACCGCCGATTTTCGAACGAAGGCTTCCATAAAGCGCTCCCTTCAGCTGATGGACCAGCGTCTTTGCAACGCCTTCGATCAGTTTCAGCGCTACGTTGCCTGCGAAGGCCTCGCAGACAATGACGTCCGCTTCCCCCTTCAGGATGTCTCTGGCTTCAACGCTGCCGATAAAGTTGATGTCCTCGCAGGCGCGCAGAAGCGGGAAGGTTTCCTTTACGAGCGCGTTGCCCTTCTCTTCTTCCGCACCGATATTCAGGATGCCGACTTTCGGGTTTTTGACGCCCATGATGTTTTCCATATAGATGGAGCCCATCCTGGCAAACTGCACCAGATGGGAAGCTCTCGCATCCACATTCGCTCCGCAGTCTACCAGAAGGGAGAAACCTTTTTCCGTCGGAAGAAGCGGGGCCAGAGGAGCTCTTTCCACACCCGGAAGCTTCCGGATGATGGCGGAGCCGCCGACCATCACGGCGCCGGAATTACCGGAGGAAATAAAGGCGTCCGCCTTTCCCTCCTTGACGAGCCGGAGGCCTTTTACGATGGAAGAATCTCTTTTTTCCATGATGGCCTTTGTCGGCATTTCAGCTGTTTCGATCACCTGACGGCAGTCCAGGATCTCCAGACGGTCCGCCGGATAGTCTCCGCAGTTTTTCAGGACCTTTTGGATCTTTTCCTTCTGGCCGACCAGCGTTACCTGGATATCTTTTCTTTCTTTGACAGCGTCCACCGCGGCATGTACCGGCGCTTCCGGCGCATTGTCACCGCCCATGGCGTCCACTGCTACTCTTGTCATCTCTTCCATCTTCTTCACCTGTTTTATTCTTAAGAAAGTGCAAAACGGGAGCTTTGCAGATGCAAACCCCCCGTGCAGATCCTGTCATCAATCTTCGATCTTGATGATTTCTTTTTTGTTATAGCTGCCGCATGCTTTGCAAACTCTGTGCGGCATCATCAGTGCTCCGCATTTGCTGCATTTTACAAGATTGGGAGCCGTCATTTTCCATGTTGCTCTTCTCTTGTCACGTCTAGCCTTGGAAGTTTTGTTTTTGGGACAGATGGACATATATTACACCTCCTTATATTTACTGAAAATATCACTGATGGCTGCCATGCGCGGATCCTTTGGCTCTGACTTACAATCGCAGGGACCCAGATTCAGATCCTTGCCGCATTGGCTGCATATGCCCTTACAATCCTCTTTACAAAGTACCTTCAAAGGCCAGTTCATCAGTACCTCAAGATAGACCATGCGGTCTACATCCAGGTTCGTTCCTTCCAGATAGGACTGCTCGTCAAGCGCCTTTTGCCGATCTTCATCCGAGAGCCTGCAGTCGAGCTTCTGCTCGATCGTCCAGGGGATCTGTACCTGCACCTCTTTCAGACAGCGGTCGCAGGGGATCACGGCTGTCACCACCCCTTCTGCCTCCACGGAAAGCACTTTTTTTCCCGTATTGGTGATGGTAAATACAGCCTCGGATGCATCTGTTACGGGAAATGTCTTTCCGTTGACGGTGACGCCGGTGAAAGCCGGACGTACAGGAACGGTCATCGTTTTACCCGTATTTTCGATGATATCCAGAAGCGAAAGGATCATGCTGTACTCCTATCTGTGTATCTGTCTGAAACCAGTCCAGATACTGCGCCACGCCGCTTGCGGCTGTCTGCACCGCCCGCTTCTGACGTCTGCTGTTCATTGCTTTTCAATGTCCCTGGCAGCACATGCCCCGGCCATCTTTACAATTAACCGCACTTTAGACATTATACAAGGAAGAATCCCCCTTGTCAATCATAATTTTACTGCAATTTGCAGTCGTTTCCGGCGTTTGTCAAAGCGATGACAGCCTGATGCGAAGCCGGCCGACGGAGAACGCTTCTTTCTCTGCTCCCGGCAGTCCGAATCTGCAGCTGCCCGAAGCGCGTGACTGCTCTGCTTCACCGTCATATATGACCGGAGCAGCCCAACCGTTGACGGTTGGGCTGTGACATTTATTATTTGCCCTGCACAAGCGCGACTGTATCGCGGCAGATAGCCAGCTCCTCGTTGGTGGGGATGACGGCCACTTTGACTTTGGAGTCCGGGGTGGAGATGACTACTTCTTCTCCGCGGACCTTGTTAGCTTCTTCATCCAGCGTGACGCCCAGATAAGCCAGGTTCTTTACGACGGCGGCTCTCACCTTTCCGTCGTTCTCACCGATGCCGGCCGTGAAGATGACTGCGTCTACGCCGTTCATGGCTGCCACATAGCCGCCTACATACTTGATGATATCGTAGGTCAGGACGTCAAAAGCGTTCTTTGCGTCTTTATTGTCTTCGGCTGCAGCGGCTTCCAGGTCTCTCATGTCGCTGGAGACTCCGGACATGCCGAGGAGGCCGGACTTTTTGTTCAGGACGTTCATGACGCCTGCAATGTCAAGGTTATCCTTCTTAGCCACATATTCCATGATGGCAGGATCGATGCTGCCGGAACGGGTGCCCATGACCACGCCCTCAAGCGGGGTAAGGCCCATGGTCGTGTCGATGCACTTGCCATTCTGAACGGCGCTGATGGAGGAACCGTTTCCAAGGTGGCAGACAATGATCCTGGAATTTTCCGGATCCAGGCCGAGGAACTCGGCTGCGCGTTTGGAAACATAGCTGTGGCTGGTTCCGTGGAAGCCGTATCTTCTTACCTTATAATCTCTGTAGTAGCGGATGGGCAGGCCGTACAGATAGGCTCTGGGCGGCATGGTCTGATGGAAAGCAGTGTCAAACACGGCGACCTGCGGTACGCCCGGCATAAGCTCCGCGCATACGTTGATGCCGATCAGGTTGGCCGGATTGTGGAGAGGCGCAAGTTCGTTGCACTCTTCTACCGCTTTCAGCATATCGTCGGTGATGATGGCGGAGGAAGCAAACTTTTCGCCTCCATGCACCACGCGGTGACCGATCGCTTCCACCTCGGACAGGCTCTTGATGGCGCCGGTCTTCTCGTTTGTGAGAGCGTCCAGAACAAGCTGGATGGCTTCCTTATGGGTGGGCATGGGAGCTTCGGTGATCTCTTTGTCGAGACCGGCTTTCTGATAGACCAGTCTTCCGTCGATGCCGATCCTCTCGCAGAGACCTTTGGCCAGTACGTTTTCGGAATCGGAATCGATCAGCTGATATTTAAGGGAAGAGCTTCCGCAGTTGATTACCAGTACTTTCATTTTCTTTTCCTCCTGGGGATTACAGATCGGCAGCCTGTGCCTGAACAGCCGTGATGGCGACAACACCTACGATATCATCCGCGGAGCACCCTCTGGACAGGTCGTTCACGGGAGCCGCGATACCCTGGGTGACAGGACCGTAGGCTTCCGCCTTTGCAAGTCTCTGTGCCAGCTTGTAGCCGATGTTGCCTGCATCGAGGTTCGGGAAGATCAGGACGTTGGCTTTTCCGGCAACGTCGCTGCCAGGTGCTTTGGAAGCGCCTACGCTGGGAACGATGGCAGCATCCAGCTGGAATTCTCCGTCCAGTTTAAGCTCGGGATACTGTTCTTTGGCAATGGCGGTTGCTTCCAGGACTTTGTCGACCAGCGGATGCTTTGCGCTGCCTTTGGTGGAATGCGAAAGCATTGCGACAACGGGCTCTTCCTGCACCAGGAGGCGGAAGGATTCCGCGCTGGATTTGGCGATGGCAGCCAGCTCTTCCGGATTGGGATCCTGGACAAGGCCGGAGTCTGCAAAGATGAAAGCGCCGTTTGCGCCGTATTCGCAGTCCGGAACCACGATCAGGAAGAAAGCGGAAACAAGCTTGGTGCCGGGAGCCGTCTTCAGGATCTGGAGGCAGGGGCGCAGGGTGTCTGCTGTGGAGTGGCAGGCGCCGGAAACCATACCGTCGGCATCGCCCATCTTGACCATCATAACACCGTAGTAGAGATACTGATTCAGCAGGATCTCTTCGGCCTGTTCGCGGGTCATGCCCTTTTTCTGACGGAGTTCAACCAGTTTATCGATGTAGGCAGGGGTCTTTTCAAAGGTGGCCGGATCGACGATCTTTGCGCCTGCGATATCATAGCCGCCTTCGGCAGCGCTCTTTTTGACGGTTTCTTCATTGCCGATCAGGACCAGCTTTGCGATGCCTTGTTTCAGGATCTTGTCAGCCGCTTCCAGAGTACGATTGTCTTCGGTCTCAGGAAGTACGATGGTTTTGACGTTGTTTCTGGCTCTCTCTTTTAATACCTCAATAAATCCCATTGCCTGTAGCTCCTTTCATTTGACCGGACAAATGTCCGGATTTTCTCGTCCTTTCCATTATACATGACTCACAAAATCATGTCAACGAGGCCGAAAATGTTTACAGGCAAACTTTTTAGGC
>CAMOQF010000100.1 GCA_946622645.1 uncultured Blautia sp.
TATACCGGGGACTGCTGCGAAATCGTGACGGATCTGCCTTCCGTCTATGAAGAAGCACAGGAAATCCTCGGAAACATGAAATATCTCGCGCCGGTGCAGAAGGAACCCGGAGATCTGTTGGAACAAAATGATCCTTTCTCTGGCAGCGTACTGCAGCTTTATCAGGATCCTCTGTTGTCTTTGGCAGGTTTGTATTCTCTACGGAGCGTGATCGAGTCTGCTCTGCATAAAAAGGTCTGGCTGCCGGAAGGCGGTTTCATCGTGATCGAGCAGACAGAAGCAGCCGTCGTGATCGACGTCAACACGGGAAAAAACATTTCTCACGCAGATACGGAGGAATTGTTCCTGAAGACCAACCTTTCCGCCGCCCGGGAGATATCCCGTCAGATGCGCCTTCGCAGTCTCTCGGGGATCATCCTCGTGGACTTTATCAACATGCAGGATCCCCGGAACCGCCAGGTTCTTGCGGATACTTTACGTGAACTACTCTCTTCCGATACAGCCCGGGCCTCCCTGATTGACATCACGCCTCTGCAGATCGCGGAGATCACCAGACAGAAGAAATATCCTCCTCTTAGAGAATCCTTGCCGAACTGAAAAGTATTAATTTTATGTGTATTATTTGTGAAGACACTATGCTATAATTATAATAGCGTAGTGTTATATTTTATACGGTAAGAGCATTTCGTTCTTTCTGGCTGGAGGCCTTCTTATGTCTGACAGAAAAAGAAAAAAAGAAAGAAATAGCGGAAAGAGAATGATCGCATGGCTGCTGGCTATTGCGCTGGTATGTCCTCATCAGCTTCCGGTCTTTGCCGAGGAGTTGAACAATGAGGGCGGGATAACGCAGGATATCGTGTCTCAGGGCACGGAAGAGCAGTATGCAACCGTCGGTACGGAGGCTCCTGAAGCATATATTCCCGCTGATGAGAACGCATCCGGCCCGGAAGAAGGATCGGAGACCGTATCTCCGGGAGCAGACATGGGAATTTCCGAAGTTTCTCAGGAACTTCCGGAAGAGACAGCAGACGCTGACGCTTCCACGGATACGGATGCCGTAAATCCTGAGACAGAGATCCGGTCGGAAGGAACCGCAGAAGGTACAGCCGCGCCGGATTCTGCTGCAGGAACCTCCGGAGAAGGATCCGCGGAAGATACGGCTGCCCCGGAGCCCGCTGCAGGAACCTCCGGTGAAGGAGCCGAAGAGGATCCGTCTGATATCGCGGACACGGCAGATGATTTCGAAGAGCTGCTTTCGGACGGCTCGGAACAGGAAGATGAGCTGCTGACATCAGAACTCTCAGAAGTCGGAGCCACGGTTTCAGCGGTTTCTTATATCGGTGAAGACGGACAGCCGGCGACAGCTGCGTCCTGCACGGTGGTGGAAGAAGATATCATCACCTGGAAAGACGGATGGTATGTCGTCTATGAAAACATAACCATAAAATCCAGGGTCAAGGTAAAAAAGGGAGTTCATCTGATCCTTGCGGACGGAGCCACGCTCACGGTACCCAAAGGGATAGAAGTGAACAGATCGAGCACCAATGAACTGCATATCTATGTCCAGGCGGAGGGTTCAGGCGTTCTGAACGCCGGAGGCAGCTGCAGTATGGGCAACGCCGGGATAGGCGGCTCCTCCGGTATGGCAGGCGGTCCTGTTTACATTAATGGGGGGACCGTCTCCGCTGCGGGCGGAGACTATGCAGCCGGCATCGGCGGCGGAATGTTCAGCGATGGTACATTGATTCAGATTTCCGGGGGCGACGTGACCGCAAAAGGAGGCTCTCAGGGGGCCGGCATCGGCGGCGGTTACCAGGGCGGCTGTGAACTTCTGACGATCAGCGGCGGCACGATAACAGCCATCGCGGGTGTAACGTTGGAGCCCTTTAATAAAGCGTCGCAGGCCATCGGTTCAGGCCAGGATCCCCAGGCGACCTCCGGCAATATCAGTTTTATCCTTTATGACGGCGCCGAACTGCATGCCGGCGCGGATGCGGATCATACAACGATCTACCTGAACGACCAGCAGGGTATCCAGGCGTGCCGCGACAATCCCTATGTCCGGATCTCCCGGACACCGGAAGGCGTCAGGTTTATCAATAAAGAGGGCAATGAATGGCTCCTTAGTCAGAATCTGTATCAGAAGCTGGAAAACGGAACGAACAGATGGGCGGATTCCTGGTATCTGGTATCCGGAACAGTCAGCATCCCGAACCGCGTTTCCGTATCGGGAGACGTGAGCATTATCCTTGGAGACGGCGCAGAGCTGAAAGCCATGCAGGGCATTACCGTAGACGAAGGAAGCAGTCTTAAGATCTACGGGCAGAAGGAGCAGACAGGTATTCTCTACTCTGATGCTTCCGGCAAATACGATGCTGCCGGTATCGGCTCAGAGAACGCCGGAAAAGCCGGAACGATCGAAGTGTACGGCGGAAACATTACCGCATTGGGCGGCAATAAAGCGCCCGGCATCGGCAGTTCATCCGGCGACCAGGGACAGGTGGTGATCGGAAGAGGCGTCGTAAATGCTGTCGGCGGTATGGATGGCGCAGGCATCGGCGGCTGCTCGGCCGTGGATATTCAGGGAGGAACCGTCACCGCAGCCGGAAAAGACGGCGGTGCCGGGATCGGCGGAAACGCATCCCAGTCCGGAAACAAGATCAGGATCTCCAGCGGTAAAGTAACCGCATCAGGCGGAGACAAGGGAGCCGGGATCGGTTCCGGAAAAAACGCCTCCGGAAATGAAGTGACTGTGATCCAGGGTGAGATTACCGCGACAGGCGGCGAAGCTGCAGCAGGTATCGGCGGCGGCGACGGAGGAGCCGGAGGTTATATTTCCATTACGGGCGGCACCGTGACCGCAAAAGGCGGAACAAACGGCATCGGCGGCGGCCGTAACGGAGACTGCGGATCCGTGGATCTGTACGGAGGCACGGTTCTGGCCCTGGGCAGCAATGGCAGCGCTGTGGGCGGAAAGACCTTCGACTCATCTAAGATCCGTCTTGGGGAAGTCCAGGTCGCTTCAGGAAACGATGAATCAGGCCTGACCCCTGTGAATGTTCTTCCGCGACAGGACACAAGAGCAGATGCGTTCAAAAATCCGTGCGCGAAAGCTTCACTCTGCACGGAACATGAAAAAACCGAAGGCTATATGTATGATGAAAAAGCCCATTGTCATATCTGCTCCCACTGTGCAAAACAGCTGGATGCGGAGGTTCATAAATACATGACCTATGACCCGAAACCGGATGAGCCTTCAGAAAACTACCCCTACAAAGAAAAAGATGAGGATCATCATACACGTGAATGCGAGATCTGCCATTACATACAGGAAGGTTTTCATGAATATTCTGACAGTGACAGCGTAAACTGTTCTCTCTGCGGCGGCGGGATGATACTGGTCAGTTACATGGATACGAATGGAAACATCCGTACCCACAGAGGCTGCAGGCTCATCCATGGGGCTAAAGGAGCCTCGGGTGAAGTAAACGAGATGAACAGCGATTCCTACGACGGCTTCTATCTTGTCCGGGGCAGCGTCACCATTCAAAAGAGAATACAGGTCGAGGGAAAGGTGAACCTTGTGCTTGCCGACAAGGCATCGCTTAAGGCGGAACAGGGGATCCATGTAGCCGAGGGAAGCACTCTTACCATCTGGGGACAGGAAGATCAGACCGGAAGCATCACAGCGGGAATCGATGCTTCATTATCTCTGATGGGCGGCAAGGCCGGTATCGGAGGAGACTCCTGTGAAAACGGGGGAGTCATCATTGTAAACGGCGGAATGATCGAAGCGAACGGCGGCGAAGGAGCCTCCGGTATCGGAAGCGGAAGCTTCGAAGATGATCCGGCATCGGTTATCTATATCAATCATTTTGCATGGACAGAAAAAAAACTGCCGTTTTATAAGACAGGCGCTGTCGGCGGCAGCGTAACGATCAACGCAGGAAACGTCCGGGCTGTCGGAGGAAACAATGCTGCGGCCATCGGCGGCGGCGCCAGCTGTCCGGGCGGTAATATCACCATCAATGGCGGCCTTGTGTTTGCCACAGGAAAAGGCAGGGGAGCCGGCATTGGCGGCGGTGAATACGCCCACGGAGGGAACATCGTGATCTCCGGAGGCCAGGTAGAGGTCACTGCGTCCGGAACCGGGGTATGGGAGTGGAAAAATCTGCCCATGACGAAAACCAACGATGGATACGGGCGTGAGAACAACCGGTTCCAGATCATGGAATGCGGAGCAGCGATCGGAGGCGGAAGCGAAGGATATCAGGATATGACCGGCGCTTTCACCAGGATCACGATCACCACCGGCGCAAAAGTCAAAGCACATGCAATAGGAAATGCGGCGGCCATAGGCCAGGGTTTCGCTGCCGAAGGAAACATGATCGACAGCGTGATCAATATCACAGGAGGCCAGATTTCTGCCATAAGCGATGGAGGCTGTCCTGTGGGAACCTTTGAGACGAACGGCTGTTACTGGAACAACCCGCCCACGCGTAAATGCAAGACAACGCTCAGTTGGACCAGCTATTCTGATTATCTGGATCTGCATGGAAAAGATTATTATGGAAGAATAAAACTCCAGCAGGGAAATGGTGCAAATGACGATTTCTACGAGTATTATAACCTGATCGTCCTTGAAAACGCATTCAGAGATAAGAATACCGGTGAGATCTTCTCAAAGGAAACCGGCAACAAACGCAAAGAGACCAGCGCCTGGACCATTCTGAACAGGACGCTGATACCTGCGGATGTCTGTATCGTCAGCTTTGATGGAAACGGCACCTCTGTCGCTGATCACATGGAAGACGATATAGCTGTCATCGGCCGGAACTATACGATCCCTGCAAGCACCTTCTGGGCTCCAAGCGGAAAATACTTTATCGGATGGAAAGTAAGCTGGAACGACAGGATCATGAATTCTGGAGACTCGCTGTTTATTGACCAGACAAACGGAAGAAAGAACCTGACTCTGACAGCACAGTGGGGAGACAGCTACAATGTCTGGGTAGGAAACGTACTGGTTACCGAACACAATTACCAGGACATTCTTGGAGACGGCAAGGTATCCTATGATCCGAAAAAGAAGATCTTAAGGCTTGACCACGTGAAGGGCATCAAGATGCAGACGCCGACGGATGCGTCCAATATGGTCTCTAATCAGCAGGAAAATCTGGCAATGATCGCCGCAAAAGGCATGAACCTGATCATTGAATTCGATGATACTTCCCTGGTAAGTGAGGATAAAGTAAGATATGGGATTATTGTCCAGGATGGTTCCCTGGTGATCAGACCTGCCGACAATGCATCTTCCAGAAAACTGACTGTGGAATCAAAAGATGTCGCGATCCATGCGGACAGTAATCTGACCATCCAGGATGTAACGGACCTTAAGGTGATCTCTGTTTCCACATGCGGCCTGAGATCCAACAAAGATATCATCCTTAAAAAGAATTCTCTGAAAGGAACCGACCGCCTTCGCTATTCGGTCAAGAGCTATTCGGCGATCGAAGCCGGAGGAGATATCCTGATAAACGATATTGCGCTTCTGGAGGCGGAAGCAACCAGTGAACATTACGGCTGTTCGATAAAAGGGAAAAATGTGCGTATCGCCAGGAATTCTTCCTATACGGCTGTGAATGCTTTCGGAGGAACTGCCGGCATCTCAGCTTCACAGGAGGTATCGATCGAAGACAGTTATGTGACCCTGTCCGGCCTGAATGTTGGAATGGAAGCACGGAATACCGTCATAAAGGGACAAAATACAAGCTGCAGTGTGACCGCGGAAGGAAGTTCAGGGATCACGTCGCCGGACCTTACGATCGAAAATGCGGTCGTGGAAGGCATCGGGACCCGGAATTACGGTATCTCTGCTTACAAAAACCTGCGCTTTATCTGGAGTGATCCCGATAAGAGCCGAATGCGGGTTTATGCTAAATGTGCTGGAAACACACAGGTGATCAATTTCACAAATATCGAAATAGGCGATAAGCTTATGATCTCCGTACCGAAAGGCGGATATATAAATACCATCGGCGGCCATTCGATCCGATCGGCGGACGGTGGTTCAGTGACTGAAGTGGTGATCTCTCCGAAGGAATTCGAGGTTTCCTTCGATCCAAACGGCGGTTCCGGAGAGATGGCTCCGCGTTCTGTCGGATATGCGGATGAATATTCACTGCCGGCCTGTTCATTCCGGCCTCCTTCCCGGGGAAAAGAGTTTCTCGGATGGATGGTGGGAGATCAGTTATACAAAGAAGATGAGATCATCGAGATCTATAATGATGAGACGGCCGTCGCCCAGTGGGGCGAGATGACCTGGGAAGGCCTGCAGAAAAGACTCAGGAAGGGCGGCACGATCGTTCTCTACAATGATGTCAAAGCGGACGGTTCTAAAGACGATTGTCTCATCAGCGACAGGGATGCGGTCATCGACCTGAACGGACATACCATCGATCGGGACCGGGATGCCAATACAAAGAAGGACAGGTCGGTCATAAGGATCATCAGCGGGAATCTTTCCATACGGGATTCCGCCGGCGGAGGCAGGATCACCGGAGGCAACGGAAAGACAAACGGCGGCGGAATCTATGTAGCGCATGGCAGGCTGACCCTGGAAGGCGGTACGATCACCGGCAACCGGACTCCTTATTACGGCGCCGGAGTCTATGTGGAACACGGCTCCTTCACCATGACAGGCGGCGAGATCTCCGGGAACGAGTCCAACATGACGGGAAGCGCTGTCTTTGTGATGAACAGTGACGCAGCCTTCCATATGACAGGCGGACGCATCACGGGGAACAGTGGGTTGTTCGGCGCAGCTGTCAACTGCCATGAGGGAAGCTTTTCCGTATCCGGATCGCCTGTGATCACCGGAAACAGAAGGGAGATGGGGCAGGCTGCCACAGGTTATGACCTTACTTCGACCGGATACTATCTGCCTTCCGCTTACCATCCCATCCATGTTACCGGCCCTCTCACAAAAGAAGCAAGGATCGAGGTCAGCAGCAGCGACACTTCCCACATGGTCATTACGGAAGGACTTTCAGAAAACGGCACCGTCGATGCGTTCATAAGCGAGAACGGTAATTACGGTGTCCGGCTGAACAGTGCCGGAGAAGCTGTTCTGGTCAAAGTAAAGAAGATCACCTTCTATGCGGATACTGCAGGAAAGAAGATACTGCTGGAGGATAAACTGGAGCCTGGCGTTTCGCTGTCTGTCTATGCAGATCTTTCTGAAGATCTGGAAGGCGCAGATTTTGAACGCTGGGTCTGCCGGATCCCTGGCAGCGGCAATACGGAATTCCAGGATGCGGATCTTTCTGTCATGAAGATGCCGGATTCTGACATTGCCTTCTATCCCGTTGTGAAGGTCGTCCTGCCCTGGGTCTCCCTCCAGGAACAGCTGAAACAGGGCGGCACCATTGTTCTCTCACAGGATGTCGCGGCAAGACCGTCCGACACCTGCCTGATCATCGAAAAAGATACGGTCATTGACCTGAAAGGCTGTACCATCGACCGGAACCGGGATTCCGCTGTACAGGACGGCATGGTCTTCAAAGTAAAGGGCGGAAACCTTACCATTCTGGATTCCGTCGGAGGCGGAAAGATCACCGGCGGCGATACTACGGGAAACGGCGGCGCCATCTTGATCGAGCACGGTTCTGTGACCATGACAGGCGGGGAGATCTCCGGCAACAAAGCGGCCGGGACGGGCAGCGCAGTATTTATGGAAAACAGCGACGCTTCGTTTACAATGACCGGAGGACAAATCTCCGGCAACAATTCCAAAGACGAAGGGGCAGTCTCCGCTGATAACGCGGAGAGTATCTTCGCTGTATCAGGAACCCCTGTGATCACGGGCAATACAGTCATGTCAGGATCAGCCGGTGCCGGCTTTGTCGTCAACGCGAATGGCAGCAGCCCGATCAGGATACTTGGACCGCTTTCGCAGAACGCGAAAATAGAAGTCACTGCAAGATCCAGGATTCCCGCGGTCGTAACCGCAGGCCTTCCCGATAACGGTAATCCAGGCGTCTTTGTGAGCACGGATTCCAGATACGGGATCAGGACAGACGAAACCGGCGAGGCAGAACTGGGTTATCTCAGAACGATCACTTTTTACAGTGAAGCCAGCGTCAATCGGTCAAAGATCGTAAGGCGGGAGAAGCTGGTCGTCGGGGAGCCCCTTGCCAGGTTTGACGGTCTCACCGTAGAGAAAAAAGGGTACAGATTTTATTGCTGGTACTACTATCCGCCGCGCGCGTACAGCATGGAGATGGTTGTGCTGTCAACAATGAAGATGCCGGATTACGACCTTGATGTGTATCCGTTTTTCTTCGAAAACGAAGACAGCACCAACGGTTACGGCAGTTCCTACAATACAGCCAGTACTTACAGCACTTACAGTTCCGCTGCTTCCTACAGTTCCGGCGGATCCTACAGATACAGCAGTTCCTACAGCTCAGGTTCAG
>CAMOQF010000101.1 GCA_946622645.1 uncultured Blautia sp.
TTCATCTCTCCTTTTCTACATGTAGATTTTGATCTAAGCGGATAACGGCCGCTTACCGTTTAGACCATTCGATAACTGCTCAGTATACTCCTGTTTGCCGGGAACAGCCAGGATCTACTTCTGATGATATTATACCACAATGGTCCACTTTTGGCTACATTTTTTTTGCATTTATTACAAACGTATAAACAGTGACTATTTATTCACTGCAGCTGTATCTGCGGGAAGAGCCGCGTCGGGCTCACCGCCCACCATGGTCTCATAGAAGGTGGCAGAACAGCTGACAGTAACATATTTGTTATCTGCTATATTGCAGCGTACGTCCCCTACCAAACACCGCAGTTTTCCGGTCAGAAGCCTGTTCATGATCTTCTGTGCGGAAAAGTAACTCTTAGTCTGATACTGCAGCGTAAAGCTTCGGCGAACCTGATCTCCACTCTTGGTAACGTTGGCAAAGGAAATGGAATACTGTATAGTGTTTGCAAGAATATCGTTTAAAAATGCAACTTCTTCCTTGCTGTTGCTATAGCTGCCCATCCAGGAAAGGTTTTTTTGATCCTTAAGAGCATCAACATCATTCTGTACACCCTGTAGATACATCAACCGTAATTGCAACGTATCCAGCTCCGTCTGAGATGCCTGTGCATCCGCCTCAAAGGAAGCGATGGAGTCTCGCACTCTTACATCAACGAACCAGTAGTAAACCAACCCGACCAGAATGAGGCTCAACAGCACTAACAGTATTTTTTCTTTATTGGAGAAGTCCCTGCTTAATGCTTTCATTCCACAAGCCTCCTCTCCGCCAGGCCTTCCGGCGCTGCATCGACGATCTTGTCAACCACAGCATCCGCAAAGCTTTCGATCAACCCGCCCGATGATTCCTCTTCTGAATCCGCAGTCTCCACCTCCGGCGGTTCCACCAGATAAATAATGAACCGGGCCCATACTTCGTCAGACTTTTTATTCTTGTCACTCATGTTTGCGGTGCTGATGGTGCAGTTGTCGACAATACTGTTCTTTTCGATCCGCTGTCCAAGCCGGTTTAGCTGCTCCAGAGAGCTGCCGGTCACCTCGATAGTCAGAATATTTCCGCTGACAGTCCAGTTTCGTGCCTTGCCCGGAGGAAGCATCCTGCGCACCAGGTCCAGAATAAGCGTACGGTCAACCAGACCCAGCTCCTCTGCCGTCATACCTTTATAGGTATAGTGGGCAAATTCATCTTCCACACCCTCATAGTTTTCCAAGGCTGCATAGGTAGACTTTAACGTCTCCCTGAGCTGATTTGCCCTAGCCTCAGCTTTATCAACAGCCTCCAGTCGGTCGATGACCAGGAACTTTGCAAAGGCGACCGCTAAAGCGGCAATCACCAGAACGCCCAGAATTGCTTTTGGAATACTTATTTTTTTCTCATCGACCACCATCAGGTTGATCGATTTTTTGGATGGCAGACGTCCTCGGAACCCCTTCTTTCCTTTGGCCGCCTTGCTTTTTGCTGCTGCCACTCTTTTCCCCCCTCAGTTAATCCAGCGTGATCCCGATGGCCTGCACAAAGGTGTTGCATTCCGGAACGCTGCTGCCGCCGGGCACCAGCTCATCCGCATCGTGCAGCTGCATATCCAGCATATCCAGGATCGTTTCCACCAGAGGCCGTATCACAGCGCCGCCTCCGCAGACCCACATATCCGTGAGTGAACTGTCGCGATTGCTGAAACGATAAAAGTTTAACGCCCGCATCAGTTCAACAGCAATGTTTTCGTAAGCGGAACGGCACTCCGGTTTTTGCTGGCAGTTTTCAAAATTACTCATCAGGTAGGTGTGCGCCAGATGAACGTCTACGCCGTATATGTCCGCCAAAACGTTATCCAAAGTAGCCAGACCCGTCTCCAGGACACGCGTGGCGACATGTCTGTCGCCCTTAAACATATACATACGAATGGAGCCATATCCCAGATCGAGAATGCCGTATTCATCCGTCACCTGTGAGAGAGAAGCCTTCTGTGCACGGATAAGCCCGATGTAGGAACAGATAGACGGTGCTGCTTTGACCATCTTCAGTCCGGCTTTTTTCAGAATCGTTTTTGTATCTTCCAGCACCACGCGGGGCGAACCTACTGCAAGGAGTTCCATAGTGGGCATAGCGTCCTCTGCTATCGTCTCCTCTCCTTCTGTGGGTTCAGGCTCTTTCATATCCAGAACCGCGTAATCAAAGACAAAGTCTTTTACTTCGCCGGTTATGTAGTCGTTAAACTCAAAAGGCAGATTGTAGACCAGCTGGTCTACCGTCATCTGCGGCATTTCTATAGTCTTTACAAATACAACTTCGCTGGGAATTACAAGAGCCGCATTATTGGCGCTTATGCGATTCTCCTTCATGGTTCTTTTGAGAAGATCCGCCATGGCTTCCGGCGATACAATGCGCCCTTCCCGCAATAGATTTTCAGGCATGGATGCAGAAGCCGTCCTCAGCACCTTTCCTCCCCGGCAAAGTGCCAGCTTCAGCTGATCGTGCCCGATGTCAATACCCAGGATCTTTTTTGCCATTACTCCAACCTCTTATTTTATGTGATTGATAAAAGCCCCTTGTACCAGTTGATCAACGGTTCGCCATACAGAAGCATAACGCCTGCCGCAATGGCAATGGAAGGTCCGAAGGGGAACGCTTTTTCTTTTTCGGGATCGTTGTCTTTTTTGTTCTGCAGAACATGAACAAAAAGACCGATGATACACGCAAATACCACGGTGAAAAGAGTGCCGACCAGACCCAGGTACAGGCCGGTCACGGCAAACAGCTTGATGTCTCCGCCTCCCAGCGTGTCCCTGCCCATGATCTTGTCCATAATGAGCGAGATGCCCAGAAGTCCGCCGCCAAATACCACCCCGGAAACCACCGATAACAGGACATCTGTCCACCCGGTGAATAAAAACGGAAGGGCTGCGATCCACGCGAGAACTGCGATTATGTGGCAGCCATCCGGAATGATCATCTCCTCCAGGTCTGTCAATGTAAGAAGAAACAGACAACACAGGAAGATGTAATTGCGCAGACACAAGACCGTCAGGTCAAATCGCAGCAGACACAGGACCGTCATGAGCGCACAGGCAAGCTCCGTCAAAGGATAGCGGGTGGATATTTTTGTATGGCAGCTTTTACACCGTCCTTTTTGAAGCACCCAGCTTATAACAGGGATCAGCTCCAGGGCTGTCAATGTGTGACCGCAGATCGGACAGTGACTGCGCCCTTTTGTAAAAGATTCTCCCCGGACGATACGCCATGCGGCACAGTTGAGGAAAGACCCCAGGACCGCGCCAAGACAGGCGGCAATGATTATAAAAAAGATCATAATTGAGGAAGAATCATATATGGACATAGGCTTTATTCACCTTTAGCGTTAAAGGAAGGCTCTCCCGCCTTCCTTTCTTAAATGTAGTATAATTAAGTCTTTATGTCAAGAGTGTTACGTAAATATTAACATAATTACCATGCTTAATCATAGGCCGTGCCGGTCCATCCTTTATCTGCGCGCCAGATGGCAGCATAGCTTTCATCGGCATAGATAAAATAGCAGATCTCACCTTCGGCCGTTTTGTTGGAGGAGAAGCTCCCTTCTCCATCAAGACCATAGAAGGCTACAATGCCATCGTACCCTGCCGTCAGGCCGGTACCACGATGCAGGTCTTCTTCTTCGGAGACCAGGACACACTCCAAAGTCTGCCCGTTCAAGTAGACGCCGGTGGAAACAGGTTCGTCTTTCTTGGAAGAAGTCTTCTCTTCAGCGCCATACTTTTTTTCTTTTTCTGCCTTTTCCAGTTCGCCTTCCAGCAGGGTCTTTGCCCGGGAAGCGTTCAGGCGGCAGCGCAGTTTTTTGTCATCGGCATGAATACCGCAGAACGGTTCATAGATGCCCTGGCTGTTCTTGATGAGATAGATGGTGCCATGGGCGGGACACAGCTCATCCCGGGCCGGCATGACTTCATCCAGAACCAGCTGGGCTTCTTCTACCGATCTGTCTTTTAAATTACCAAGGTAATCAATGATCAGTCCATCCGCCGCTGACTTCATGGCCTGTACGCAGGCCGTTTTCTCCGAACGGTACCGGAAAACCTTCCAGGAAGGAATTGCGATTATGATCAACATGATCCCTATCAGAATCAGAAGGATGATCGTTGCTCTGTTGATGCCGCCGCGTCTGGACAACAGTTTCATTTTTCTTGTGCTCCTTTACATTGCCGCATACATTCCAAACATGGCCATGTAGATGGCGATGACGATAAATCCGGCGAAAGCTGCCAGAAAGACCAGGATGCCGGGCTCCAGCTTGGCCAGAGCGGCCTGCGTGGCCTGTTCCAGTTCATTGTCATAGTAATCCGCCGTCATGCCGAGCGTTTGCGTAAGCTCACCGCTCTCCTCACCGACCGCCGTCATATCCACCAGGATATCCGGAAGGCAGGCTGCATCCCGCAGGCTCTTGCCAAGGGTGTGGCCTTCCTCCAGCTTGGCGGTGATCTTGCCGACCTCCTGGCTTATGTAGTAGTTATCGAGAACCCGGGAGGTGATCGCGATGGATTTTGTCATGGGGAGACCGGCCGTCAGCATCATGGTCATGGTGTTGGCAAACTGGCTTGCCGCGTTCAGAATACCGATCTCGCCAAGGATCGGGAGCTTCAGCTTAAACTTGGCCACGTTCAGCCGTCCTTGTTCGGTCCTTCCATAGAGCTTATAGGCGATCACTAAAACAGCGATCACAGCTACCATGATCATCCAATAATCCACAAAGAAGTCCGACATGGCAATCAGCATCTGCGTCGGAAGAGGGAGCTCCGCGTCATATTCATCAAAAATTGCCAGGAATGTAGGAACAACCTTGACCATCAGGACGATAACGACAATGATGGCGACCACAAAGACGAAGGCAGGATAGGCCATTGCGCTTTTGACCTTGTTCCTCATCTTGTTCTGTTTGTCATACTGTTTGGCGCAGGATTCAAAGGCGGCTTCCAGGTTGCCGGCTTCTTCGCCGGCGTGTATGGACTCAAGGAAGGTGATCGGCAGGATCTTTTTTCCCCGCTCTGCAAAGCTGGCGGAAATGGACCGGCCGGACTCAACATCCTCAGCCACTTCATTAAGAATGCGTTTTAGAGGCTTGTCTGTCATCTTGTCCGCGATCAGCTGCACCGTACGGCCGATGGGAATACCGGCCCGCAGAATAACGCCAAACTGATTGCACATCAGAGTGAACTGTTTGCCGTTCAGCTTATTGCCGCCGATATCCATGCTGAGAAAAGCTGCCGCAGCGCTCTTATCCCTGGTCTCGACCAGCTGGGTGACGATGGAATAGCTTTGTTTCAGCTTGGCCGCTGCGTCCATCTCGTTAAAGCCTTCGATAACGCCGGAGACTCTTTTTCCGTCTTTTGATACTGCTGTGTATTTATAAGTAGGCACCTGAAGCAGTCTCCTTTCGTCGGGAGCCGGAGGAACACTTGTCTCCACCGGTTATTCCCGTGATATCTTCTCTCTTCGAAGGAAAGGCATAACTCCCCTCCTCAAGCGAAAGGGAAGGATTACGAGTTCTTCTTTACATATTCCGGCTCGTGGGCATAGGTGATCGCCATATCTTTGGTAATGGCGCCGCTCCGTACCAGGCGTACAAGAGCCTGGTCCATGGTCTGTCCGCCGATGGCAGCACTGGTAGCGATGGCGTTTGCGATCTGCGGCGTGTTGCCGTTGCGGATCAGATTGCGGATCGCGTCCGTGACCACCATCATCTCGCAGGCAAGAGCTCTGCCGCCGCCCTTTTTGGGTACCAGCTGCTGGGTCAGGACAGCCTGCAGGACCATGGAGAGCTGAAGACGGATCTGCACCTGCATGCCTTCCGGGAAGACCTGCACAATACGGTCTACAGCGTCAGAAGCGCTGCCGGTATGCAGCGTACCGAACACCAGATGTCCTGTCTCAGCTGCCGTGATGGCCGTCTCGATGGTCTCACGGTCACGCATTTCACCGATGAGGATGACGTTGGGGTCTTCACGAAGGCTGGCGCGAAGGCCCGCCGCAAAGCTCATGGTATCTTTTCCCACCTCGCGCTGGTTGATGGCGCATTTATCCGGTTTGTAGACGTACTCGACCGGATCCTCCAGCGTGACAATGTGCGCCTTTTTGGTATGGTTGATGTTGTCCAGAAGAGCCGCCAGAGTGGTGGACTTACCGGAACCGGTCTCGCCGGTGACCAGGACGATGCCTTTGTGAAGGCCTGTCAGATCGAGAGCTGCAGGAGGAAGTCCCAGCGTCTCCAGAGCCGGGATCCTGTCGGACAGAAGTCTGAGCGCTACAGAAGGCATGCCCTGCTGCCGGAAGATATGGATACGACAGCGGTTGCCGGCAAAGGTATCGGCTGCATCCAGCTCGCCGGTGCGGTCATATTCGTCCCAGGATGGACCGGCCAGTTCACGTGCAAGCATCACACAGTCCTCCCCGGAAAGGGGTTCGTCATACATGTTTTCAAGCTGGCCGTCTTTTCTGTATTTGGGCGGAAGCCCGTAGATCAGATGGATGTCGGATGCATTATCCTGGCGGGCTTTTACTACTAGCTCTTCGATTGTAAACATATTTTAATCTCCTATGTATTGAGAGTTTTCCGGCTGCATGCAATCACAGCCTGCCGTGTGGGAGCTCTTGGAATATTTGTCTTTAAATATCTTCGTAAACCACGCGGAGGACTTCATCTGACGTTGTTATGCCGCTCTCGACGAGCTTGATGGCGTTTTCCTTCAGGGATACAAAACCGATCTCCGGATCTTTAAGAAGTGTCTCGATCTCTTCACGGCTGGCGTGGGCAGCGATCATCCGGCGCACCTTGATGGACAGGGGGAAGATCTCAAACACAGCTGTCCGGCCTTTGTACCCGGTGTCAAAGCACTCGGGGCAGCCCTTTCCGCGGTAGAAGATCCTTCCCGGTTTGTAGGGCAGGCCCAGTTCGTCCTGTTCTTCTTCTGTCGGTTCATAAGGCGTTCTGCACACAGGACAGATCCGTCGCACCAGTCTCTGTGAGAAGACGCCCTTCAAGGCGCTCGCGACCAGATATGGTTCCACTCCCATGTCGGTCAGTCGCTCAATGGTACCCAGCGCATCGCTGGTGTGGATGGTGGAGATAACCACGTGACCGGTGATGGCGGAACGCATGGCGATCTCTGCCGTCTCGCCGTCTCGGATTTCACCGATACCGATGATATCCGGGTCCTGACGAAGGATGGAACGAAGGCCGCTCGCAAAGGTCATGCCTATTTTTTCATTGATCTGGACCTGGTTGACGCCGTCGATGTTGTACTCGACCGGGTCTTCCAGTGTGACCAGGTTGACTTCTCTTTTATTCAGATCCCCGATGATCGTGTACATGGTGGTCGATTTACCGGAACCGGTAGGACCAACGATCAGGATCACGCCGTTTTTGATCTTGATCAGCTTCTCGTACTTGTCCATGTCGTCGCCGGTGAGACCGATGGAATCGCGGTTCAGGCGGGTTCCGGATTTATCCAACAGACGGGACACGATCTTTTCACCGTAGACCGTGGGCAGTGTAGACACACGGAGGTCGATGTCCTTGTCCTTCACCTTGACGTTAAAACGGCCGTCCTGGGGAACTCTGCGCTCTGTGATGTCCAGGCCGCTCATGACCTTCATACGGGAGGTCACGGCCGCCTGCAGCTCACGCGGAACCGTCAGGATATCACGAAGAAGACCGTCGATACGCATGCGGACGGAGAACTCATTCTCACGGGGCTCCATGTGAATATCACTGGCACGCTCCATGACCGCACGTTCAATGATGGCATTCACCAGACGGATGGCAGGCGCCTGATTGACGCTTTCTTCACCCACCTGATTGCCGGCAAAAGCAGTATCCACGGCTGCGGTCGTTTCACCGGAGAGAGCAGCCTCCCGCTTCATCTCTTCGATGGCTTTGGCGGCGCCTTCATTGCCGTAGAGCACCTGGATGGCACGCTCCACAGCGGAAGACATGGCCACCATCGGAACCACTTTGCGGCGGACGGCTTTACGGACTTCTTCAATCGCATAGAAGTTCAGCGGATCGCTCATGGCGAGATAAAGCTCGTCACGGACCATCCTTACCGGAACGACCTGATATTGTTTTGCGATATTCTTCGGTACTACCTGCGCGAGCTCGGTCGGAATGTTGACCTTGCTGAGGTCGATGAATTCGATACCCAGCTGCATCTGCAGAGCTTCGATCAGTTCACTTTCCGTAATGATGCCATGCTCCTGCAGAACGGTACCCAGACGCTTGTTGGTGCCTTTCTGGAGCCGCAGCCCTTCGTCCAGCTGCTCCTGTGTGATCAGGCCTGCCGAGATCAGCAGGTCGCCCAGGCGCAGGTACTTTTTGCCCCCGTTTGAGGCTGTTTTTTTGTCTTTGATACTGTCAATGATCCCCAAAGTAGATTCCCCTCTTTGTTATT
>CAMOQF010000102.1 GCA_946622645.1 uncultured Blautia sp.
ACAGCGGCGCAGCCATTGCAAGGGAGATTGCGGATGTCACGATTTCGGATGATGATCTGCATTCTCTGATCATCATGAAGAAGCTGAGCGACGGACTGATGAAACGGATCCAGGGAAATTATTACAAGATCATTTCCTTTAATTCGTTCCTGATCCTGATGGGCGTGCTGGGTATCTTTCCCTCCACAACGACCGCGCTTCTGCACAATGTCTCCACGATCGGGATCAGTCTGCAGAGTATGACAAATCTGATACAGGAATAAAAACAGCAGACATAAAAAGGCTGCCGCGAAAAAACGCGGCAGCCTTTTACAGTCTGTCAGGATCAGAATTTGCCTTCTTTGGCAGCTTCTTCTACGCTTACAGCTACGGCTACGGTAGCACCAACCATGGGGTTGTTGCCCATACCGATCAGACCCATCATTTCTACGTGAGCCGGAACGGAGCTGGAGCCTGCGAACTGTGCGTCGGAGTGCATACGGCCCATGGTATCGGTCATGCCGTAGGAAGCGGGACCTGCAGCCATGTTGTCCGGATGAAGGGTACGGCCTGTGCCGCCGCCGGATGCAACGGAGAAGTACTTCTTGCCCTGCTCGTTGCATTCTTTCTTATAGGTAGCAGCTACCGGATGCTGGAAACGGGTCGGGTTGGTGGAGTTTCCGGTGATGGAAACGCCGACGTTTTCCATATGCATGATGGCAACACCTTCCTGAACATCATCGGCACCGTAGCACTTAACGGTAGCACGAACGCCGGTGGAGAAGGGCTTCTCATAGATGACCTTCAGTTCAGCGGTCTTGTAATCATACTGGGTTTCAACGAAGGTAAATCCGTTGATACGGGAGATGATCTGTGCAGCATCTTTGCCCAGACCGTTCAGGATAACGCGGAGCGGTTTCTGACGAACCTTGTTGGCCTTCTCTGCGATACCGATGGCGCCTTCTGCAGCTGCGAAGGACTCATGGCCTGCCAGGAAGCAGAAGCACTCGGTCTCTTCTTCCAGAAGCATTTTGCCCAGATTGCCGTGGCCAAGACCTACTTTTCTGTGGTCGGCAACGGAGCCGGGGATACAGAAAGCCTGAAGGCCTTCACCGATGGCTGCTGCTGCGTCTGCGGCACGTCTGCAGCCTTTCTTGATTGCGATGGCTGCACCTACGGTGTAAGCCCAGCAAGCATTTTCGAAGCAGATCGGCTGGATCTTTTTAACCTGTGCATAGACATCCAGGCCGGCGTCCTTTGTGATTTTTTCTGCTTCTTCGATCGATGCGATTCCATAGCTGTTCAGAACCGCGTTGATCTGATCAATTCTTCTTTCGTAAGATTCAAACAATGCCATGACCTTACTCCTTTCTCGGATCGATGATCTTCACCGCATCCGCAACGCGTCCATACGAGCCTTTTGCTTTTTCCCATGCATCGTTGGGGGTATCCCCGTTCTTGATGAAGTCGGTCATTTTGCCAAGGCTGACAAATTGATAACCGATCACTTCGTTGTTTTCGTCCAGAGCGATGCCTGTGACATAGCCCTCTGCCATTTCCAGATAACGAACGCCTTTTTCCTTGGTTCCGTACATGGTACCAACCTGGGAACGAAGGCCTTTGCCGAGATCTTCCAGACCGGCGCCTACAGCCAGACCGTCATCAGAGAAAGCACTCTGGGTTCTGCCGTATACGATCTGAAGGAACAGCTCACGCATAGCGGTATTGATAGCGTCACATACAAGGTCTGTATTGAGGGCTTCCAGAATGGTCTTGCCCTGAAGGATTTCTGCTGCCATAGCTGCAGAATGAGTCATACCGGAACATCCGATTGTCTCAACAAGAGCTTCCTCGATCACACCGTTCTTTACGTTCAGTGTAAGCTTGCAGGCGCCTTGCTGCGGAGCACACCAGCCAATGCCATGTGTAAATCCGGAGATATCTCCGATCTGTTTTGCATGAACCCACTTGCCCTCCTCGGGGATTGGTGCAGGTTCATGTTTTGCGCCCTTGGCAACCGGACACATCAATTCGACTTCTTTTGAGTAAATCATGTTTGGACTCCTTTCTTGAAAGTCTTAAATAGGGCGTCACACCCCTTTATAAAAAGGTAGCACTTTTTATGGATGTTTGCAAGAGAAAAAAGAGGCATCGCCCGGTCAAAATGGGAGATGCCCCGTATGCTGCATGATTATCTGGAAGTTTTCCGGTAAAAAGTAGGCGTGCATCCGAAATAGGTATGGAACAGCCGGTTAAAATAGTGCGGACTGGAAATGCCGACCATGTCGATGATCTGGCGTATGGGGTAACTGGTGTTTATCAGCAGCTGGGCCGCTTTGTTCATCCTCTGGGTGTTGAGGTATTCATGAAAGGTCACCTTATATTTGCGGATAAAGAGCTGACCAAGATAGGCGCTGTTGATGAAATATTTTTCCGCCATCTGCTGCAGGGAAAGCTTTTCCCTGTAGTGCTCTTTAATCTCTTTTTCCACATGGTCAAGGATCACGGTGGACAGGGCGGAAAATCCGGGTTCTTCCGTGGGTCTGGCTGAAATCGGGACAGAATCCTGCACCTGGTCTGTCAATGGCTCCAGATCCTGGAACGGCTTTTTGACTTCTGCCGACGAAAGCTTTTTTTCGTCCTCTATATCCTGGACTGTGTAGATGAACGCCAGATGATCCTTTTCTTCGTCTTTGATCCGGATGATTGAATGTCTGGCCCAGATGATCTTGCCCTCCAGGTTGCTCATCTGAAGCTCAAAAGAGTACCTTTTATCGGACTCCATCTGCTTGCGTACATAGGGTGGGCTTGTCTTTTCCAGGAAAAGAGAAAGAAATTCTTTCGGAAAACTCTGCGCAAGAATGCTGCGCCATTCGCTGAAAGGCAGGTCGATGGTACTGATTCCGTCGGAATCCAGTTCGGCGACATATGGATGAAAGCATTTATCGTCATCCAGATCCACAAGCATGGTGTACAGATAGCTTTTTGCCAACATTTTGTTCTGGGTGTTGGCAAGGTATTCCGGAAATGAAAAATTCTGCAAGGGAAACAGAACCATATACCCGGTATTCTTGTCTTTTTCCGGAAAATAGGTGAGAGTCAGTCTGATGTCTTCGTTATTATTACGTATATGGATACGACTGGAATAGATGGTATTATCCGGAAGTCCTTTCTGAATAAAAGATTTGTATTTTTCGGATGGATTTCCCTCGATACCGGACAGGAAAAAAAGCGAAAACATATCCTGGTAGGAGCCGGACTCGTCAAGCAGTGCTTCAAGCAATGACGATGTTTTGATGGTGGAATACGTCTGCGTGGTTTTGTTGATCCAGTAAATTGCTTCTGCATGTGCGAGAATATTCCGAGAAATGGATTCATTGAACAGGTCCAGACTTTTGGACGTATCATTGCTGCTCATAGCGCGTTACCTCTTTGCTCTTAAAATATCATCGGTATTAATTCCAAAGAGAAGCGAACAATCATAGGTCAAAACATCTTTAGCAGTGAATCGTATATCTTGGATAAAACCCCGATAAAAAAATTTCAGTTTCTATACACAAATTATAGCATGAAACAGGAAATATTAAATGGATTTCTTGGAAATCCTATAATTATTATCTAAAAATTCATAGTTTTTACAAATAAAGTTGTTAGAATTTAACAAAAACGGAATCGAAACAATGCATAGAATAGAGATTGCTTTACAGGGAAAACGGATTCTTATATAATAGGCTTTTGAAACAATGCTGAGAAGCTGAATGGAAGGACAGGTATCCGACATGCAGGCAAAAGAAAACAAGATGGGCGTTCTGCCCGTTAAAAAACTGATTATCACCATGTCGCTTCCCATGATGGTCTCGATGCTGGTGCAGGCTCTTTACAATGTGGTGGACAGCATCTATGTGGCCCGGCTGAGCGAGGAGGCTTTGACATCCGTCACGATCGCCTTTCCGCTGCAGAATCTGATGATTGCGGTAGGGTCCGGGACCGGCGTCGGTATCAATGCTTTGCTGTCCCGGTCGTTGGGAGAAAAGCGGTTCGACCGTTCGGACGGAGCGGCCAACAACGGACTGTTTCTAACCGTATGCAACTATCTGGCGTTTTTGCTCATCGGACTGTTTGCTACGGGGCCTTTCGTGAGGACCCAGACACAGACCCCGATACTGATCGAGTACAGTTCTGTGTATCTGCGGATCGTATGCTGCTGCAGTGTGGGGCTTTTCTTTCAGATGACCTTTGAACGTCTGCTGCAGTCTACCGGAAAGACTCTGTACAGTATGATTTCCCAGGTGGCAGGAGCCGTGATCAACATTATCCTGGATCCGATTCTGATTTTCGGTCTGCTGGGATGTCCGAAGATGGGCGTGGCAGGTGCGGCTGTGGCAACAGTGATCGGGCAGATATGCGCGGCGGTGATCGGCGGGATCCTGAATGTCAGGAAGAACACGGAGATTCATCTGTCCCTCAGGGATGCGGCGGCTCCCAAAGCAGATATTATTAAGGAAATCTATTTTGTCGGAGTTCCTTCTATACTAATGATCTCCATCGGATCGGTGATGACCTATCTGATGAATCTGATCCTCCGGACCTTCTCGGAGACAGCGATCGCTGTGTTTGGGGTGTACTTCCGGCTGCAGAGCTTTTTCTTCATGCCGGTTTTTGGCCTGAACAACGGCCTGATCCCGGTGCTTGCCTATAACTACGGGGCAAGAAAAAAGAAGAGGATCGATGAGGCGCTTCGCTTTTCGATCATTCTGGCTATGTCTGTTATGGCAGTCGGAACGGTCCTGCTTGAGATTTTCCCGGCACAGCTGATGCAGCTGTTCAACGCATCGGAGGAAATGATCGTTATCGGTGTTCCGGCGCTTCGGATCATCTGCACCAGTTTTGTAGTGGCAGGAGCCTGCATTATTATGGGGTCAATCTTCCAGGCGTTTTCCATGAGTTTTTATTCGCTGGTCGTCTCGGTCGGACGCCAGCTGGTGGTGCTGATCCCGGTGGCGTTTCTGCTGTCCAGGCTGGGAAATATCCATCTGGTGTGGATCGCTTTTCCGGTGGCGGAGATCGTCTCCTTTATGTTGTCTCTTTATTTCTTCAGAAAGCTGTACCGGAAGAAAGTGGTGCCGCTGGAGGAAACGTAAGATCCCGGCGTAGAATAACAAAAGAAAACAGTGTGCTGCATAGCGCAGGAAGGCCCCCGCGGGAAATATCCTCGGGGGCCTTTCCGTTGGCCGGTCATGTATGTCAAAAAAAACCATGCTTCTATCCTTATTATCTGTATATTTTCGCCTTTCTTTTTGATATAATGACTGTATCGGTTTCCAGAAACAGCTATTGAAGGAGATGGAGGCGGATAAAAGATTGGATTATATTAAAATATACGTTGGCGCGAATCTGATCTGCATCTTTCTGCTGGGCATCATTCTGTATAATGATCTCACGAAATTTACCAGGCAGGATAAACAGAACCTTTTTGATCAGACGATTGTGATGCAGATTCTTTATATGGCAGCGGATTCGGCCTGGGCTTTGATCGACGGAAAAGTGATTAAAAAAACAGGCTTCAGCATGGGCCTGATCAATTGTATTGTGTATCTCCTGATCCTTGGAGCTTCTTATGCATGGTATGTCTATTCCGAGGCAAGGCAGAGAGATGTTTTCAAGCCGGAAAAAATAAGGAGCCTGTTTTTTGAGATTCTGATAGTGCTTTCCGCACTGACGATGCTTTTCGGCTTTCTGCTGGGGCATGGATACTGGATCGATGAGGATGGCGCCGCACAGCATCTGCCGTTTTATCTGGCAGTGATGATGGTCCCGCTGCTTTTTATTGTCACGGCTTCGGTGAAAGCATTTATACGTGCCGGAAAAACGGAGAACAGTTTCGAGAAAAGAGAGTTTGTCCAGGCAGGCATGTATCCTCTTGTTTTTGTGATCGCGGGGATCCTGCAGCTGACCATGTATCGTGTGCCGGTGCTTTGCTTCGGATGTGTGATCGGGATTCTGATCGTCTATATCAATAATCTGTATGGGATGATCTCTGCGGATCCCCTGACACAGCTGAATAACCGGGCGCAGCTGCAGCGTTATCTGTCGGGTGCCGTCAGAAATCTGGAAGAGGATACAAGGCTGTATATCATTATGCTGGATATTGACCGTTTTAAGACGATCAATGACACCTACGGGCATGTAGAAGGTGACCGGGCACTTATGGTGGTGGCTTTGGAGCTGAAGGCGGTCTGCAGAACGGAAAAGAACAGGGCGTTCATCTCCAGGTATGGAGGAGACGAGTTTGTGATGGTTACCCGTGCCCGGGAGGAAGAGGAGGTCCTGAATCTGGTCCGCCGTATCAATCTGAATCTGGAGGACAGGGTGCTTCGGGACAAGCTTCAGTATCCGATCCATATCAGTGCGGGATATGCGTATTTCCTGGGAGAGGGAGATACGCCCACGGCCTGTCTCCGGCGGGCGGATGAGGAAATGTACAAAGAAAAGAAGAGAAATCATATAAAGAGATGAGGAGAATTCTATGGAACTGATCTTGTCCAAAAACTATTCGATGGAAATGAATACCCGGGTGGTACCGTATCTTTCGGCGCGGAAGGAGACAGGGCTTTGGGAGCGGATTCCGGGGAAGCGATTATATTTTGAGCATTTTAAGGCAGATACACCGAAAGCAACGATCGTCATGGTCCATGGCTTTTCGGAGGTGATAGAAAAGTTTTACGAGACGGCATATTACTTTCTGCAGGAGGGCTTTCATGTGTGGCTGTTCCAGCAGAGAGAGCATGGAAAATCCTTCCGCAGCACCCAGGATCCGGCATTGGTCAATATTGAAAATTATGAGGATCTGATCCTGGATCTGCACAGTTTTGTGACGGGAAAGGTAAAAAAGGATCCGGAGACAGAAAAATATCCGCTGTACCTGTTCGGACATTCCATGGGAGGCGGTGTCAGCGGCTGTTATCTGGAGCGGTATCCGGCTGTTTTTGAAAAAGCGGTTCTTTCATCGCCGATGATGGAGATGAACAGCGGGAAGATCCCTGTCTGGGCGGCCACGGCCTTTGCACGATTTATGATCCGGCGGGGCAAAGGGAAGGAGTATATGCCGGGAGCGGCTCCGTTTTCGGGAGAGCCGGATTTTGCCAACAGCTGCAGCAACTGTAAAGAACGCTATGATTACTGGTTCCGTCTGCAGCAGGCCCATACGGATTATCAGATGTGTGTGTCCGGCATCCGTACGGCGTATGAATTCCTGAAGCTGACCAAAGAAGTAACCGCGCCTGAAAACTGCCGGAAGATCAGGACAAAGGTGCTGCTTTTGCAGGCCGGGAAGGATACGATGGTAAAGCCGGGAGGACAGGATCGGTTTGTGAGCCAGATCGGAAGTCTGGGGAAGAAGGTCGTACTGCCGGAAGCGAAGCATGAGATCTATCTGGGGCAGGACAGCGACCTGAAGGTGTACTGGCAGACAATCCTGGAGTTCCTCGCATGAGAGAGAATCCTTGCAATGAAATGATCCGGAGACTTCCCGGTATAGAAAACTGTCCGAAGGAGACCGGAAATTATACCTATATTATGCAATGCGCGGATGGTACCCTGTATACGGGATGGACGACGGATCTTTCCCGGAGGATCCATGCGCACAACAGCACGAAGGCCGGCGCAAAGTATACCCATGCCAAGAGGCCGGTCGAACTTGTCTACTATGAAGAGCTTGAGACGAAACAGCAGGCGATGAAGCGGGAGTTCCGGATCAAGCAGATGAGCCGGAAGGAAAAGCTGGAGCTGATCCTTGCACGGAAGAAGGAGGTTGCAATCATGAAAAGAAATACGTTTGCTTTGCAGATCAGGGAAGGAAAGAAGGATGCCTTCCGTCAGGCCCTGGGACAGGTCTGGGAAGAGGCCGCTGCTTTGATGGATCGTCTGTGTATCCGCAACTTCAGTCTCTGGACTGCGGCGGATCTGGTGTTCGGGTACTATGAGACAGGCGACGGAAATGAGATCCCTGCGGAAGAGAAAGCTGCGGCAAAAAAGCTTCTGGCAGGCTTTGAAGAGATTGTAACCTGGCTTTCCCGTCCGGGGCAGGAGATGCGGCTGATGTATCACAATTTCGGAATCGTCCGGGAAAACAAGGAGCTGATCCGTCACCGGATGTTCATGACAAAGCTGAAGCCGGGCTGCGCGGAGGAATACAAGCGCCGCCATGACGGCCTGATCGAACAGCGTGGCGATACGGTGGATCCGGGACCGGACAGCAACTTCAGCATCTGGAGTGACGGGACATATATCTTTGGTTACAATGAGATCGACACCACAATGGAAAAGGAAGAGACAGAGGAAGAGCACGCCGCCACCGTTGCCTGGGAGACCCGTCAGCTGGAGATCATGGACTGGATCACCAACGACTGCGACTGGCTGACCGGGGAGGTCCATGACCAGGTGCGGCGGATTGCGTGGCAT
>CAMOQF010000103.1 GCA_946622645.1 uncultured Blautia sp.
CGTAGATATCGAAGAGTTCGCAGCTTTCCAGGATCTTTCCGCCCCGCTGACGAAGGACGGCTTCGATCTGACCGGCGAGGACATTCTGCGGAACCACCATGCTCAGGTCTCTGGTGACGGCCGGGAACCGTGCAATGCCGGTATATTTGTGGTCAAATCCGGCAAACGGAAGGACTGCGGGTATATCGATCACAGCCAGGTATGCTTTTGCATTGATGCCGTAGACCGCGCACACCAGCGGATGGACCTCGCCCAGATAGCCGATCTTTGTCCCTTTATACACGATATCCGCCTGGCGGCCGGGATGCAGGTAAGGCTTTTTGTCGGAGGGATCATATTCCGGATGGTCCTTCAGGCCGGCCTTCTCCAGGAATTCCTCGCAGACGCCCTTCATCTCGAAGAAATCGCCTTTGCCGAACATGCCAAGAGTGAACTGCATGCGTTCATCCGGAAGTTCGGTAAGCGGCAGTGCCTTCGGCAGATACACATTTCCCATCTCGTACAGACGCACGTCCTTGTTGCGGCGGCTGTAGTTGGTGCCGAGGGATGTCAGCATGCCGTTGACCGTCGTGGTACGCATGATGCTGTAATCTTCTCCCAGCGGGTTGGAGATGGTGATGGCGTTTCTGAGCGGGTTGTCCTCCGGCAGGCGGAGTTTGTCAAACACCTTGGGGCTTTCAAAGGAATAGGTCATCCCCTCGGAGAAGCCGCAGTATTCGGCGATATCCCGGGCGATGGCTTCGATCCGGAGCTTGAAAGGCAGCTTGCCTGTGGTGGCTTCGCCCGTGGGCAGAGTCGTCGGGATCTTGTCGTAGCCGTAGAATCTGGCCACTTCCTCCGCGATATCCGCAAGGCAGTTGATATCCTGACGGAAGGTGGGCGCTACGATCTCGTTTGTCTCGGGATCCAGCACAAGCTCCACACGCTTCAGATAGCCGAGCATCTCTTCTTTTGAAAGCTCTGTTCCCAGAAGGGCGTTGATCTTGTCCGCATCGAACGGCACGCGGGAAGGCTCTTTTACGATGGAGCATACATCCACCATGCCGCCAACCACTTCACCGCAGCCGAGCTCTTCCATCAGCTGGCAGGCGCGGTCGATGGCCGCGGAGGCGTTGTTGGGATCCAGTCCTTTTTCGAACTTGCCGGAGGCATCCGTCCGAAGACCGATCCTCTTGGCGGAAAGCCGGATGTTGGGACCGTTAAAGTTGGCTGCTTCAAAGAGGACTGTCTTGACGTTGTCGGTGATCATGGAGTTTTCGCCTCCCATGATGCCGCCGATGCCTACGGCCTTCTTTCCGTCGCAGATCATCAGGACGTCATGGTCCATGGTCCTCTCCTGGCCGTCCAGGGTCACGAACTTTTCACCGTCGGAAGCGCGCCGCACGATGATGTGACGGTCTTCGATGGTGTCCAGGTCAAACGCATGCATGGGCTGTCCGTACTCTTCCATCACGTAGTTGGTGATGTCCACCAGGTTGTTGATGGGACGGATGCCGTTGGCTGCAAGACATCTCTGCATCCATCTGGGTGACGGACCGATCTTGACGTTCTTTACGACTCTCGCGCAGTAACGCGGGCAGAGTTCCGGGTCCTCCACGGTCACTTTGATGTAATCGTTGACATCCTCATCATTTCCCTTCGCCTCCACGACAGGCGGGCAGAAGGGTTTGTTGAAGGTGGCGGCGGCTTCCCTTGCGATGCCGAGCACACCATAGCAGTCTACGCGGTTGGATGTGATCTCATATTCGATCACGGTGTCATGAAGGCCCAGCGCCTCGATGGCGTCGTCGCCTACGTTTACATCCTCCTGGAAGATGTAGATACCGTATTCAGGGGCTTCGGGAAACATCTCCCGGGTGCTGCCCAGCTCTTCGATGGAGCAGAGCATTCCGTCAGACTCCACGCCTCTTAACTTTCCGCTTTTGATTACAACGCCGCCGGGAGTCTTGCTTCCGTCATGGCCGCCGGCCACTTTTCCGCCGGAGAGCACTACCGGGATCTTGTCCCCCTCGTGGACATTGGGGGCTCCGGTGACGATCTGGATCACTTCGGAGCCGACATCCACCTGGCATACGATCAGCTTGTCAGCGTCCGGATGCGGTTCAATCTTCATGATCTGGCCTACGACGATCTTGTCAAGGTCTTTGTCCAGTGTTTCATACCCTTCCACCTTGGTGCCGGAAAGGGTCATGGCGTCTGTATATTCCTGCGCCGTGCAGTCAAGCTCCGGCACATACATTTTGATCCATGATAAAGAAGTGTTCATCTGTTTCTCCTCCCTCAGAACTGTTTCAGGAAACGGGTGTCGTTCTCATACAGCAGGCGCATATCGTCGATCTCGTATTTGAGAAGGGCGATACGTTCCAGGCCTACGCCAAAGGCAAAGCCTGTGTATTCCTCCGGATCGATACCGCACATCCTGAGCACGTTGGGATGGACCATGCCGCAGCCGAGGATCTCGATCCAGCCGGAGCCTTTGCAGAATCTGCAGCCGCTTCCGCCGCATTTAAAGCAGGATACGTCCACTTCGGCGCTGGGTTCCGTGAAGGGGAAATGATGAGGCCGGAATTTGGTCTTTGTCTCCGGTCCGAAAAGCTCCCGGGCAAACTCCTGCAGCGTTCCTTTCAGATCGGCGAAGGTGATCTTCTTGTCGATCACAAGGCCTTCGATCTGATGGAAGGAGGGCGAATGGGTCGCATCCACCTCGTCGGACCGGAAGACTCTGCCGGGGGCGATCATACGGATAGGAAGCTTTCCTTCTTCCATCTTACGGGCCTGGACCGGGGAGGTCTGTGAACGGAGCAGTATGGAATCGTTGATGAAGAATGTATCCTGTTCGTCCCGGGCCGGATGATCCTCCGGAATGTTCAGCTTGGTAAAGTTGTAGTCGGCGTATTCCACTTCGGGACCTTCCACCACTTCGTAACCCATGCCGATAAAGATGCGCTCCACTTCCTCCAGAGCGATGGTGTTGGGATGACGATGCCCGATCATGGCCTTCTTGGCCGGAAGGGTTACGTCGATCACTTCCGTCTTCATCTTTTTTTCCAGCATACGGGCGGCCAGTTCTTTCTGGGTATCGGTCAGCATCGATTCGATCTCTTTTCTGACATCGTTGACCATCTGGCCGAACGCCGGACGTTCCTCAGGCGCAACATCCTTCATGCTTTTCAGCAGAGCTGTAAGCTCACCCTTTTTTCCAAGATAGGCGACCCGGACGTCATTCAGCTTTTCGGGGTTTTCCGACTCAGAGATACGCTGTTTCGCGTTCTCAACCAAGCCTTTCAGGATTTCTTTCATGTCCATAACATTTCTCCTTCATATTATGAAAGTTATATCTTTTCAACAGATGATCCGCTGTGTTCATTAAACACAATTTATAAACTATCATCTGTGTCTTTGTCAAGGTTTTTCTGCGGGACGGCTTCCGCAGCGTCCTCCGTTTTTCCGGCGGACTGCATCTTTTTTCTCTCCCGGCGGGGAACATACAGCGCGTTCAGTTCCGCTCCGTACAGAAGGAACGTCATCAGGAAATAGACCCACAGCATCACGATGATCAGCGCCGTCAGGCTCCCGTACATGCTGGAAAAGCGTGGGAAGATCTCGAAATACAACGAAAACAGCTTTGTAAAAAACATCCACGAGAGGGTCGTAAACACGGCGCCGGGGACGTGCTGTGAGATCTTCGATTTTCTGTTCGGCAAAAACCGGTATAAGATCAGAAATACCAGAAACAGAATGGCGGGCACGGCCAGATTGCCGGCTTCAAAGATCTGTGTCAGGATCGATCCGATCATATCGTCCCGCCCGGATACCAGCTCCAGCAGCTGGTCCTTCAGAAGCATCAGAAGAAGCGCAAGGATCAGGGTGACGCCCAGAAGCGCTGTCCAGAATACCGATTTGATCCGGTTGACGAACCAGTTCCGGGTCTCCTTGACACGGTAGATGTTGTTGAAGCCGTTCACCAGGGACTGCAGGCCTTTTCCGGCCGACCACATGGTCCCCAGCGCGGAGATGGGAACCAGCGCGGAATTCCGCCGGTATACGTCCGATACGATCCCCAGCACGAAACCCTGCACATTGTCCGGGACTACGCTTATGATCATCTCCCGCATCTGATTATACGTTACGGGCGTATAGTTGATCAAAGTGGTCAGGAAAAGAAGAAAGGGGATAAATGACAGTATGAGAAAGTAGGCGGCCGATGCGGAATGGGCCGCAATATTATCCTCAATTGTTCTGTTCAAAAATCCCCAGATCTTTTCTTTCATGCTGTTTTCTGTCTTTTCTGATACCGCCTGTTATTTCACGGAGAAGCGATAAGCGGTATTGGAATTATAATGGTCTCCCGCTTTCAGAACAGGTGAATGGAAGGTTTCCTCGTTCACGGCGTTCGGTTCCACCTGTGTCTCCAGACAGAAGCCGTCGCGTTTCCCGTAGACATGGCCGTTTTTACCGTTTTCCTTCTTGATGAAGTTGCCGGCGTAGAACTGGACGCAGGGGCAGTCTGTGGAAACGGTCATTGTGATGCCTGTCTTGTCGGAATACGCGCTTGCGATAGGATGGATATTTCCCTTGGCATAGTTGTCCACCACATAGTTGTGATCAAAACCGCCGGTGAAGAGGAGCTGGTCAAACGGTTCCTCGATATCCTTGCCGATCACTTTATAGCTTGTAAAGTCCATGGGAGTTCCCTCTACAGGGGCATACTCTCCTGTCGGGATCGCTTTGTTGTCCTTGACAGGCGTGTAGCGGGAAGCCATGATCTTCAGATTCTGATCCAGAATGCTGCCGCTGCCCTCTCCGGACAGGTTAAAGTAGCTGTGGTTGGTGAGGTTCGCGACAGTGTCTTCATCGCAGATGCCGGTGTATCTGATCTTCAGCTCGTTTTCATCCGTAAATTCATAGCGGACAGACACGCGGAACTCTCCGGGAAAGCCTTTTTCTCCATCCGGGCTCAGATATGAGAAGGTCACGCTGTTCCTCTCCTGAGAGACCTCTTCCTCTTTCCAGACCTTTTTTTCAAAGCCGTCCGGACCGCTGTGCAGGTTGTTCTCGTTTTCATTCTGCGGAAGGACGACCTCCTTCCCATCGAGGAAGAGCTTCGCGCCGGCGATACGGTTGCCGTTCCGGCCGATAGTCGCGCCGAAAAAGCAGCTGTTCACTTCATAACCGTCCAGGTCGTCGTAGCCCAGGACCACATCTGTAAGAATGCCATTTTTATCAGGAACGCAAAGCTTTACGAGGATGGCTCCGAACTGGGTCACTTCCGCAAAGGCTCCCGACTTGTTCTCAAGATGGTAGATATTCACTTTTTCTCCGGTCATTCTTTCGCCGAATTCTCTGATGGTCACTGACATTTGTCTTCCCCTTTCATCTGATGATCATACTGTTTCCAAAGTCTTTATGAACATTATAGGTTTCCGCATCGCAGAAAGTCAATCCTTTTCTTAGGACCTGCGGATAAAGAAAGAGGACGGCCCTCCTTTTTTGAGAACCGTCCTCCGTCTGCAAGACCTGTTATAAATGTCATTCGTTATTTCGTCTGATGTTGCTTGTTCCTTTTATCCTTTCTTTTTCTTACCGCCAGGATCAGGACCGCGGCAAACGCGGCGGCCATCAGACTGAGCCAGAAGGATGTCTGCGTCATATCGCCGGTTCTGGCCGCTTCTTTGTCTCCGGCGCCGCCATCCTCATGGCTCACGGCATTGCCGCCGGAATAGCCTCCGCCGGAATAGCTTCCGCCTCCGGGTGTTCCTGTCACTGTGGGAATCGGCGTCCCAGAATCTGTCGGGACAGGCGTCTCTGTAGGTGTAGCGGAGGGTTCCGCTGCTGCGTCCGTGAATGCCAGGGCGTAGCTGGAGAATTTGTCCGTCTCAAAGGTGATGTCGCTGCCTTCCTCCTCTCCGATCACAGCTGCTTTTCCGTCATGGACCCTGACGATACAGAAGGTCCGGTCGACGTCTTCTCCCGGAAGATAATCATCCGGTACTGCGATGGAAAGACTGATCATACGGCCATCCAGATCCGTGATCCGGACCGGCTCGTCATCGCCGATCTTCGCAAACAATGAGATATCCAGGTACATGACAACCTCGCCGCCGTTAACAGCCACCGCGATCAGGGCTTTGTCCTCGCCGCCGATGGTCTCGCCGATGTCTTTGATCTGCAGGAACAGGAAGAAATTCTCTCCCCGGCGAACCCGCTCACGTTCCTCAGCGTCTGCCAGCTCTTCTGCAAGCGCATCCGTAAATCCTTCCACTTCGATCGCGGGGAGTCCGTCTTCGATCTCTGTCACAGCGTAGAAGCCACCCTCTCCTGCCGGCGTCACATCCGGGGTGACAGTTGGCGTAACGTCCGGTGTGACTGTCGGTGTAACGGTCGGCGTAACGTCCGGCGTGACAGTTGGCGTGGCTGTCGGCGTAATGTCCGGTGTGACTGTCGGCGTAATGTCCGGGGTGACTGTCGGTGTAACGTCCGGGGTGACTGTCGGCGTAATGTCCGGGGTGACTGTCGGTGTAACAATCGGCGTCTCGGTCGGAGTCGGCGTCGGAGCATCGGTCGGAGTCGGCGTCGGCGTCTCGGTCGGAGTCGGCGTCGGAGTGAGGTCCGGTCCTTCGATCTTCTTCCAGATCGCTTTTATGGTCGGGTTGGTGTCCGGCATGGTCTCCGGGATCTCCCGATCCCAGCTGACAAATACATAGCCTTCTTTTTCGGGGTTTTCCGGCGCTTTTACAACTTCGCCGTATTTTCCCTCGATGGGCGAGATCTTTGTGCCCCCATCCGTATCAAAGTAGATACGGTAGAGGTTGGGCGACCAGCTGGCCTCCGCCGTGATGTCATAGGCCGGCATGGTCTCCGGCAGGGCCGGCAGCCATCCGGCAAAGACGTAGCCCTGTTTGACCGGATCCGGCACTGAGACCGCCGCGCCGTATTCCAGGTGCATCGGTGCGATCACATTGCCGCCCTTGGTGTCGAAGACGATCGTATAGACCCGAAGTTTCCACCTGGCCGTCAGGGTGATCGCGGAGCGGATGTTTTCGATCGGGAAATCGACTGCGGTATCGCCCAGATACCAGCCGTCAAACACATAGCCGTTCCGGACCGGATCGCCGGGCTTTTCCGCGCTTCCGCCTGCGGTGACGACGACGGTTTCTACATAGGAACCTCCGACGCTGTCGAAGATCACGCCGTACTGCGGGATCTCCTCGTAGACCGGCGCAAAGGCAAGCGTTCCGTTTTCGGTCAGTGTCCAGTCCTCAAACAGGAAGTCCTCGCCGGGCGCATGGAGACCGCCTTTGGCATCCTTCCAGGCGGTAAGTCTCTGTCCCTTCGGTGCCTTGCCGGAAACGGGCAGAGAAATGGTTTTTCCAAGCGATACCGCCCCGTCCTCCGCCGCGCCGTCGTATGTGACCGTGATCTCGCGCGGTGTCCACCGGGCGGTCAGGGTCATCGTATAGTAGGAATAATGACGTTCATCATGGGCGTTCACGGCAGGCACTCCGGCCGCATCTGTGTCGCAGTATTTCACGCTTGTACCAAAATCTTCTTCCCAGCGGATGCCGCCGGAGGTGAACCAGCCTTCCAGGACATAGCCTTCCCTGGTTACTGCGCTCATTCCTTCATCCATCCGAAGCTTTTCACCGTTATCGGTGGTAAAGCTTCTGTACTGGGTTTTGGAAAGCAGGGCCGGGGTATCCGGATCCGGATAACGGATGGGATTGACCCAGCCGTTCATATTGGTCTCATCGGCGTTTACATCCACCGCGCCCGGATCCAGGTGGACTACGATGCGATGCGAGATCAGCACCGGATAGAAGGTTTTATCCGAAGCCGGCATGGTCATGGACGTAAGGTCTGCGACCACATACTCCTTCTTCCCGGGATCGGCTGCCTTCCAGCTGTAGGGTCCGTCGGTCTTGGGCGTCTCGGACCAGCCTGCAAAAGTGCTGGCCTCCTTATCAACCTGTTCCTTTGCATAGGAGGCAAGGGAGGCGCCGTAATACACCCTGTACTGGCTCTTGATAAAGCTGCCCGCCGTGTCGGAACAGAAGGTCAGGTCGTACTGGCTTCGTTCGTAATACACATAGAGACGGTTTGTCTGTGCCGGGAGCGTAACTGTCTCTCCTGCAGATACCACCTTCCGTCCCTGTATTGCTCCGTTAAAGCTGCTCAGGCTGTACCCTGTCGCGGTAAAGCCTTCCGGATCACCGGGCAGGGTGTAGGTGTTTTCTGCGATGTGGGAGCTCTCAGTCGGATCGCTCCAGGTGCCGTCCGTATTCTGGTAGACGTCGATCACGTCCGCGATCACAGACTCTGTACGGATGGTCGTCTCTCCGGCCTTACCTGCCAGGCGGGTCGTGGTCTCCTTATCCCTTGCATAGACCGTGTAAGCCGTATCGGG
>CAMOQF010000104.1 GCA_946622645.1 uncultured Blautia sp.
AAATACCGGGGTGGTTCTTGTGCCGGGACTGGACGATGTCCATTCACGGATCCTGGGGGATCTTCTCCAGGACAAGCCTGTGGATGCGCTTATCCGATCTAACCTTCTGATGCCTTCTGTCGTTGCGGATACGATCAACGAGGCTCTTTTCGATGAGATCGGGGATGCTGTGATCACCTGCGACGACGAAAGGCTTTCTCTGGCGGAAGACTACCGGGAGGACCTGAAAGAAATACTGCAAATGGAATAAAGATACGAGGGAAACCTGATGACTGAAGAAAATAAAAAGATACCAAAACGGATCTCCCAGACCGTACTGAATTCGCTGAAGGGCGGCGTGGTCCCGCGGATCGGTCTGCCTTATATCGCTGTGGGACGGAAGAACGAGATCGAAGCCCTTCTCCACGATGTAGATATCATCACGGAGGGAGGCGCTTCCTTCCGGTTCATCGTCGGCCGTTACGGCTCCGGAAAGAGCTTCCTGCTGCAGACGATCCGGAACTATGCGATGGACAGGGGTTTTATCGTGGCGGACTGCGATCTTTCCCCGGAGCGGCGGCTTCAGGGGACAAAGGGCCAGGGCCTGGCCACATACCGGGAGCTGATCGGAAATCTTTCCACCAAAACCAGACCGGAAGGCGGTGCCCTGACGTTGCTGCTCGACCGGTGGATCAGCACGGTGCAGAGCGAAGCGGTCTCTGAATCCGGCCTGACGCCGGGGGATCCGGCGCTCACAAGGGCGGTGGATACAAAGATCGTGTCGGTCACATCCGCCATCAGCGAGCTTGTGCACGGGTTTGAATTTGCAAGGCTTCTCTCCGCCTACTATCACGCGTATGTGGAGGGTGACGACGAGACCAAAGCCCGGGTGATCCGCTGGTTCCGGGGCGAATATGCCTTGAAGCGGGAGGCCAGGGAAGAGCTGGGCGTCAATATCATCATCTCGGATGATGACTGGTATGACTACCTGAAGCTGTTTGCCGTATTCTTCCGCCTGGCAGGATATGCCGGACTGATGATCATGGTCGACGAGCTGGTGAATATCTACAAGATCCCGAATACCATCACCCGCCAGTACAATTATGAAAAGCTGCTGACCATGTACAACGATACGCTGCAGGGAAAAGCCAGATATCTGGGGATCATCATGGGCGCGACGCCGCAGACCCTGGAGGATAAACGGCGCGGCATCTACAGCTATGAAGCGCTCCGGTCCAGGCTGTCGGAGGGACGGTTTTCACGACCCGGCGCAAGGGATCTGCTGTCTCCGGTGATCCGGCTGGAAGCGCTGACGGCGGAAGAGATGCTGGTCCTGTGTGAGAAACTGTCCGCCATGCATGCCGGACTTTACGGATACGAGAGAAAGCTTTCCACGGAAGAGCTGGCGACGTTTATCAGGATCGAATACGGGCGCATCGGTGCTGACGTAAACATCACGCCCAGAGAAGTGATAAGAGATTTTATCGAGCTTCTGGATATCCTGTATCAGCATCCTGACCAGACGATCGGGGAGCTGTTGGATTCCGAAGAGTTTTCCTACGCAAAGTCGGAGGCGGTTTCGGACGAGACCGATCAGGCCTTTGCGGAGTTTACGATCTGACAGCGGAACGCTGTTTTATGAGGAACCGCCATGGACGTATTTGAACGCTACGCGCCTTTTATCCAGGACTATATTTATCGTTCCGGCTGGCAGAGCCTGCGCGGGGTGCAGAACGCCGCCGGAGAAGCGATCTTCGGGACAGACGACAATGTCCTCCTGACGGCTTCCACAGCCTCCGGCAAGACGGAAGCAGCTTTCTTCCCCATCCTGACGCTCCTGGAGGAGGATCCGTCCCGGACGGTGGGAGTGCTCTATATCGCGCCTTTGAAGGCTCTGATCAACGACCAGTTCGGACGGCTTTCGGAGCTCTGTGAAGAACAGGGGATCGAGGTCTTCAGGTGGCACGGGGATGTTCCGCAGACACAGAAGAGAAGGCTCATCCGAAAACCCTCCGGGATCCTGCAGATCACGCCCGAATCCCTGGAGTCTCTGATGATCAACAAAAACATGGAGATCCCTTCGCTTTTCGGCGATCTCCGTTTCATCGTGATCGATGAGGTGCATTCGCTTTTGCGGGGAGACCGCGGCATGCAGACCTTCTGCCTGATCGAACGGCTCTGCCGCAAGGCGCTCTGCAATCCCAGGAGGATCGGCCTCTCCGCCACGATCGGGGACCCGGAGGCGGCCGGAAGGTTTTTGTCGGCGGGGAGCACCCGGAAGACCGTGATCCCCCGCTTTGAAGGAGGCAGGGAAGTCTGGCGCCTTTCCATGGAACATTTTTACAACACGGATCCGCAGGCCTCTGAACAGGACGCCGATCCGGAATCGGAAGAAGGACCCTGGACGGAGGAGGAGATCCTGCCGATGGAACCGCCCACGGACCAGGCGCCCTCCGGAGCGGATCCCGGGATCGGCTATATCTTTGAACACACCCGGGGCAAAAAGTGTCTTGTATTTACCAATTCGCGGGAAGAATGCGAGGTCGTCTGCCAGAAGCTCCGTCAGTACTGTGAGATCAATCATGAACCGGAACGTTTTCTGATCCATCACGGCAATCTTTCGGCCTCCTACCGGGAGAGCGCGGAGGAGGAGATGAAGGACGACGATTCCTTCCAGTCGGTGTGTGCCACGGCCACCCTGGAGCTGGGGATCGACATCGGAAGGCTGGAACGGGCGTTCCAGATCGACGCGCCGTTTACGGTCTCCGGTTTTCTGCAGCGCATGGGACGGACGGGGCGCCGGGGCGATCCGTCGGAAATGTGGTTCGTGATGCGGGAGGAACATCCCCTTGCCCGGGACATGATGCCGGTCCTGATCCCATGGTATATGATCCAGGGGATCGCCCTGGTACAGCTGTACATCGAAGAACGGTTCGTGGAACCGCCCCGTATGGACAGGCTCCCCTTCAGCCTTCTGTACCACCAGACCATGAGCACGCTGGCTTCCTGCGGGGAGATGACGCCGGGCGAACTGGCCGGCAGGGTCCTTCCGCTGGCCTGCTTTCACAGGATCACCCAGGAGGACTATAAGATCCTGCTGCGGCATCTTTTATCCATCGACCATATCAGCCGGACCGAGAACGGCGGCCTGATCGTCGGGCTTACCGGTGAACGGATCACCAACAGCTACAAGTTCTACGCAGTGTTTCAGGAGAACATCGAGTATGCGGTGAGGACCGGATCGGAAGAACTGGGAACCATCGTAAAACCGCCGCCCCCCGGGGACAAGGTCGCCATCGCGGGCAGAGTCTGGCTGGTGGAAGAGGTAGATCATCAGAAAAGGGAGGTTTACTGCTCGCTGGTAAAAGGAAGCATTCCCGCCTATTTCGGCGACGTGGCAGGAGATATTCATACCCGCATCCTGGAGAGGATGCGTCAGGTCCTGGCGGAACAGAAAAGCTATCCGTATCTGATGCAGCATGCGTCCTACAGACTTGCGGAGGCCAGGCGGATCTTCGATAAATCCGGGATGAAGGACCATTCTCTGATCCATCTGGGCGGCAATATGTGGGCTTTGTTCCCCTGGCTGGGAAGCTATTCTTTCCTCGCGCTGGAGCGGTTTCTGAAGCTGCGGTGCGCCGCCCGGCTGGGTCTTAAACAGCTGAATTCCTTCCGCCCGTATTATATGCAGTTTACGATGAAGGCTGCGGAGGAGGACTTCTTCCGGATCACCGCCGAAGAGGCGGAAAAAGGCATCGATCCCATGGAACTTCTCTATCCGAAAGAGAATCCTGTCTTTGAAAAGTATGACGAATATGTTCCCGAAGAGCTGATCCGGAAAGGGTTTGCCTTTGGCGTGCTTGACACGGAGGAAATGCGCAGAAAAGTGCTTTCCTGGTGTCCGAAGACGGAAACGGTGTTCCTTGACATGGATTGAAAGACGGGGTTATAATTATACAGAACAAAGACACTCGGCTTTTTATCACTAAACAACAGAACAAAGGAGGTCAGACGAATGGGGAAATTTGTGATCAAGGAAACCAAGACAGGCGTTAAATTTGATCTGAAAGCAACCAACGGCCAGGTGATCGCATCTTCACAGGTATACGCATCGGCGGTATCCTGCAAAAAGGGTATCGAGAGCGTTGTGAAAAACGCTGCGATCGCAGCAGTGGAAGATCAGACTGTGGAAGGCTATGCAGCAGAGAAGAATCCGAAATTTGAGATCTACGCAGACAAAGCCGGCGAATTCCGCTTTCGTCTGAAAGCCAGGAACGGGCAGATCATCGCTGTCAGCGAAGGATATACCACCATGGCTAAATGCAAAAACGGAATTGCCAGCGTAAAGAAGAATTCGGTGGACGCTGCCGTAGTGAAGGAATGATCAAGTTACTGCATCAGATAATCCCGCATCAGCCGCAGGGCTTTTCCTCTGTGGCTGATGCGGTTTTTTTCTTCCGGAGAGATCTCCGCGGAGGTGCATCCGTATTCCGGGAGGAAGAAGATGGGATCGTAGCCAAAGCCGTTCTGTCCGGCTTCTTCGTAGGCGATCCTTCCTTCCATGGTCTCACGCACCACGTGGACGGTCCCGTCCGGAAATGCGGCGGCCACGGCGCACACGAACCGGGCGGTCCGGAGCTCATCCGGGACGCCCTCCAGCCGTTTGATCAGGCTGTTGTTCTTGATATGGTATGAAGTGTCTTCGCCCATATAGCGGGCGGAATAGATGCCCGGCTCCTTGTTGAGATAGTCGACCTCCAGCCCGGAATCGTCCGCGAGGACGATGGCATCGCCGGCGAGAGCGCAGATCGCTCTGGCTTTGATGGAAGCGTTTTCTTCAAAGGTGGAACCATCCTCCACGATGTCAGCGTTTATACCGGCTTCGGCCATGGAGAGGATCTCGGCGTCCAGACCAGCGAGGATCTGGCGGATCTCTCTCATCTTGTTCGGGTTTCCGGTTGCAAAAATGATCTTTTTCATGGCGTTCTCCTGCGGGGCGGCCTGGGGCCGCAGAATGAATAAAAATACGTTTTCAGCATTCCGTTGTAGATCTTCCGGTTCTTGTCTGCCTTCCGGCCGATCTCACGTTCCGCGTCTTCGAAGGAAGTGATCAGATACATGGACCAGCGGTCCAGCCGGGAGAAGCGTTCCCCGATCTCCCGATAGAGCGGGCGGAGCGCTTCTTTTTCTTCCAGGCGCTCTCCGTAGGGCGGATTTGTGATGATAAAACCGAAGGAACCGCTGTGCCGGAGTTCGCTTACGGGACGCCTCTGCAGATGGATCAGATCTTCAACGCCGGCGAGTCGCGCGTTTTCCCTGGCGGCGCGGATGGCGCCTTCATCGATGTCAAAACCCTGGATGTCTGTGTCCTCCGGCATGCAGACGGCGGAGGAAGCTTCCTCCCGGACATCCTTCCACAGGTCGGGAGATACCAGATGAGGCCAGGATTCGGCAAGGAACGATCTTTTCAGTCCGGGCGCCATGTTGGCTGCGATCATGGCGGCTTCGATGGGAAACGTGCCGCTTCCGCAGAAGGGATCGACAAGGATCCTGTCTTTTTTCCACGGCGTGAGCAGAAGCAGCGCCGACGCAAGTGTTTCCGTGATCGGCGCTTTGACGGTCATCTGGCGGTAGCCTCTTTTGTGGAGCGATGCTCCGGATGTATCGATGCCGATCGTGGCTGTGTCCTTCATCAGCGCGACACGGATCGGAAAGGAAGGACCATCCTCCGGGAACCAGGAGATATGATAGACGTTCTTCAGCCGCTCCACGATGGCTTTTTTCATGATGGACTGAATGTCCGACGGGCTGAACAGCCGGCTTTTGACCGAGTTGGCTTTCGCGACCCAGAATTTCCCGTTTTTGGGAATGTAATTCTCCCAGGGAAGGGCGCGGGTCTTTTCGAAAAGCTCGTCAAAAGTTTCGGCATGGATCTCTCCGGCTTTTAAAAGAACGCGCTCGGTGGTCCGAAGCTGCATGTTGGCATCCGCGATCCCCCGGGCGTCTCCCATAAAGGTTACTTTTCCATCCTCCACGGACGTGATGGGATAACCAAGATCCGTGATCTCTCGTTTTAATACAGCCTCCAGGCCGAAATGGCAGGGGGCGATCAGTTCATATCGATCCATAAAACACCTCTTCAGACGGGGCCTCATACTGTATCTTGTGGTCTTTGGACTCTGAAAACACAACTTTTAGAGAAAAAAGTGATAAATTTCTTTTTTTCATATTGCTTTTTTGCTTCAGGTAGTTTATAATCAAGCTTGTAAAAAGGATTAACCCTTCTATGATCCTTTTTGCAAAACCCCTTATTTTATTATTTATACTCCCCTCGAAACGCCCGACAGCTCCCCTGTCGGGCGTTTCACTTTCTATATTGAACTGCGTACGGGCAGGGGTGATCGAATCTCCCCTGCCCGATTTTTTTTACCAGATTCCGCTTTCGATGGCGGAGCCTTCGATCGGCAGGCCTTTTTTGTAGCGTTCCATAAAGACGTCAAAGCCTTTTACGCCTTCCGGATCCGGGGCCAGAGTGGAGCCTTCGTTGCCGGCAAAGACTCTCTGATCCAGGAAAGCATCCAGGGTCTCGCCTTCTTTCTTGTCGATCATGTAGGCTGCCAGAAGAGCGATGCCCCATGCGCCGCCTTCGCCGGCTGTCTCCATGACGGAAACCGGAACGTTGGCTGCGTCGGCGAGGATCTGCTGACCGACGCCTCTGGTCTTAAACAGGCCGCCGTGGCCAAGCAGACGGTCTATGCGGACATTCTCTTCATCGAACAGGATGCTGAGGCCGATCCTCATTGCGCCGAGGCAGGTGTAGAGCTGGCTGCGCATCAGGTTGGCCAGAGTGAAATTGCTTTTCGGTCCGCGGACCACCATGGGACGTCCTTCAGAGAAGCCGGCAACGTGTTCTCCGGAGTGGAAGCAGTAGCTCAGAAGGCCGCCGCAGTCCTTGTCGCCTTCCATGGCTTTGTTGTACAGCGTGCCGTACAGAGCGCCCATATCTGCCTGGATGCCGAAGGCGTCGGCAAATTCCTTGAAAAGGTCGACCCAGGCGTTCAGTTCGGTGGTGCAGTTGTTTTCATGCGCCATTGCGACCGGATCGCCGGCGGGCGTCGTGACCATGTCGATCTCTCTGTGCAGGGCTTTCAGGTTGTCTTCCAGAACGACCATTGCAAAGGCTGAGGTTCCGGCGGAGACATTGCCGGTGCGCTTTGCCACGCTGTTGGTGGCTGCCATGCCGGTGCCTGCATCGCCTTCCGGCGGGCAGAGCGGGATGCCGGCTTTGAGCTTGCCGGTGGGATCAATAAGAGCGGCGCCTTCTTCCGTCAGGGTGCCTGCCGCATCTCCTGCCAGGAGGTTCCTGGGGAAGATCTCGCGGAGCTTCCAGCCAAAGCCGTAGGGAGCGACCAGTTCGTCGAACTGATCGACCATCTTCTGGTTAAAGTCCTTCGTAGCTGCGTCGATCGGGAACATGCCGGAGCCTTCGCCTACGCCGACGACTTTTTCGCCGGTCAGCTTCCAGTGGACGTAGGCGGCCAGCGTCATGACGGAGGCGATGTCTTTTACATGCTCTTCTTTGTTGAGGATCGCCTGATACAGATGGGCGATGCTCCAGCGCTGCGGGATGTTGTACTGGAACAGCTCGGTCAGCTCATCGCTCGCAGGGCCTGTGATATTGTTGCGCCAGGTGCGGAAGGGAACCAGCAGTTTTTCGTCTTTGTCAAGCGCGATATAGCCGTGCATCATGGCGCTGATGCCGAGAGAGCCGAAACTGGTAAGCTCGATGTCATACTGTTTTTTTACATCCTGCACCAGGTCCTGGTAGCAGTCCTGGATGCCGGTCCAGATGTCTTCCAGAGTGTAGGTCCATATACCGTTCTCCAGACGGTTTTCCCAGTCGTGGGCGCCGGAGGCGATGGGGGTGTAGGTCTCGTTCTCGACCAGAACGCCTTTGATGCGGGTGGAACCGAATTCGATTCCGAGAGACGTACGATTGTCCAGAATCAGCTGCTTGATGCTCTGCATGTCCATAGCACATTTCCTCTCTTTCATTTATGATTTTTGTTTCTGTACATAGTGTACAACCAAACGCCCACGGTCACAAGAACTTTTTGTGTGATTTCAGGGTATTTCAGGGGACACCCCTGAAACCCCGGGCATCCCTGCCGGGTGGGGCCCTGCGCGGGCGGCACCCCTGGCGGGGGGCCCTACGCGGGCGGCGCCCCTGGCGGGGGAGGTTCCCGGGGAAGGAAAGCACTCGGAGTGGCGAAGGCCGTCTTTCCTTCCCCGGACCCCATCTTTTCCTGGCCACGCTTAAGTAAGATAAGGTGGAGCGTGAAGAAAGTGGCCGGTACTCTGACTGTGAATCCGAAGGCAATTACGATCACTGCGGACAGCGATAAGAAGGTATATGACGGGACC
>CAMOQF010000105.1 GCA_946622645.1 uncultured Blautia sp.
CGGAGGAGAAGCCCACATAGGTGGCGATCATCATCTCGCCGCCCTTGATCTTGTTCAGGAGCCATCCGTAGACGCTTCCGAGAACCAGCGCGAAGGGTGTGGCGATCAGGATGGCCATCACAAAGGACAGGCCTCCGGTGAAACCGAATTCGATGGATAAGGTGGCACCCAGAAGGCCCGAGATGATGCCGAGCGGCAGGCCGAAATTCAGTCCGCAGCCGGAATGGACCATGGGGACCATCGCCAGCACGAGGATGCCGTTCCAGCTGAAACGGGCGATGATATTGGTGATCTGCGTCGGCAGGTCGGCGCCTACAAAGGGAGCCAGGATCAGCAGCAGGATCAGAAATGCCGTGATGATCAGCCGAGGAAGGCCAAAGTTTTCGATCATCTGCCTGAACCGGCTTTTTTCTTTATTATCTGTATTCACGTTTATCGATCCTCCTTATACGACCTGGCTGAGCATGCACGCTCCGAGCTCTTCCAGAGAGGAGTCGGCGGGAAGGATCCCTGCGATCCTGCCTCCGGAGACGATGGCGATCCGGTCACAGCTCTGCCTCAGCTCTTCCAGCTCTGAGGAGACCATCACGATAGTGACACCGCTTTCGCGGTTGAAATTCTTCAGCGACTCAAGCACCAGGGCTTTTGCGCCCACGTCGATGCCTCGGGTGGGTTCGGATACGAACAGAAGACGCGGGGTCAGGGCAAAGGCCTTGGCCAGGCATACTTTCTGCTGGTTTCCGCCGGAGAGCTCTTTGGCTTTCTGCCGGGAGCTGGTGCATTTGATCGCAAGAGACTCAATGTACTTCTCGGTAACTTCGCGGATGGCGTTTTCGTCACGCCATTTGATCAGCCCGCCCAGATAATTCTTCAGGAACTTGTTCTGGATCTGCATGGCCGGGAAGGCAATGTTCCACTCCAGGGATTCATCCAGCAGAAGGCCGACGCCCCGTCGGTCTTCCGACACGAAGGCGAAGCTGGAATCCAGGCAGCGGCGGGGATTGTTAAGAGGGATCTCCTGGCCGTCAAAAACGACGCGCCCGCCCGCATGATACAGGCCCATGATCCCGTTGGGAATGCCGAGCTTGCCCTGGCCCGCCAGGCCGCCTATGCCGAGGATCTCTCCTTCTTTGACGTCCAGGCTGACATTCCGGACTGTCTCACCGGGCATGTCTACCCAGAGTTTTTCGATGGAGAGGATGGTCTTTGCCTGAGAGTGGTCGCGGACAGAATGCTGGGCAGCGGTATCCACGCTGCGGCCTACCATCCATTTGGTGATCTCGCTTACGGTGGTCTCGGCGGCAGGCGTCTCATGCACCACATAGCCGTCACGCATGACCACGACACGGTCGCAGACCGACAGGATCTCCTGCAGACGGTGGGTGATGAAGATGATGGCGATGCCGCGCTCCGCCATACTGCGGATGGAAGCCAGCAGGGCTTCCGCCTCGCGCTCCGTGAGAACGGCGGTCGGTTCGTCCAGGATCAGAAGCTTTAACTGCTCTTTGGAAAGCTCCCGGGCGATCTCCGTGAACTGTTTATGTCCGACAGGCATGTCGTTTATGACCATCTTCCGGTCGATGTCGACGCCCATCATCTCGATCGCGTTGGCGGCACGCTCGTCCATCTCGGTGCGTTTTAATGTGTCCATACGGTCCCCGAAGATCTCGGAGAACACGTTTTTGCGGGTGGGTTCCCGATTGAGCAGGATATTCTCGGTGGTGGTAAAGCCCGGGATCAGCGAAAACTCCTGATGAACCATGCCGATGCCCGCTTCGATGGCGTCAAAGGGGGAAGAAAAATGCACGGTCTCGCCGTTCAGGATCACGTCGCCGCCGTAGCCGCCGGTCTCTCTGATCATGTTGGCGCCGAACAGGATGCGCATCAGGGTGGATTTCCCTGCGCCGTTTTCGCCTACAAGACCGATGACTTCACCCTCCGCCAGGGACAGATTGATGTCTGTCAGGACCTGATTTCCAAAGAAGTCCTTCTGAATATTCCGCATCTCGAGAAGCTTGTGCGTTTGCTCGTTCATGCGTTTACCTCTCAAAAAGGAAGGAGGAGGAACGATGCCCTCCCCCTTACGCTTCGTAACTCAGATTATTTTGTGGTGAAATATTTTTCCGGAACTTCGATGGAGGTGGAGCCCATGTAGTATCCGGGATCGCCCATGATGTAGGTATCCTGATATACAAGGAATACGTTGTCGAGCTTGACGCCGGTATCAGCGTTGGTGTAGTTGGAGCCGTTCCACTCAGCCTTGGGTGAGAACTCCTGATAAGCTGCTGCGATATCGTCGATGTTGTCCAGTTCGCTGACGCCGTCGATGACGTTCATAGCGTGCTGTGCAAGACCTGCGGAAACAGTGTAGCCATAGGAATATGCCCATGTGCCGAATCTGCCTGCGCCGCCTTTTTCAACGACTGCTGCTTCAACCTTTGCAAGGATGGCTTCAAAGTCGCCTGCCTCTGCGGTGAGGTCCAGACCCAGAGCGCCCGGATAGCCCATCAGCGGGGAGGGAAGGTCAGCTTCGATAAAGTATCCGCCGTACTCAAGCAGCTGTTTCAGAAGCGGCTCGGTATGCGCGTCGTTTGTACAGAAGTAAGCGGTGTTGGTGCCGTATTTTTCGACCCACTCCGGAACATGCTCCAGAATGTAAGCCTGCGCGCCGGGAACACCTACGTCTGTGGTGGGATCCGGAGCGGTTTCCAGAACGAAGTTCATGCCGAACTCGTCGCAGGCAGCCTGCATGATGGCAACACGGCGGCTCATGGTCTCATAGGACATATGACGCGGGAAGGAGATGTGAACAAATGTGTCGCATCCCAGCTCGTGAGCGGTACGGATGATCAGGTAGCCTCTGGCGACGAAGTCGTTGTTGCAGACCAGGTCGGCTGCGCTTCCGATCTCCGGAAGGTCTTCGTGAGATTCGCCTGCGATGCAGAGGATGTCAGGTCTTCTTTCTTTGATCTGACGGAAAGCTTCGGTGGTGCCCGGGATAGCCTGGTTTACGATGATGGCCTTCATGTCCGGGTCATCGGAAAGGTTTACGATGGTCTGGATGGTGGTCTCAAGCTCTTCTGTGAAGTTGTCCGGATAGATCGCGAGGGTGACGCGGTCTTCGCCGTATTTTTCCTGGAAAGCTTCTGCGCCGCGGCGGTCATCTTCAGACTGGGAAACGGAACCGGTCACGATACCGATGTGATAATCGCCGGAAGCTTCGGTCTCAGCGCCGTCGGAGACTTCTTCTTCTTCCTCTTCGTCTTCGATTTCGATGGATTCGACCTCAGCAAAGGCAGGAACAGCTGTGAAAGTTGTGAACACCATTGCGGATGCCATGAGCAGACTTAATAGTTTTTTCTTCATGTAATCTTTCCTCCTTAATAATGATTACTAAAAAATCCTGTTCTATCATACATCAATTCGGCACTATAGTCAATCGGAGTCTTGATTATTTATTGAAATACGGAGTTTTTTCTGCTTGTCAAGAGTCTTTTTTTTAGTTAAAATATAAAAGGGTATATGCAGAAACCGGTCCCTGCCGTGAGATCACGATAAGGGAGTGATCCGGTCTGAAGAAACGAAAATTCGATAGACCGCACAGACGACTGAGTATGCCGGCTGTGTTTCTGTGCGCCTGTTTTTTGTCTACAGGCTGCGCGGGACGGACAGAGGATTTCATGAAAACGGTCGATGCAGAAGACCCTGCTCCCGCAGCTGAAGCAGAGAGTACATTGCCGCAGGAGACTCCGGTCCCGTCCGGGATCTATGTCTATGTGTGCGGCGCTGTCGTATCTCCAGGGGTCTATACTCTGCCGGAAGGCAGCCGCCTTTTTGAGGCGTGCGAAGCGGCAGGGGGATTTTTGCAGGGGGCCGCCCGGACCGAGGTCAATCTGGCCCGGGAAGTTTTTGACGGAGAACAGGTCAGGATCCCGTTCCTGTACGAGCTTCAGGATCCCGGCAATGCAGGAGGGCTCTCTTCGGCCTTCACGGAAGACGGAAAGCTGGACCTGAACAGCGCTGCGGTCGCGGACCTGTGTACGCTTCCCGGCATCGGGGAGTCCAAGGCCGGCTCCATCCTGTCTTACAGGGAAGAGCACGGAGGTTTTTCTTCCATCGATGAGCTGATGCAGGTGGAAGGCATAAAAGAAGGAATCTTCAACAAGATCAAAGATAAGATAACAGTAAGGTAAGGAGCAGAGAATGGCAAAGAAGGTATTGGTAGTCGACGACGAGAAACTGATCGTAAAAGGGATCCGGTTCAGCCTGGAACAGGATGGGATGGAAGTGGACTGCGCCTACGACGGGGAAGAAGCCCTCGAGATGGCCAAAAACAAAAAATATGACATCATCCTTCTGGACCTGATGCTTCCCAGGATGGACGGCCTTGAGGTGTGCCAGCAGATCCGGGAGTTCTCCAACGTCCCGGTGGTCATGCTGACGGCCAAAGGCGAGGACATGGACAAGATCCTGGGCCTTGAGTACGGCGCAGACGACTATATCACCAAGCCGTTCAACATCCTGGAGGTCAAAGCCCGCATCAAGGCGATCATCCGCCGCGCCGGCAGCGACCATGAAGAAAAGGAAAAGGCACGGACTCTGGAAGTAGGCGATCTCCGCATGGACTGCGAAGGCAGACGCGTGTTCATCGCAGGCAGAGAGATCAACCTGACAGCCAAGGAGTTTGACGTGCTCGAGCTTCTGGTGCTCAACCCCAACAAGGTGTACAGCCGTGAAAACCTGCTGAACATCGTATGGGGATACGAATACCCCGGGGATGTCCGCACTGTCGACGTGCACATCCGCCGTCTCCGTGAAAAGATCGAGGCGAATCCCAGTGAGCCGAAATACGTACACACCAAATGGGGTGTGGGCTATTACTTCCAGGCATGAGAAAACAAAAGGGATTTCCGTTTTTCAAGAGTCTTCGATTTCGGATCCAGGTTATTCTGATCATACTGGGAATCGTACCGACTGTCATTGTGGGGATGGCCATCATCAACAACTATGAGGACAAGGCCATCGCAAACCGCAGCGCCGCCGTTAAAAGGCAGTGTGGCATTCTGTGCAATCTCTTGATCCAGGAGAATTATCTTAACGACTCCAGCTCGCAGGTGGTAAACAGCAAGCTGGAGTTGTTGTCTAATATCTACAATGGCAGGATTCTTCTGATCGACAGAGATTTTAAGATCGTAAAAGATACCTATGGAGCCGATACAGGCAAGATTCTTCTCTCTCCCATGGTGAGCGCCTGCTTCCGGGGGGAAGAGGCCAGCAGATACGACAAAAGCGGAGAGTATCTGGAGATGGCGCTGCCGGTCAAAAGCCCGGATGTCAAGACCCTCCAGGGCGTCATGCTGATCACGGTCTCCGCGGAGGAGATCCGTTCCACCATCCGGGAGCTGGAGCAGAAAGCCCTGCTGTTTCTGGCAGGGGTCATCGTGATCTCCATCATCCTGGGTTATGTGCTGGCCAGGGTTCTGGTCGAACCGCTTTACCGCATCACCAAATCCATCGAAGATGTCACGGACGGCTACCAGGACGAGGAGATCTCGGTGCAGGACTACACCGAGACAGCCCAGATCACGGACGCTTTCAACAAGATGCTGAGCCGCATGCGCGTGCTGGACGAATCCCGCCAGGAGTTCGTTTCCAACGTGTCCCATGAGCTGAAGACGCCCATGACCTCCATGAAGGTGCTGGCAGACTCTCTGGTGGGGCAGCAGGGGCTTCCCGAAGAACTCTATCAGGATTTCCTGCAGGACATCACCATGGAGATCGACCGGGAAAACAAGATCATCACCGATCTTCTGTCCCTGGTCAAGATGAACAAAAAGGCTTCGGACATCAATATCACCCGCGTCAGCGTCAATAAGCTGCTCGAGGACATCATGAAGAGGCTGAGGCCCATCGCCGCCCTCCGGAAGATCGATCTGTTCCTGGACAGCTTCCGGCCGGTGGAGGCGGACGTGGATGAGGTCAAGTTTACGCTTGCCATCAGCAATCTGGTGGAGAACGGCATTAAATACAACGTGGATGAAGGCTGGGTGCGGGTCACCCTGGACTCGGATCATAAGGATTTCTTTGTGACTGTGGCGGATTCCGGCCTGGGCATTCCGGAGGATTCGATCGACCGGATCTTCGAAAGGTTCTACCGCGTGGACAAGTCACATTCCCGCGAGATCGGCGGGACGGGCCTTGGCCTTGCCATCACCCGGGATGCCATCGCGATGCACCACGGGACGATCAAGGTATCCAGCAAAGAAGGCGAGGGGACCACGTTTGCGGTGCGTATCCCGCTTTCCTATATCCGCTAGGAGGATAAATTTGAAAAAAACGATCAAAAGAACAGCTGTCTTTCTGAGTGCGGCGCTGCTGTTATGCATTCACGTGATGGCCTCCCAGCCTGAGGAAGAGGGGAAGGAGATCACGCTTTACCGCATCAATTCCGCCGAAAACGCGCTGGAGGCAGTCGCCTACATGCCGGCGGAGACCACCACCTCGGAGATGGCGGAGGAACTGGTGCAGCTCTTCGACAAAAAGGGCGAGGACGCGAACGGAAACCCCATCCTTCCGGACGAAGTCAGGATCGCTTCCTGGAGCGTGACGGAAGAGGGCGTCCTGGAGCTGCATTTTACCGCTGACTACAAGGAAATGGCGGGCACGCGCGAAATACTGGTGCGGGCCGGAACCGTCAAGACTTTTATGCAGGTGCCGGATGTGACGGGCGTAAGCTTCCTGATCGGGGAAGATCCCCTGATGACCCAGCGGGGCGGAGAAGTGGGCGTGATGACCGGGGACAGCTTTGTGGAGCTTTTCTCCTCGGACCGGGAATCCTACCGGTATGACACGTTCACACTGTATTTTACAGACAAATCAGGGGAGAATCTGGTGCCGGAGACACGCCGTGTCTATTACCGGAGCAGCATCCCCAAGATGAGAGTGGCGCTGGAACAGCTTGCCAAAGGACCGATCGACAAGGGGCATTATCCAACGATCCCGGACAGCACAAAGCTGAACACGGTGATCCTTTCCGACAAGGTCTGCTATGCGGACTTTGACAGAGCCTTCACGGACCAGGCGCTCGCGCTGGAACCGCAGATCCCGCTGTACTCGGTGGTCAATACCCTGATCGCCAACACGGAGGCTGAAAAAGTCGAGATCAGCATCGCCGGCAACGCGGAAGCAAAGCTGGGGGACGATATCGAGCTTTATAACTATTATCAGTGGAACGAAGATCTTTTAAATGAACCACGGGAGGAAGAATGAAAAGACCGTTGTGTCTTCTGTGCCTCCTGTTCATGGGGTTTCTGCTGATCGCCGAAGGCATGGGGATCCTCCCCGGATGGGGGAATCCTCTGCCGGAAGAGGTGAAGACCTTTCTGAAAAAGAATCCGCAGGTCACGCTCTGCGGGGAAACAGAAACCTCCCGGGAGGCGGACGATTCCAGGATCCTCATCCTGAAAGATACCTATCTTGTTCGTCATTCGACGAAAATTTCCCTTCATAAAGTACAGGTTATATTAGAAGAAAACATGCCGGTTCCTTGCGGGGCCGTTCTTTTGCTGTCCGGAAATATCCGGGAGATCGCCCCGCCCACCAACCCCGGAGAGTTTGACAGACGCTCCTATTACGCTGCCCGGCAGGTGTTTTATACCCTGGAGGACGCAAAGCTTCTTCGCATCTCGGGATCGTATGACGCGTTCCGCCAGGGGATGGCGTCCTTCCGGAGCGACCTTTCCGAGGCAGTCCGTCTGACGGCGGGAGAGTATGCCGCGCCTTTTTCTGCCATGGTGCTCGGAGATAAGACCGGCCTGGACGAAGAGACCAATATCCTTTACCGGATGACCGGGATCATGCACTTGTTTGCGCTTTCCTCCCTGCATATCGGGATCCTGGGCATGACATTCTACAATGTCCTGATGGCAGCAGGCGCCGGGATCTGGCCGTCCGCCCTTGCTTCTCTTTTTCTGGTGGTCCCGTACGCTCTCATGACAGGCGGGAGTTTTTCGGCCGTACGTGCCGTGATCATGTTCCTGATGGCGATGATCGCCAGGATCACAGGAAGAGTTTACGATCCTCTCACGGCGCTTGCGGCAGCGGCGATCCTGCTGCTTACGGAATCGCCGGCCTGCCTTTATGACAGCGGCTTCCTGATGAGCTTCGCGGCGGTGACGGGAGTCAGCCTGCTTTCCCCTGCCCTGCAGCGGATCTTCAGCAGAAACA
>CAMOQF010000106.1 GCA_946622645.1 uncultured Blautia sp.
CGTTCTCCTCTGAGAAGGTGCTGTACATGGGAGGATGTCAGCACGAACCGGCTGTCCGACTGAAGCGCGTCCGTGTACCATCTCTGCGTGTCCAGATCCAGATAAGGATTGATCTTTTTGACCGCCACATTGACCAGATAGTCCCCGTCCTTCCGGATGACGCCGATATTCCGGATATCCGGTCTGCTCCGCAGGATGATCTGGATCTGGTCCTCCATGCGTTTACGAAAACCGCTGTCCGCGTTGGCCCCGAAAAGAGCTGCATGCGTATCTCCGGAAGAAGCGATCATCGATGTGATATTATCCATATAAGAGATATACGAATCGATGTTCTGATTGACCTGCTCTATGATCTTGCGGGTCGATTCCTCCGCGGTCTCGAGCAGCGTCGCATTGGTAAAATACAGGGAGATGGTGGTCATCAGAAAAGCCGCCAGCAGAAAGGTCCCTGCGATGGCCAGAAAAAGCGGGCTCTGGATGCTCTTAAAGCGATTCAGGAACCTTTCTGCCGGCGTAGCTTTTTTCATCTGCGTTTCTCCTTTGCATACTCAAGCGGCGTCATGCCGGTGGCTTTTTTAAAAGCGATCCCGAAATAGTGCGGATCGGAAAACCCGACTCTTTCCGCGATCTCATAGTTTCTGAGCGTCGTGTTCCGCAAAAGCTCGCGGGCTTTGTCCATCCGGATCCTTCCCAGTGTTTCCGTGAAAGTCTCTCCGAGCATTTCTTTATAAACGGAACTGAAATAGCTTACACTGATGTTCAGATAAGCGCAGAGATCGTTCAGGCTGAGTGCAGGATCCATGTAATGCGTCCGGATATATTCTACCGCCATCGTAACCTGTCTCTGTGCTCCGGTGCTGTTGATCTCTGCCGCGCGCAGGCAGATCTGCTCCGCGTAAAGCATGATCCGCTCCATGGCGAGGTGAAAGCTTTTTTCTGCGGCAGCCTCTCTGATCACCGATGCGTTCTTTTCCAACACAATGCCCCTTCCTTCCCCGAGGCTCTCCCAGATGCTTCCGATCTGCTGGATCACCTGCTGCAGATAGACAAAGGCTCTTTCCTTGTCAGAAAGTGTAGAGCGTACATTTTCTTCTATCGATGCAAACACGGCCGGAAGCTCTTCTTTCTGTCCGGAACGGATGGTCTCTTTAAGTCTTTTCAGTTCCTCTTCCAGGTCAGTCTCCCTGTTCAGCCGGCATCTTGTCATATCCAGCATCAGATTCTCTCCCAGAAGATACCGCCGTTTCAGCAGCTCCAGGGCGTCTCCCCTGGACTGCCACAGCTCCTCCGGCGAACGGACCCACCGTCCGATGCTCAAGGAAACCTGCATGCCGATCGTATCCAGCAGATTGTTCTGGATCTCCCGGCATACGGCGAGGATGTCTTCTTCTTTCTCCCGGCTCCTTTCTGCCATAAACAGAACCAGGACCCGGCTGTTCCCTTCCTGATAGACGATGCCGAGCTCTTCTTTTGTCACGATCTCATCGGCAACGTTATACAGGATGAAGGCCATCAGAGCGCTCTCCTGCAGTTTTTCCGAATCTGCTTCGTAAAGCTCCGAATAGATATCGATATCGAACACTGCCACGCGGAAGCTGCCCTCCTTCAGAAGGATCCCCAGCTTTTTCAGCTCTTCCAGGCTCACAAGCGTGTCCCGGCTCCTGCTCACCAGGGCTTCCATCGCCCTGGAACGGATCACGGAAGCATTGAGACGGTATTTCTCCCTCGCGCTGTCCAGAAGCTCTTTTTCAGCTTTCTCCTGCCTGCGACGGTCCACCAGCTTCTTCATCCGGTCGATCACTTCCTTCAGCTCTGCGGAAGTCACGGGCTTTAAAAGATACTCGCTCACATTGTACTGCATGGCCTTCTGGGCGTACTCGAACTCACCGAAGCCGCTGAAAATCACCGTCACGGTATCCGGGCAATATTCCTGAATATATTTTGCCAGCTCCAGGCCGTCCATATAAGGCATCAGGATATCCGTCAGCACGATGTCCACCGGTTCGTTCTGAAGGATCGACACGGCCTGTTTTCCGTTTTCACAGTCCGCCACCAGGACACAGTCCATGGACTTCCAGTCTATATTTTCGCGGATCGCGTCCCGCACCAGGATCTCATCATCTGCCAAAAGGATTCTGTACATGTTTTTTTCCTCGATCATCTTTTTCCGTTTATGATAACAGAAAAGGGAGTGCCTGTCGACACTCCCTTACCCTCAGGCTTATTTTGTGATGGTGCCGTCCTCGTCCCAGAGATCGTGCCAGTCCTTGGCGCCGGGCCACAGGAAGACCTGTCCCTTGATCAGACGGTTGTTCCGGTCGAGTCCTTTGATGATCTCCATCTCTTCATCGGTCAGCGGATCTTCGCATGCGCTCTGCAGGTTGGAGATATAGAACTCCGGAATGGTCGCAAACGGGATCGGGCTTTGCCCTCTTTGGACTGCCCACTTAAGACAGATGATAGCGGGATGTACGCCGTGAGCCGCCGCGATCGCCTTCATCTCCGGCAGGCTGATGTCGGATACGTCCTCCGGATCGGTATCTCTCGCGGGTCTCTCCGGGGAACCGATGGGGCAGAAAGCTACCGGCTGAATGCCTCTTTCACGGACATACTCAAACAGCTCCGGCTGCTGGAAGCAGGGATGCAGCTCCATCTCGATCGCTGCCGGTTTGATACGGCAGAGCGGAAGCACGGCTTCCAGTTTTGGAATGGTCATGCTGGACATGCCGATGTGCCTGGTCAGTCCCATATCGACCAGTCTTTCCAGCTGTCTCCAGGTCCTCATAAAGCGGTCCACGCTGAAAGGAACGGAATCCGGGTTTCTGGAATCGCCGTCGCAGTGCGGTGCATGATAGTTCGGGAACGGCCAGTGCAGATAGTAGATGTCCAGATAGTCCATCTTCAGATCCTTCAGCGTCTTGGCGCAGGCCAGCAGGATATCCCCGTCGCCGTGCATGTCGTTCCAGGCCTTGGATGCGATAAACAGCTCTTCTCTCTTTACCACGCCTCTTGCGATGGCGTCCGCAAACACTTCACCAAGCTCTGCTTCGTTTCCGTAGCAGGCAGCGCAGTCGAAGGAGCGGTAGCCGACTTCGATGGCGCCTTTTACAGCGTTTGCAACCTCTTCGGCACCAGCATGGTCGCTGCCAAAGGTTCCCATTCCGATGGCCGGCATTTTTGCGCCTGTGTACAAGGTTCTCTGGGGAACACTTGCGGGATCGATCTTTGTCATCATGTCTTAACCTCCGTTTGTTTTATATGTTCTGTTATCCGGTTCGTTTCAGCGGATCCTGGTGATCCGGATCTGGGGAAGAAGACGGTTCACGTCTTCCATATCTACAAAGCCCGTCTCCTGGCGGAGCGCGTTGGCAGCCGACACCGCGCTGGCAAGGCGTATGGTCTCCTCCATGGGAAGTCCCCTGGAGATGCCCACTGCAAAGCCTGCGATCATGGAGTCTCCGCATCCCACGGTATTGACGGTCTCCAGCTTTGGAACCTTCACGTCAAAGACGCCTTCCTGTGAGGAGACCAGCGATCCTTTGCTGCCGAGAGAGATCACCACCGTCTGGATCCCGTCGTCGTGCAGGTCTCTTGCCGCACGAAGGATGGCCTCCCTGGAATCCATGGGGCGATGTGTCAGCTGACGGATCTCGTCGATGTTGGGTTTGATCAGGTTGGGGCGTTCCAGCAGGCAGTCTTCCAGCAGCTGTCCGGAGCTGTCCAGCAGTACGGGAACATCCGCATCCTCCGCGGCTCTGATCAGTCTTTTGTAAAGGCCGGAATCCGCGCCCTTCGGTGCGCTTCCGGAGATGGTCACCACCTTCGCCTCCGGCAGGATGGATGTAAATTTTTCCACCAGCCGGTCGCAGTCCCCGGGCGTGACCGTAAATCCGGGCTCCAGGAATTCGGTCTGCTCTTCGTTCACTTCGTCCCAGATATTGATGCAGGTGCGGCTCTCTCCTTCGCACCAGACAAAATCACTTTTGATCCCTCTGGCTTCGATCCTTTCGTGGATGAATTTCCCGGCGTGACCGCCCAGAAAGCCGGTGGCGGTCATCCGTTCTCCCACAATGGAAGCCACTCTTGCTACATTGATGCCTTTCCCGCCTGCGTTGGCGGTGCACGATTTTACTCTGTTCACCTGGCCGACGCCGAAGCGCTCTACCACATAGCGTTTATCTATGGCGGCATTTGCGGTTACTGTCAGTATCATTATTGATCCTCTTCTTCATTGCTCAACAGTATTTTTCCTTGCACGAGTCCCGGTGTCTTAAACAGCTGGAATGCCTCGTTTGCATCTTTCATCGGTATTTTCTTATAGATGAAGGAAGGATCAAACTTCAGCTGGCCGGTCGCGAAATAGTGTGCGGTGAGCTCCCATTCTTTCCCCGGGAAGGGTGCGCTGTAGCTCATCCAGGATCCGGTGAGTTTGAACTCCTTTCGGTTCATGTTCTCCCATTCAGCCGGCGTAAAGCTCAGGTCAAAGTGAGGCGTTCCGATGAAGCATACATGCGATTTGTTGGCTGCGAGCTTAAACGCCATCTTCATGGTAGGCACCTGCCCTGCCGTCTCAAAGACATATCCAAAGCCTTTCCCGCCTGTCATGGCCAGGGCTTCTTCCATAAAGTTTTCTTTGGTGGTGTTGATGGCCGCGTCAGCTCCCAGACGTAAGGCAAGTGCCAGACGCTCCTCGCTGATATCAAAGACAACGACCCTGCGGGAGCCGAAGATCTTCGCCCACTGCATGGTAAACATGCCGATGGTACCGCCACCCAGGATGGCTACGTCTTCGCCGCCCTGGTAGTCGTTCTGCAGAAGTCCGTGAAGCGCGACCGTGGAAGGCTCGAACATGGCGCCCTGCTCATATGGAATGGATGGATCAAAGGGAACCGCGTTCTGTTCCGGGATCACGACGTAATCCGCGTTGGCTCCGTTCTCCCTGGAGCCGATAAAGGTATAATGCTTGCAGAGGGAGAAATTGCCCTTCTGACAGTCATCGCATTTCATGCACGGCACAAGAGGAGCGCCGGAGACTCTGTCGCCGACTTTCACCTTGGTCACGCCCTCGCCTGTCTCCACGACATCGCCGGAAAACTCATGTCCGAGAACGATGGGATAAAAATGGACGCCGTTATACAAGACACGAGGTACGTCAGATCCGCAGATACCGGAGTATCTGACGCGGATCTTGACCCAGCCCGGCTTTACGGCCGGCTCTTCGATGTCCAGATATTCAACTTTTTCATTGGCTGTCACAACTGCTGCTTTCATGGTCTTTCATGGTCCTTTCTGAAGATCGGAGATCTTCTGTTGTCCGGCGCCTTTTATTGCATCAGCGGCGCGAGTGATTCGTATATATTCCGATACATCCGGTAGGTGCGGTCGTAGATTTCTTTTTTCGTCGGATCCGGTTCGTGGCGGCGCGTTTCGCGGACCGTAAGCGCGACGGCTTCTTCATAATCATTGTAGAACCCGGTTCCTACGCCGGCCAGAATGGCTGCCCCGAGGGTGGTCGCGGTGTCGGAGGAAGGTACTATGATGGGTTTTCCGGTGACGTCCGCTTTGATCTGGGTCCACAACAGGGAATTTGCCGAGCCGCCCATAGCACGAAGAACATCTGCCTCCGCGCCGGCTTTGGCCGCCGTCTCCAGGTTATGCCTGAGAGCAAAGGCCACGCCTTCCATACATGCCCGTACAAAATGACCTCTCGTTTTTGAAAAGTCAAGGCCGTAAAACACACCCTTCGCCTTTGGGTTCCAGATAGGGGAACGTTCACCCGCCATGTACGGAAGGAAGACCAGTCCGTCACATCCGGGGTCTACCTTGCCGGCGATCACATTCAGGCTGTCCAGCGAAGAAAGACCTGTCGTCTCTTTCAGCAGCCGGTCTTCTCCCGCAAACTCCTGCTCGAACCAGCGCATCACACCGCCGCCTCCGGTTGTGCCGCCCTGCAGGAGCCATTGTCCAGGCACTACATGGTACCCCAGGATCAGACTGGGATCCGCCTTGTAGCTGTCCATACAGATGCTCATGCCGCCTGCCTGTCCGCCCTGCTCCTGCGTCTCGCCGGGATGGATGACGCCGGCGCCCAACGTTCCGCAGGCTGCGTCCAGACCGCCTGCGACCACCGGAGTCCCCGGCGCAAGGCCGCTCTCTTCGGCTGCCTTCCGCGTCACGTTACCGATCACGGCGTCAGAGGGTACGATGTCCGGAAGGAATTCTCTGGGGATTTCCAGCTTTTCACACATGTCGTCATCCCAGGTTCCTGTCCGCATATTGAAACAGTGAACTCCGTAGCCCTGCGAAATATCATGGGTAATGCTCCCGGTCAGCCGGAAGGCAATAAAGCTGTTCGACTGCAATATCTTGTCCGTTTTTCGGTACACATCCGGCATGTTTTCCCTGAACCAGAGGATCTTGGCCGTTGTATAGGAGGGCTGCAGCGCATTGCCTGCTATCGCAAAAATGTTCTCCGCTCCGATTTTATTATTCAGGCGGACACAGATGGCCGTGGCACGGGTATCCATCCAGATCGGCGTTCTGGCAAGGACTTTTCCTTCCCGATCCACGGGGATGGCGGACCAGCTCTGACCGTCGATCCCGACCCCGGCGATGTCCTCCGGGGAAATATGGTTCTCGGCCAGCATCCGTTTCAATGCACGGCAGACGGCCGCATACCAGTCCTCCGGATCCTGTTCCGCCCAGCCTTCGGCCGGATAATAGACCGGATATGCTTCGTTCGTCAGAGCCTCTACACTGCCGTCGCGGTTAAAGACAGCCAGCTTGCAGGCGCTGGTCCCGATATCGATTCCTATTACAAATGGTTTCATTCTATGCTCTCCTGTGACTTGGCATGAGGTGTCTGCAATCCTGAAAAGGTTCAGATGCCATTTTCCTGATATGTATCAGCCCGGATCAAATCCGGATACGGACTTTCCATGGACCATCGTCCCCTGGCAGATACAGACGATCGGTTCGTCAGATGCTTCAGAGGACGGATGCAGTCTTTCCAGCATGATGGAGGCTGCTTCCTTTGCGATCTCGGCGGTGGGCTGTGTCACGATGGTCAACGCCGGTGAACAGGCTCTTGCAAAAGGCAGACTGTCGTATCCTACTACGGAAATCTGTTCCGGAAGCTTAAGCCCCAGTTCATTGATGCCGATCATGCATCCCATCGTCAGTTCATAGTTCGTCACAAAGACGGCGCTCATCTCCGGATTCTTTTCCAGGAGTTCTTTCATTCCTTCCACGCCGCTTTGAATGTCATAGTTTCCCCGGTAGATCAGGCTTTCCTTTACGGGTAACCCGGCTTCCTCGAAAGCCGTCTTATATCCCTGCAGCCGCTCTTCTGCCGTAAAAACATCCCTGGGTCCACAGATGATCCCGATGTTTTTATGTCCCTCAGAAAGAAGCAGCACTGTCGCCTCTTTAGCGGATTTCCGGTTGTCTACCAGTACATAGTCGCTTTTTATACCGTTTATCTTACGGTCGATCAGAACGATCGGTTTTCCGCTTTCCCGGAATTCCTGCAGATTTTTGCCTTCCACATCCACCGGTATGTTGATCAGTCCGTCCACCCGCTTTTTCATCAGAAAATCCAGAGCCTGCTTTTCAAGCTCCACATTTGTCCGGCAGTCACAGACCATGATGGCGTAACCGTGGGAGCGCAGAATATCCTCCATCCCTGTGATGATCTCAGCGCAGAAAATATTGTTCAGCTCGGGGATCACCACGCCGATGGTGTGGGTCTCATTCTTTTTCAGACCTCTTGCCACTTCGTTGACTTCGTAATGAAGCTCCGCGATGGCTTCCTCTATCTTGAGGCGGTTTTTTTCACGAACATTTCCGCCGTTTATGTAGGAGGAGATCGTTGCCAACCCAAGGCCTGTGTATCTGGCAAGGTCTTTCATGGTAGCAGCCATAATTTCACCTCGATCGATCGTCAGGAACCGTTATTGTATATATTCAGCCTTTCCCGTCAGAAACTCTTATTGTTTCTCTCCAGGCTTTT
>CAMOQF010000107.1 GCA_946622645.1 uncultured Blautia sp.
TAGAAACGCAAAAAATCCGGTGACGCATGGATACATTTCCACACATCACCGGATGATTCTTCTTCTCATTTTCCAGACATAAGGGTTCTGACCTTGCTCTTCACAGCCTTTTTCGTTCGCGGTTTCAGATGATCCGGATCCGGCCTCTGTCCGGCTGCGCCTCAAAAGAGAACATACAGATCATGGCTAAAATGGCTCCCTGGAACGTTCCCTTCCCATCCAGGTTGATAAATCCTTTTTCATAATCTCCATTCAGATAACAGTTTCCGCACCCCTCCAGGGTCAAAGAATCGATATCTGTATGTAAAACCGTTTTAATATTCTTCTTCTTTACAAAAACACTCTGCCGGTCTGTCACCAGAAAGTACTCTTTTCCCTTGGACAGAATGCCTTTGTTCCCATATACGATCACTCGCTCGTCGGGTTCAATAATCTTTTCCAGCAAGGGCATTGCTTTTTCAATCTGATCCTCCCGCACTCCCTTCACCGAAATATCATCTGAAAATGTGAGCTTTCTGAGCATATACTCTTCAACCTGACAGGCTTTTTCAAAAGTGCGCATACAGTAAACGATAGAATTTATAACACCCGCGCCGCTATGATCCTTCATAATCTTTGAGAGATCCTTTTCTGCCATAAACACTTCTTCATTTAGTCCACAGTACTCTTTCGGAGCGGTTCTTTTCTCCTCATCCTCATATCTTGCACCGCAGTAAGGGCACAGCCAGGCCTTTTTCATCGGCTGACGCTCCAGATTACCTCCACACTGAATACATTTTTTAATTTCCATAGACTGCTCCTTTACGATATTGTCTGCTCCGGATAATCCGAAATCCACCGGGTACTTCCATCCTCCACATAGCGGGTAAACATTTTGACATATGCTTCCGTAAGCTGCTCTTTATTCAGCAGAACACCGTTGCTGTCAGGTACTTCCGCAACGGTGCGGCCCTGCGCATCTTCAGGATCGGGGAATAAAGGATTTGTACTCCCCGCAACATAAAACCGTCCAAAAAGATAGTAACCATAAACAACAAAACCGTCTTCCGCAGGACCGTAAATGATACAATCCTGCTTGATCGTTTTCACCTTTCCGATCCATGGGTATCCCAGCTGGGTTTTGACGCCGGAAAAGGTTTGCTGCAGCTGCGTGACCGGAATCCGAAGCCCCGGGACGGTCTGTATTTCAGAACTCAGCTCATTAAAGGGATTGCTGCCGCGATGCATCTTCCACAGGCAGATGCTTTCAATCAGAAGCAATGTTGCGATAATCACAGCAGACTCCGTGAAATGCTTCCAGATTACAAAAGCTGCCCCGAACAGGATCAGGCAAACAGCTGCGACACGAAACACAATGGATGTCAACATCTGATATTCCAGAGATTTAAATCCACTCCCCGCCGCACCGTACATTACAAGCGCTTCAATCAGCAGAAGAGTCGCAATCATAATGCTGCGTACACTTCCATGCTCCTGATAGATAATATATAACCCCGCTGTATTCAGCAGTACTCCTAAAACCGTATAAGATAATACGGCAAACCGCTCACCCTTTGAATTCGACGGTGCATCAAACGTAAGCCCAAGACGGAAAAATCCGACACAGAATAAAAAGGCTGCCACACCAAAGATCAGATAAAATAAAAAACCGGTTTTTTGAGGAAGCAGAATCAGAATTCCATACGAGGCCGCAAGGCAAAGGATATCAATAATCCGCTCTGTTTTCACTGTAATTTTCTTTTCTTCATTCTCCTCCATTTTCCCAACCTTTCTGATAAATCCCGGATGCCACACCTGTATCCTGTCATACTTTCACCATCAAGTGCACTCTTCATTTCCATCGATCAACACCTCGGCGACAAAACGGTTCACCCTGCGCACAAACAGGCCCGGAACAGTATTCTCATATCGGATCATCGGTTTTGGTCTGCTCATATTCCAACCCCTGTACCTCCGGGACATTCGACAGCTGCAAGAAGCTGTCCCGTTATCCTAAAGCCACATCCAGAATCATCATCAGTACAAATCCAAGTGAAAACGCGATGGTCCCCCAGTTGGAATGCTGTCCTTCCGACATTTCCGGAATCAATTCCTCTACCACAACGTACATCATGGCTCCTGCCGCAAATGCCAGCAGGTACGGCATAACGGGAATCAGAGCACTGGCGGCCAGAATAGTGATCAGCGAAGCAATGGGTTCCACCACGCCGGATAATACGCCGTAGAGAAAGGTTTTTCCCTTCCCCATCCCTTCTGCCCGAAGCGGCATGGATACGATCGCTCCTTCCGGGAAGTTCTGGATCGCGATACCCAACGCCAGGGCCAGGGCCCCGGCGGCACTGATTTCCGTATTTCCCGATACATACCCCGCATAAACGACGCCCACTGCCATTCCCTCCGGGATGTTATGCAATGTCACCGCCAGAATCAGCTTTGTTGTCCGTTTCAGACCACTCTTCGGGCCTTCCACCTGCTGATCCATATGCATATGCGGAGTGATCTCATCCAGCAGGAGCAGAAAGCCTACACCGATCAGGAAACCGACCGCAGCCGGAAGGAAGGACAGTTTGCCCATCCCTTCACTGCTCTCGAGGGCGGGATTCAGAAGACTCCAGAAAGAAGCCGCAACCATGACACCCGCTGCAAAGCCGGTCAGGATCTTCTGCAGCTGATTTGAAATATTGTTTCTGAGAACAAACACCAGTGATGCTCCAAGGCTGGTTCCGAGAAAGGGAATCAAAATACCCAGTATTACTTCTGCAGGCATAAATTTCTCCTCCGTTGTTCCTCTGTTGATTTCTGTTCTCTGGTTTACTCAGACCTGTCATCGGGAAGATTCCCTTTGCGGATATTTTCGCGGATGATCCGGTCCGTGATCTCATACAGTTTTTCGGACCCAAGCCGGGTTTTTGTCTGACGGCCGTATACGGTGCCCGCCGATACGCCATGCTCCTTCCAGTCGCTGCCGTTGTTGCTGTTATTCAGAATAAGCGGCTGCAGATTATCCATGGCATGTGCAAACTTTGCCTCCGCTGTCCGATATTCCTCAAATTCATCAAAAAGGGCCGTCAATTCCGATTTCTGATCTTCCGGGAGCAGCGAAAAGATCCTCTCCTTTGCTGCGTCCTCCCTGGCCTTCTGTGTTTTACGCCCTTCTTCATCGTAGGCGTACGTGTCTCCCGCATCAATCTCCACAATATCATGGATCAGACACATTAGCATCACCTTTGCGATATCTACCTCTTCGTTTGCGTACTCCCTCAGCAGATACGCCATGATCGCCATATGCCAGGCATGTTCTGCGTCATTCTCATTCCGTCCGTGTCCGGAAAGATGCGTCTGGCGGAATACATTTTTTTCCTTATCGATCTCAAGAGAAAAATCCAGCTGCTTCCGGATCCGCTCATCCATTACCGGTTTTTTGAGATGAAACATCGTCCGGGGGATATGACAGTAACCGCCGGGATTTTTTACAAGATACTTCTGATGATACTCTTCTGCGGTAAAAAAGTTCCTGAGCGGTTCCAGCTCCACAGCCAGCTTCGCTCCGGCCTTCTCTTCTTCGGCTTCATATACGCCCTGGGCTTCCGCAAGCTGTTCTTCGTCCGTATAATAGATTCCAGTACGATACTGAATCCCCGTGTCTTCCCCCTGTTTATTGACAGAAAGCGGGTCGATCACCATAAAATAATACTGCACCAGGTCCGTCAGCGAAATACGGTTTTCGTCATAAACAACCTTTACGGTCTCTGCATGGCCGCTGCTTCTGCAGACCTCCTGATAACTCGGGGCTTTCTCCGGCCCGTTGGCGTATCCGGTCTCTGTAGAGACCACTCCTTCAAACTGATCAAAAAACTTCTGAACGCCCCAGAAGCATCCGCCGGCAAAATATATTGTTTTCATTTTCCCTCTCGCTTTTCTGTTTCCTCTATGACCATAGCCTGCGCCGGAACCATTTCACCATACGCGGCACATGAGCCGGGAACCACATCGTCCGCCTCACACTCCGGCACGTCAGGGTTTTTCCCGGTTACAGGTTTTATTTTATCATAAAGTCTGACTCTTCACTATCCCCAAAAGGAAAAAGGTCATTGAAAGGCCTTTTTACGGTTCATTTTCTGCTTGCATCATTGATTCCGCTCTTTTACAATAAATTCATGTCCTATACAGAACGTAACGGTAGATCCCCTGTACGGGGCTTTCATACCTGAATCACTCTCAGAAAGGAGAATTATCATGAAAGTACTGGGAATATCCATGGGACGTAAGAACGAGCGCAGTGACATCTACTGCAAACAGGCATTGATGGGTGTCGAAGCTGCTGCCAAAGCTTCCGGCAAGGATATTGAGGTTGAATTTATCAACACGGTCAATCTGAAAATCGAACAATGCAAGGGCTGCGGTGTCTGCAGCAAAGCTCCGGACGGAAAGATCAAATGCTGGATCAAAGATGATTATCTGATGCTGGAGGACAAGATCCTGGATGCAGACGGCATCATTATCTCCGCCCCGGTTTACTCCGTCGGTATCGTCGGTCAGCTGAAAAACATCACAGACCGTTTCGGCGCTGCTCACGACCGTGCCTCCATGATCGATGAACAGGAAAAAAGAAAAGCAGACGGCCGTCCTCTGCTGGACGAAAGATATTTCAAAGACCGCTGGGTCAGCTATATCGCTGTCGGCGGCGCATGGACTCCGGACTGGACCGGCATGGGCCTTCCCATGATGCATCTGTTCAGCTGCTCACAGGCCATGAAAGTCGTCGGCCAGATCAACGCCAATGATCAGGGCCGCAAAACCAGCCCCTTCCTGGATCCGCCGATGATGGAGGATGTTTTCAAAATGGGTGCAAACCTGGCCGACAATCTCGGCGTTCCTTATGACGAGACCACCTGGTTTGGCGAGGAAGGCACATGTCCGACCTGTCACCTGGATCTGATGACCGTCAACGGCACGGATACCGTTACCTGCGCAGTCTGCGGCAGCCACGGTAAAGTCACTCTGGAAGACGGGAAGATGAAGATCGTTTTCCCGACCGAAGAAGTGAAACGGGCAAGAAACACCCTCGTCGGACTGAACGAACACCATGCGGAAATCGCAGAGATGATGCGGATCTGCATCCCGATCCTGATGGAAAAGAAAGATTTCCTCGACGAGAAAAAGAAAGAATACGCTGCTTACAAACCGGTCTGGAAAACAGCCGAATAAGACAGATGACGGGAGGGGTAAACCCCTCCCGTCATCTGTTTTATTCAAGCAATGCATCGATAAGCGCTTCGTAATCATCCGCCCCTCTGGCCCCGACAGCCGCTTCTCCTACCACCTCTCCGTCAGAATTTATAAAATAAGAGGTGGGAATATACATCGCCGGAAGATCCGTCCGCAGTCCGTCCCATGGAAGCAGATTCAGATAGCTGACTCCCGCATCCGTTATGATCTGCCTGGCTGCTTCGATCTGGGCGGTATCTGCCGCTCCTGCTATATCACTGACGATTCCGATGATCCCACAGCCTTTTTCCGTCAGTCTCCTGTTCAGTTCTTCCAGATCAGGCATTTCATTGATGCAGGGGCCGCAGTACGTTCCCCATATATTCACCATTGTCAGTTTGTTCTTGCTGAAAATATCCTCCGAAAGGATGGTATTGCCATCCAGATCTGCCGTCTCAAAAGCGATCCTGGAGCCGGCTTTCGCAGTGCCGTCACCTTCCGGTTCATACATTTTTATCCATGAAAGATCTTCGCAGGCCGCAAGGATCCTGTCATACTCCTCCCGGAACCCTTCATCGAATACAAACTGGCTCTCATCAACATTCGCAAAGGGATCCACAACGCTGAAAAAGCTGTATTCTCCTGCTGTCCCGAGTTCCTGACATCCCTCTGACGGCAGTCCGTACGCAGATAAAGCTTCCAGCAGCTCCTCCTCCGACCGCTCCTCATCGATCGTATAGACAAGGATGAAGTCCCGCATTCTGGGACTGGCAAAGGAAATATCCTCTTCCGTAAGCTCCGCCCCTTTTGTTGCCAGTTCCATGTATTTTTCTTTTGTCATGGCACAGTATGTCAGACCCGAAAGGTAGATACCGCTGCCCTGTTCGATCTCGCCTCCGTACGCCGGCTGAATCGTCCCCTCCAGCTCCTGCAGAGACTCCGGAAGAACAAAGCTCACACCGGCTCTGTTAAGATCAAATGATGTGACCGACGAATCTGTCTCGGCAAAAGCAAAAACAGTTGAAAACCCGACCGCCATGACCGTCAAAGCAGCAAGAATCGTTTTTTTGCGGGCCGGCAAACGCATTGCTCCCAAACCAGATGCTGACTGCTTTGTGCCTTGAAAATCTCTGCAGCTCATACTCATTTCTATCCTTTCTTTATTCCGTCTGTTTTCCTGATGCTTGATTATCGTTGCCGCAGCTTCCTCATACGTCATGGCTCTTCCTCTGTTCCCAGACCGTAATACAACATCTCATTATACCGGGAATTTGCTTCTTCACTGGCCTTCTTCTCTTTCCAGGCATCTACCTCGCTGCGGATTGCCAGCATCTCATCCACGATCAGTTCCTCGCTCTTCGGCTTCACATAGTCCAGATAAGAGATCATGCGTTCCATGGCCTTCGGACTGCCCAGATGCCTGGCCACAGCCTCTCCCAGCTCCGCCGGAAACCCGAGCCGCTCCACAGATCTTACCAGTTCGTTTTTTGTTCTGGTCCATAATAACTGATTCGTTGTCATTCTCTTCTCCCATCCCTCAGCGGTGCCATATCAGATCAATGCCTCCTTCTGATCCATCTTCATTCCTTGAGCATGAATTTTTCTATTGCCTCGATTACCAGGATATCCGCCGGCAGCCAGTTTACCTGCCGGAGATGATCAAGCGGCAGCCATCTGGCAGCTTCATGTTCAAGAAGCGTCAGATGTCCCTCTTTGACGCTGCACCAGTAACAGGCCATAGAAAGATGAAATTCGGGATAGTCATATTCAACCGTGGTAAGATAATCTCCAACCGTGATCTCTGCTGCAAGTTCCTCCCGGATTTCTCTTGCCAGAGCCTGCTCAGGGGACTCTCCCTTCTCAACCTTTCCTCCGGGAAACTCCCACCAGTCCTTATAGTTTCCATATCCGCGCTGTGTAGCAAAAACTTCATTCTCTCTGCAGATGATCGCCGCGACCACCTGAATCCTTTTCTGTTCCCTTTCCATCTCTTATGCTCCATTCAGCCTGATCGTTCACTCAACCCAGTATCTGCAGCGGTTTCCAGCGCAGATAGTCCCCGGAAACCAGATGATATGTCCGTCCGCGAAACTCTCCGTGAATGCTGTCATGAAATCTGCTTTCACCGTGACAGTGTGCATAGATCACCTGCTCCGCACCATATTCCTCCGCCATATCGGTGAACCCACTTCGTTCCTCCAGAATATTGGTAGGAGGATAGTGCAGGAACATGATAAACCTTCGGTATCCGTCTGCCTTCGCCAGTTCAAAGGACTTCCGCAGCCGCTCAAGCTCCCGTTCCACAAGCTTCTTCGCATGATTCTCCGCATCCTCGTCCCAACCCATGATCCGGCCGCGACGGTCAATATAGAATGGCCCCTCAAAAGTGAAGCCCTTTGTGCCGACAAGAGCGTAATCCTGATAGGTCTCATAGCTGTCCTGCAGGAAAGTAAGCTCCGGCTGATACAGGGCGTTCAGCTGTCCGGTCTTCTTCACATCCCAGAACATGTCGTGATTACCTCTGGTCAGGATCTTCCGGCCGGGGAGATCGCAGATGTACTGCAGATCCTGTTCGCACTCCGTGAGGTTCTTTCCCCAACTGTGATCTCCGACCAGAACGAGGGTATCCTCATCCTTCAACAGCTTTCCGCAGTTTTTCCGGAACTTCTCTTCATGGTTTTTCCATACCCGATCGTGCAGCTGCCCCGGTGCTTTCAGCACGGACTGATAATGCAGATGCAGATCACCGATTGCGTACAGGCTCATCGTTCATCACCTCCCCCGGTTCTTCCATT
>CAMOQF010000108.1 GCA_946622645.1 uncultured Blautia sp.
TTTTCATCTTCTTTATCGTCCTCCGGCAGCTTAGCCTTACCGGTTTCAATGCTTTGATCTTCCCCAGGTACAGTTGCCTTGCCGGACTCGATACTTTCTTCTTCACCCGGTACGGTCGCTTTACCGGATTCTTCACTGACCACTTCCTCCGGTACGGTCGCCTTGCCGGATTCCTCACTCACTTCCTCTTCCGGTCCGGGCGTCGTCTCAGGAGCATTTTCGGTTTCGGTTTCAGGAGCCTTTTCCTGGCCGTACAGGACGCCGAGGGCATACACCTTATCGATGTTAAAGAACACGTGCACGCCTTCCGCGTCGTGGTATCTTTCTACGTCAGGGTTGGTCAGAAGATGATTCTCGCTCTCATGGCCCAGATTGGACGATAAAGCGTCAGCCGCGCCGGAGGAAAGCTCGTCCGTCAGAATATCATTGTTGAAGTAAACGATGTCGAGAAGGTCTGCATTGAATTCCTTTTGGAATTCGTTTTTGAAAACCAGCTCCATGCGGGCGTCGGCGTCCAGCTCAGCGACCGTATTGTCCGGTTTTACCAGTGTGAGCAGGAAAAAGTCCGCATCACCAAAAGACCGGCTGCCTTTCCGATCCTTGATTTCTTCTTCTGCGAGACGTTCGCTTAATTCGAATTCTTCGCTTGTCTTTGGCAGAGAGTCGATGGCAAGTCTGGTATTCTCCGGGAGGGCGGTCCCTTCCGGGAAGGTCAGGGTGAAACGAAGTCCGTATGCTTCGCCCTCGATCTTCTCGGCGGCTCTCTCCTGCGGTTCAGGGTCGGAGGGCTGCTCGGGTTCGATCCCGTCGCCTTCCGGCTCCTCGCTGTGCAGATGTTCTTCTGCATCCGCTTCCGGTTGTGGCTCTGCGGAAGGAGCTTCCTCCGTTACCTCTGCCTCAGCTGTATGCCCGGAGGTCGTTTCCGCCGAGTAGCTGCTTACCGGATCGGACCCGATCTCCTCCATGGCAAAGGCGGGGAGGCTTTCCGTGCAGGTCACAAACATCATGACCAAGGCAAGGACCAGAGCCAGCCCCCTTTCGATCTTGTTTTGTCGGCCGCTTCCGCCGCCTCCTCCGTAGATTTCTTTAAAAAATCTCATCATAATGAACCTCCCCTGAAAACGTCTATCTGATACAGGTGCGTAAAGGCCTTACGGCCGTTCAGCGGCACCTGCGGATGAAACAAAAAATCTGCCGGCACCTGGGTATAGGTACTCAATATTATAATACACTAAAATGGTCAAGAAAGCAAGAAAAGGGAGGCTCTGATATATAAAAAATACGGCCATCGTCTCTTGAACAATGACCGTAAATGGAATACAGATTAATATACAACTTTCTGTCAGAAAAGCCGATCAGCGGCTGCTTTGCTCTCAGCTTAGATCAATCGCGCTTTCCAAATGTCAACCTATTTTGTAAAATCAAGACTTTATTTCCTTCCGGATTTCATCGGCAATTCTGTACCAGTGCTGGGTGGTGTTTTCGAGGAAGAAATAATGTGCAAAATAGAAGCCCAGAAGTACCGTTAAAATCAGCAGCAATATCACCCCGAAGGGGAAGGATTCCGGGTGCAGCAGCGCAAGATCCGCCGCGAACAGTTCGCCTATGACCGTCATCACTACGACGATCAGATGGATCAGCCGTTCATGCTGCAAGAGGGCGATCTTCTCCTGGTGGAGTTCCAGAAGCTCCTTAGACGCGCCTTTCTCCCTGAGAGTCTTCTCGACCCACGCCTCATGCTCCTTGCAATAGCGTTTCATATTGATGCCGTATTTGTCGGAATTCTCTCTCTTCATCTATAATACCTCCAAGTACAGGCTTCCCGTTACATACCTTAATAGATGGAACAGATGCACTTCAAGCATAGCGCCGCTTGACAGCCGTGTCGCGCAAAAAGCAGGGACGGTTTTCACCGTCCCCATTGTCACTTTGCTCTCATCAATTGTTGCTGCTGCTGTCGCCGATCATCTTAGCTGCGTCTTCAAATTCTTTTGTGATCTCTTCCTGTGTATGACCGCTGTCTACCAGTGCCTGTGAAAAGCCGATCAGACCCTTGGCCGGAAGCTCTTCAAAAAGTTCTCCGGTGATCGGCAGTTTGTCTTTATGGTCTTTCATGATGTCTGACATACCGTTCAGGAACATAAAGGAGCCGACAGACAGAAGGATCGCAATGATGCCCCAGATGATACCGCCCAGACCCTTTCTTCCGGTCTGTACTCTAGAAACAATACCCAGAATGATGCCGAGGACCGCAAGCCCGATACCTACGAAAAACACGATCCTTCCAAATCCAATTGTTCCAAGAGTACCAACGAGCAGGCCCAGAATAGCCAGAAGAATCGCTAATCCGCCGTGTCCTTTTTTGTATTCCATTTCTTCCATGTTGCATTACCTCCTTAAAACTCAAGCTCTTTCTTTTTAAATAATAACGTTGTGATAACCAGCGGAAGCACGATAAATGCAGCCACCAGAATAACCCACATAAGCACCCACAATTTATCCGATGTATCCACCGCTCTGCTGAGAACCGTCGAGACTGTGCAATAATCCAGATGGATATGGTTGTCTCTCAGGAACGGAACCATCTCGGAAACCGATGCGAGGATGGCTGTGACCGTCCCCAGGGCCATCAAGATGTACAGCACCAGCGCCATGGTCGCCTTCTGCATCGCATATACGAAGATCATGGAGATAGCTGCCCAGCATATGGCGGATACCACGCCCTGCCATAGTGTGCTAAGCGCGTCTGTGCCGTTTTTCATACTTCCGGTGATGATGATCGCAAGCGCGATTATTACAACGGAGAATACCAGAGCGGTCTCGCAGAACACAAAGACGACCTCAAAGAAACGGCATCTGATCAGCCGGCCTCTTGACGTGCCGCGTCCGATGGCAACCTGCATGGCATGACTGCGGAAATCGTCCGAGAAGACTGCCAGAAATACCGGTATCCCGATCAGTATAGTGTACGGAAGTACCCCGATACTTATGCCCACTTTAAAAGCAGAATTAAGGTCATCTCCCGGGAAGAATTTTGCAATCACGGCTGCCGCGACCATCACCAGAATCTGAATCACAGACAGAAGAAGGAATGATTTCTTTTTCAGGACACGAATAATATCAGCCTTAAAAACATTGCGCATTACCTCAGCCATTCTTCTCACCTCCGATCATCTCAAAGTAGAAGTCTTCCAAGGTAGTAGCAGCCTTGCTGACATTGTGAATATTGATGCTGTTCTGTTCCAGAAGCAGTTTGGCCTTTTCCACGTCCTCATCGGAGATCTCAATGGATGTATAATCCGTCTTGAACTGCAGATCGGCGCTGCTCAGTTCCTTCATCAGGATACCTTCATTAACGATGCCGAAGCGGTGCGCGGTGTGCTCCAGCTCTCCAAGAATGTGGGAAGAGATCAGCACGGTCGTGCCATTCTCCTGGTTCAGCCGGGTGATCATATTACGGACGTCCGCGATACCCTGGGGATCCAGACCGTTGGTGGGCTCGTCGAGGATCAGGACCTCCGGATCGCCCAGAAGCGCATTGGCAATACCCAGACGCTGTTTCATGCCCAGCGAATAGGCTCTTGCTTCCATCTTGGCGGCCTTTTGAGACAGTCCGACCATCTCCAGCACTCTGTTGACTTCTTTTCTGCCTCTGATGCCTTTCAGCCGGCGGTAATAGTTCAGATTTTCATAACCGCTCAGATAATCAAAAAAGTTATGTCCTACAAAAAATCCGATCTTGCGGCGGTTCAGCGCGTTCTGGTGCGCGTTCTTTGCTCCCAGAATGGAAAGCTTGCCGCCCTGATAGTCGGACAGACCCAGGATGACTTTAAACAAAGTTGTTTTGCCGGCTCCGTTTTTACCTACCAATCCATAGATGTCGCCTTTATTGACCTGCATATCCACAGATTTCAGGACCTGGTGGGAGCCATAATTCTTTTTGATGCCTTTCAATGAAAAAACAGCATCACCCATCAATTTTCCCTCCCAAACTACAATAGTCATATTTGGTGCTTAGGATAAGCTTTTGCATTCCTGCCATAAGCAGAAAACTGTGAAGATTATCTATTATATTATAGTGTTTTTTTGTATATTATGTCAAACATAAATTGCAAAAATCCACACACCTGCATCTGGAGATCGTATTTACTAAAATAACTGGCAAACGCAGGTCGGGAGATGTGTAAACTCACCAATACAGACCGAAAAAACCATTATGTTATAGTGCAAATATCAAAAACAAAGCAATCTTCGATCAGATAAAAAAGACAGAGAGGTGCCCGATATGAAAACAAAAATGCGCTTTAGAAAACTCCCCATTCTGTGTACGGCAGCTTTATTAACCTTCTCACAGACAGTCCCCTGTACGGTTTTTGCATCCGAGGCAGAGGAGCAGGCCGAAGTGCAGACTCTGCCGGAATTCTGCAACGATCCGGAGCTGGATGAGTGGTTTGCTTCCCTCCGTGAGAACACACCGGCAAAACTGGATTTCTGGATCTACGGCGAAGGTCCCTACGACATGGTATTTACCGATCCCGAGCTGATCCTCGAAACCGCCGACGCTCTTCAGACTGTCACGATCGGCGGCCTGGCCCATGAAAATCCCGACAACGTCGCGGACGGCGGCGGATGCGGCTATTATTTTGAAATGGCAGACGGCACTAAGAAAGGCTTCTCCTTCATGCTGGGGACCTTCCGCTGGAACGGAAGCGAATATCACGATGTCGCCAGCTTCGGTTCTCTTGGCGACGTCAACGAGAAGCTGAGACATATCGGTAATCCGCAGTATATTGCGGCTCTGTCAGAGGACGCAGGGTTCTATACCCAGCATCTGGAGACTTACCGTTCGGAATGGCATCCGGAAGATCAGTGGAACGGCGGTCTTGTGATCTATTTAAGCGACGAAGTTGATCCCTATATCAGTATCGCCCGTGTCGATGGCGACGAAACCAATCCCAAATTATACCTGGCCCGTGATTTTGGCCCGATGTTCGAAGAAGACGTTGCCCTGCACGGCGGCAGCATTGAATCGATCGGAAGCATGGAGGAATACTCCCTCGGCCAGGAGACACTGAACGGAGTGAAGTGCAAATTTACAAAAGCAGACAAGCCTATGACTTTACTGGTCCTGTTCCTGGAAACAAGGGACAACCTGCTCCGCGAAGATCATCTGGTTCGCTTCTGCGCAGAATTTGATGAATCCGTGCCCGAAGAAGAAGAAAAAGTCATGACCGCGCTTGATGCAGCGATCAAAAACTTCAGCCTGAAGCACATGCAGCAGGAAGAAACCTCCGTGCAGGAAGGTAGTTATCTCCTGGATTTCTGCAACGACCCGTCCCTGAACGACTGGTTCGACAAAGCAATGGCTTCTCCGGAGAATTTCGAGCTCCTCTTTATTCAGGACGGCTGGGCCCTCATAGAAGATCCCGACACAATCCTGACCGTTCTCGAGGCGCTCAAAAACGTAAAGATCGGACCCGAGACAGACGAAGTTGTCGGCAATGCCGAACAACGAACATACCGTTTCTCCGACAAAGATGGCTATTCTGAAATGGAATTCAGCTTTAACGTCAACATCTTCAGATGGAACGATAAAAAATACGAAGTCGAAGACTGGGGAACCCTCAAAGACATCGTCTTAAAATAAATCACACAGTCATGCTGAGGCTGCCGCACTGAGAAATCAGTGCGGCAGTCTTTTTCATCAGATGAATTCGGCCATGCAGATGCGGGAACGGTTCTTAAAGAGACGCGGGGACGGTTCCGGCGTCTTTTTCATTGAACTGCATCGGATTTCGCTGTATGATTAAGAAGACAAGAAACTTATCCTCTGTTTAGTTGAGGTATCATTATGAAGCGTATATTCTTTTTATTATCAGCAGTTCTGTTTTCTGTTTTTTATATTTCAGTTCTTTGCTATGCCGAGGAGGAAACTTCCCCCTCCCCCACGTCCCACAACTACATCCTTGTGATCGACAACAGCAAAAGCACCACCGGCAAGCACTCCCTCGGCGAAGCCACCGACCCGGAGGGCCTTCGTTTTGACGCCGCCCGCCTGGTCTACGAGAACGTTCTCAACTCCGGCGCCATGGGCATCCACGGCCAGATCGGCGTTATCGTCTTTTGCGGGCCTGACCACTGCGCCAGCTACGGTCCTTTCGATATCCAGTCTGATCCCGCCGTGCTCGAACAGAAGATCGGCCGTTTTTTTAATGAAGAAGCCCATGAAGATCAGCGTGATAATTTCACGGACATCCGTACTGCCCTGTCCACAGCCCGGTCGATGCTGGATTCATTCGAAAAAGGAGGCAGTACCAGCGTCATCCTTCTGACGGACGGCGTCAATGACCTGAACGACCTGGCGGATCCCTTCAGCCACCCGGACAACATCCGCGCCAACGAGGATTCCATTCAGATCGCCAAGGATATCCACGAAGCCGGCGCTGATTTCTATGTCGTCGCACTGACCACAAAGAAGGCGGTTGAAAACACATCTGCATTTCTGGTCTTTATCAACCAGATGGCCGCCTCCGGCGGCGGGCTGCTGCAGGAAGACGGCACCTACTCCAACGTACTGCTGGCCACTCAGACCGACCTGAACAGCAAGCTCCTGCAGATGCTCATCAAAGCGGAATCTTCCTCCGAATCTATACAGAAGATCCTCCGTTATACGCCGCTTCACGAAACTTTTACCGTCCCCTATGACGGTATAACCGACGCCACCGTAAACGTCACCTTCATGCCTGAAGACAAGCAGTTCCTGGAGCAGATCACTCTGATAAAGCCCGACGGCAAACGTATACTTCTCTGGGATCAGGACGGAGTCCATGCCGCAGAAAACATTCAGATCACCGAAGAACGGAGCTATATCATCCTTGCGGTTCCTTCGCCCAAAGCCGGTGAATGGACCGTGGAAGTCACCAGCCGCGAAACCCCTGCGCCTGCAGAAAGCGGCAGCGATCCTGCAAATACATCCGACGTTCCTTCTGCAGCGTCTCATCCGGTGCTCATCAACGCCGTCGTCCGTTTCAACCACAATCTGCGGCTGAAGGCAGAACTGCCCCCTGAGGCCGAAGCCGACAGCCCTGCCGAGGTCCATGTCTGGTTTCAGTCCTTTAACGGTACCGATTTTGAAGATGTGACTAACAGCGATATCTACGCGCAGTCTTCCGCGGAGCTCATCGTGTATGCTCGCGGTTCGGACGAACCATTTACAACCATCCAGATGGATGCCGATACCAACGGCTATACGGCTGCCATCACGCCAAACGATGAGGGGATCTGGAGGATTCAGGCAAAGGTCCAGAATCCATTTGTCAAAGAAGAAACCGAGGAACTATCCTTTGAAGTGACCAAGATCCCGGAGGTCGCCCCGCTGGGAGACATTTCGTTAGAAGCAACGCCTCTTCTGGAAGCGGAAGATGGAAGCTTTTACATCGATAAAAACGCAGAAAAAATCACCTTCAACTGGACTGTCGACGGCGAAACCGACTACGTAAGAGCGGTTCTTCTGGAGAATGGCAAAGCCATCAACAAAGCTCTGCGTTCCGGCGATTCCATCGCAGCATCCCGCCTGAAGGACGGCGCAGAGTACCGGCTGAAGCTCACCGTCATGCCCAAAAACGGCGAGCTTGCAGAAGCGGCTCCCGTGGTGAAATCGATCACCTTTATGACAGCGCCCAAAGCCCAGCCGGTCGGCGAGATCGTCGTGGAAATCACTCCGCAGGCCGAGACCGTGAACAACCTGCCCTGTCTCGACCGGACCGCGGAGGAATGGGCCGTCTCCTGGACCACAGAAAACGAAGTGGATCAGTCATCCGCAAATCTCTATAAAGAAGGGGATACTGCGCCTCTTCTGGAAGATCTCTCTTCCGGCAGCACGATCAAAAAAGACCTTCTCGAAGAAGGTCAGACGTA
>CAMOQF010000109.1 GCA_946622645.1 uncultured Blautia sp.
GGGAATTCGGAATGCCGCGCGGCCCGCGAACCGCGTAGATCCCATACTCCGCCTTCAGAGTCTCAAACGTAAACCGCTCCGCGGGATAACGTTTCTGCAGCTTGATCGTCATCAGGGCTTTGATCGTAATGTACTTATGCTCATGACGATAGGGGATGTCCGTCTCGATCACCCTGCATTTGTACATCACAGCCGATACCGGTGCCCCTACGTACATAAATACAGTGTCGCCTTTTTTGATTCCCGCTCCCTGTTTCCATTGGATCGTATCGGTGTCATCAAAGGCGTGCACGATATCAAAGTATTTCGGATTTGCCGGAATGATCCATTCCTTCGGAGGCCGGATCTTCTCCTTCTTCTTTGCGGAGGCCGTTGCCAGAAAGCTCATGTCGATCAGATCAAAGATCCGTTCCTCCGGGACCGTGCCGTCCAGCCGCGACGAGATCCAGTGCATCTTATTCATGTGATAAGCAGGCATGATCCCATCCTCCCGAAAGATCACATCACGGAAGAACGGATCGTCCACCTTCAGGTTGATCACATCCACATAGTCCGGACCGGTCAGCCCGACTTTATCGCCCTGCACATCCATCACCAGAGCAAACCACTTGTTGTTATCCTCGTGCCGGAAGACCGCGCCACTGTTTTTCCTCCAGGGATATTCCGGCAGCACCTTATATTTCTTTTTGATGTAGTCGAAGACTGTCTGCCGATCCATTGCCGCGCCCCCATTCATTCTCAGTTTTTCACATCGCCAGATAGCATAATCCGATCCTGTAAGCCAGTCCCGTAATCCTATTTGTGCTCTCGCACCTGGCGGGCGAATTCTTCCATGATCCTGGCCGTGATCCCCCAGATCACATGTCCTTCGTATTCATAAAACCGGATCCTGCTTTTGTGCTCTCTCCAGCCATAATTCCTTCCGCCGTGGATCTTATCGAAGGGAAAATCCTCTCCCATTTCCGGTTTCCACACGACCTCATGGATCTCCGGCCTGTTTGTGATAAAAAACGAGAGCGGTACCCGAAGGATCTCGGCGACCTCCTCCTGCTGAAAGGTATCACAGTACCCGGTCACCCTGCACACGTAGCTGTGGATCTCCTGCAATCCCGTCACGAAAATGCTCGAAGGTGCCAGTACGCGGATCTGCTCCCTGCCAATCTCCAGCTCTTCCATCAGTTCCCGGACCGCTACCTGCACAGGAGTCTCATCCTTTTCCAGTCCGCCGCCGGGCAGACAGATATCCCCCGGCTGATGACGAATCCTCTCGGAACGGATCTCGAAGATCACATCCTCCTCTTCCGTAAGGGCGATTGCCACTGCGCTGCGTCTTAAATCTCCCTCCCCGATAATGGGAGGACTACTTTGTGAGTCATAAGAAAACATGGAATCTTTGCACAAGCTCCTCTTAATCGTAGACATTTTTATACAGCTTCACACATCTATCTCAATACTGCCGTCCTCCAGCCGGATCCAGCTGACTGGATTTCCATTCCGCTCCAGCAGTTTCATAAGATTGTTTGCCTGCAGAAATATCGTAGCCGTATTCTCATTCGGATGCGCGGAAATCGTCCGGTCACGAAAATACTCATCCAGATAAAACTCGACAAGCTTTTCCCCGTCATTCAGCAGCCCGAACGGCGTCACAGACCCTTTTATGAGTCCCAGTATCCTGTTCAGATCCTCCTCAGAAGCAAAGCTAAGCGGCTTGGCTCCGATCTTCTTCTGGAAATCTTTTATCCGTACCGGCAGATGATCCCGGACCGTGAGCAGGTAATAATGCTGTTTCTTCTGATCTCGCAGAAACAGGTTCTTCGTACCTGCACCAGGATCCGGCAGATTCAGCGCATCCGCCTCCTCGACTGTAAAAACAGCGTGGTGCTCATACGCTTCATACTCTATCTGACTCTCGTTAAGAAACTGATAAACTTCGGCCTTATTCATTCCTGCTCCTGTCTGCTCCCTGCATCCTGGGAAGCATACTCCTGATGATCGAACCCAAACTCCCGGCACAGCTTTTCATAACGCGCCTTCTCGTGCGCCTTGACTTCCTTGGCCGGGTCTGCAAGGGAGTGATGGATCACATCCGCATCCTTCAGGACTTCATCCGTCGGAGAATCGATGCAGTCCTTGCTGTCGTGGTGCCAGATCGCAGAGCAGATCACGTCCGTCTCCTCTTTGGTTGTGATCCCCAGATCCTCCAGCACCTTTCTCGCGTAATCCGAACCTTTGTGGGCGTGGTCCTCATAGGAGCCGCTTTTGTAAGCGTACAGGTCATGGAGAAGCCCCGCCATCGCAGCGGTCTCCGCATCCTCTCCTCTTTTCTTTGCGATCATGACAGCGGCCAGGGATACTCCGTGAAGATGCGCGATCGCACCGGCCCGCTTCTGATGATCATCCATGTTTTCCTTCAGGATTTTATGAACTCTCTTCTGGAGGTCTTTTATTCTGCTCATCTGTTTTTCTCCATCGTTATTATTTATCATCCACCAGCTGATCGTACTTTACCGCGGTTCCTCTGGCTTTTTCCACTGGATACTTGGCCTCGTTCTTCGTCATTTTTGCATTGATGATCTCGTCTTCATCCAACCCCAGTTCGTCCAACAGATTCCGGCAGTAAACCATCACATCTGCCAGTTCCTCCTTTACATGCTCAAGATCGTAGTCCGTATCGCTCCACTGGAAACATTCTAATAATTCTGCTGCCTCAATGGAGATCGACTTGGCAAGATTTGCCGGGGTATGATATTGCTCCCATTCGCGGTCCGCTGTGAATCTTCGTATCCTGTCAATTGTTTCTCGTCTCATATTGACCCCTCTCATTCATTCAACAGACGATGCAGGATCTGCTCTCTGTTGTTGATAAACATGGACGTCACCTGATAGCTGTCCGTCTCTTCATATGTGCACGGATGGATCGGGCCGTCGTCAAAGCTGAGGATCTGGGCACCAGGCAGACCCAGAAGGATCGGCGAATGCGTAACAATCTAAACTGCCCGCCTTCTTTTAAGGATCATTCTTTTTCATCTCTTTCCACAACATGCGTTAAGTGTTCAGGTAAATTCTTAAGCTCCCTTGCGATGGATACCGGAACCACGTAATGCTGCTCCAGTTCATCCAATGGGATCCAGACCAGTTCTTCCGACACGCCCCGCTCGGTGACGGAACTGCATTTGAGCCTGTCCAGGCAGTCACTGTCCTTCATCAGGTAGTAGACCGCCACCTCATGAAAATGCTCTCCAGTAACTTCTTCATCATAGAACTGTTCCTGGAAGAACACCGGACGATCCACATCGAGCATTACGCCGGCTTCCTCCAGTACTTCCCGCTTAACTGCGTCCTCTGTGGTCTCGTTATAATTTACCCGTCCACCGATGCTGTACAGGTAAGGCTCTTCCGGATTTTTCATCAGAAGAATCTTCCCATCATGAATGATGATCGCGCCGACGCGATAATTGAACCGTCCGTATGGCGTTTTAAATGTCAGATCCATGCCTGCTCCCTGCATCCTGCGGATCATACTCCCCATACTCACATCCTACATGGGTAGCTACGATCTCATCGATCAACTCCAGTTCTCTTCCACGGCGTTCGTACAGCTTGATCAGCCCTTTCCCATTTCCGCCGTTCCAGAGCCGGTTATGCTTTTTACTGCCATCCGGCGCCTCGTAGTTGACCAGAAGCATATCCTTCTTCCGGCAGGTGATCTCGGTTTCCATCAGGGCATGGACATTCTCCTGTACCACATGCCAGTAGACATGCTCCTCATCTTCGCGGAATGAGAATTTGGTCTTTACGTCCAGCCATACCTTTGAGAAATTGAAGTCGTACTCTTTTCCTTCATACCAGAGCACGCCGAGCAGTCTGCGGTCAAGCGGAACAAAGTAGATCTTCGGTCTTCCCCCGCCTATGTCAAATACGCTGTTCATTAACCGCTCGCCGCTGCGCCGGCTTGTCAGATGGTTGGAGGAAAGCCACACCCAGGGACTTGTAAAATCTCTACCCCAGTTCTTATCCGCGTATCCGAAGGATGTCTCCGGAGTGACGATGTACCGCCTGCCGGCGAACTCCACCCATCCGGAAAACGCGCTTTTCATTCCCTCTGCATGCCAGTACATGGCAAAGGCCTCGATATCCCGCAGCGCCTTACTGGCCCCATACCCGACATTGAACGCGATCTGCTTATCTACGGTGAGTTCCCACCGCATCTGTCCGGCATCGCACATCCACTCCGGATGGGCCAGGGCTTCTTCCCTGGAAATATGAATTCTGCCGCGCAGTTCCGTTTCCGATGCAAAGCAGTCATCGGCCTCAATGCTGTACGGAGCATCCTCATGCATCTTTACATCGTTCCATCCAAAAAAGCGGTGCAGCTGGGCATGGTTCTCTCCCCATGCTCCGGCCTTCACCATCAGATACGAAGGTTTGATCCCTTTTTCCTTATTCTCCGGAAGCTGCCCGAACACCGGCTCGTCTCCTCCAAGGGCAGGGTTGCATACAAAGAATTCTATAAAAAACGGTTTCTCTTCCCCAGTCTGTTCGTCCCTTCCTGTGAAGGAATGCCACCACCAGTCGTAACCAAGATGCCGTAAGGGACCGTGCAGCATGCACGCATCCCTTGTAATGTCGTGAACGTTGAACATGTTTCTATCTATCCTTTTGTTTTTTAGTCAGTTTCCTCTCTCAATCAGCTGCGTCAGCATGCCATTCTGTCAGGAGATCATAAAGGCCGTCCTGTGACAATACTCCGCGTTTCAGCTCAGCCGGCAGCAGTCCCGCTTCATCCGCCTCATAATCCTCCTGCCATTCGCCGGAAGTGTAATAGGCATCCAGAAGCCTGACTTTCATCCGTGTCTCTTCCCCGGATGATGCCTTTTCAGGAGACGCGCTCCGCACTTCATCATAAATCTTCTCATAAAAGGAGACTCGTTCTGCCCTGCTTAAGGGCTGGAAGCGCCTGAATTCTTTTCCGTCCCGTTCCACGGTCTCATTCCACATATCTGCCGGACGGACCCATATCCCACTGTTTCCATACAAAGCCTGATACACCACCATCGGCTCCGTTGTTTCACTATGCCGCGCAATCGAAAGCACCCGATAATAATTTCCTTTGAAATGCCGGTACAGCCCAGGCGCTATCGCCTCAACAGCTTCCTCATAAGTCATGGCTCTTCCTCCGTCCAGGCCTTACTTTTTATCTACGTTCTTCTCCAGTTCGAACATGGCCCGCGGAATGTGGCAGTATCCGCCCGGATTCTTTACAAGATATTTCTGGTGATATTCTTCTGCCGTGAAAAAGTTCCGAAGAGGCTCCAGCTCTACCGCAAGCGAAGCCCCGGCTTTCTCCTCTTCCGCTGCATAAACCTGCTGTGCCTCTGCCAGCTGTTCTTCATCGGTATAGTAGATCCCTGTCCGATACTGAATCCCCTTGTCGTTCCCCTGTTTATTCACCGACAGCGGATCGATCACCATGAAGTAATAATTCAGCAGGTCAGTCAGCGAGATCCGGCTCTCATCATATACAATTTTCACGGTCTCCGCGTGTCCGCTGCTCTGGCAGACATCCTGGTAGGTGGGCGCTTCCTCAGGCCCATTGGCATATCCCACCTCTGTGGAGATCACTCCGTCAAACTGGTCAAAAAATCTCTGTACTCCCCAGAAGCATCCTCCGGCAAGGTATATTGTTTTCATATTTTCCTCCGATATCTGTACATAACGTTTCGGCTCCATCTGGTCCTGAGCCGCTGCCGGCTGTGAACCGGAACATCCTGACAGCAGGATGCACATCCATAATGCCATAAAAAGAAAAATCATTTCTTTCCTCAAATACCTGACCGGGACTTCCCTTGTCCGTCAGACATGACTGGCCGATTCAAAGAACCGATGCCTGTACCACGCAAACATGAATTGCTGATATATCCCATTGTAAGGCGAGTATCTGTCATAGGGATAACCATCCGGATAATGCTGAGCCAGAATGCGTTTCATCCAGACATCAATCGGAAAAGCGTCCGTATGATGCAGGCCGAACAGGGATACGCAATTAGCAACCTTTATACCGACACCAAGTAAACCCGTCAGTGCTTTCACACTTGCAGCATGATCTGCTTCACTAAGGAAATGCAGATTAATCTCCCCACCCTGAACAGCTTCGGCAGCTGCATGTACATATCTGCAGCGATATCCGAGAGAGCAGTCCGACAAATCCCTCTCTGTAAGTCCCGTCAGCTCTGCCGGTTCCGGAAATGTATAATATCCCCGACCTCTCGAATCCGTTCTTCTTTCGCCGCACTTCTCTGCCAGCAGCTCCACGCTGCGGCGGATCGCCGGTATGTTCCTGTTCTGGGAAATGATAAATGTGATCAGCATCTCCCAGGGATCCTGACGTAGAATCCGAATTCCCTGTTCGTGTTCTGCCGCTTCCCAAAGATAAGGATCCCGCTCCGGTTCAATCCGATTACGGATAGCTCTGTAGTTTTCCCTCAAATCAAAATAATCTCTCCAAAAGCGACCATACTCCTCCTCCGTACACTCAAACTCATAGCAGCCATCCCCCAGAGCAGTAATATAGATGCAGTCTCTGCCGGAAATTATTCGATAGGAAACACCATTTTCCCCGTTCAGAATTGCAGAAGACTCGCGCTGTTTCTCCCAACGAAAGCACTGTCCACTGTCAGCGATTTTATCCAGATCAAAATCATCGTCTATCTGTATAACCAACGTTTCTCCTCTGCTTCCGTGTTTTCTTACGTCACCTGCACGGAGCACTCCATTGAACCACTCTCACTTAGCATTTCACGAAGAAATCGATGATCCCTTTTTCAACCTCTGCTTTGATTTCATCATAGTTGTGGATCTCGTGACGATAGCCAGGATAGAGCTTTGTCGTTACTTTATGTCCGGTCTGAGCGAGCCAGTTCGTCGTCTGATATACGCCTTCTCCCCAGTTTCCTACAGGGTCAAGGTCGCCGCCAATGTTATAAATTGGAAGATCTGCAGGAACTTTGGACGCCCACTCCGTTCCCTGTATGCAGTCCATCATCTCACAGAAATAGAGCATGGAGCGGTTATTTGTCGGCTTGGTGAAAGCGTCAAAGGGATCCGCAGCATGATCATTCTGGACCCATGGGCTGTGGCAGATCCACTCGTTTCCAAGCTTCACCGGCTCTTCAATCCTTGAGAACATGAAGCCGAACAACATACCGGTGAACCTGGGATCAGATTCGTCGCCTTTCCCAGCATCCACAGCTTCCTTTACCGCAGCCATTGCCTCAGGCAGGGAGGGCAGAGAACCGCACGTTCCACACAGTGTTACACCCTTCAGCTCATCACCATATTTCGTGATGTAATCTCTTGCGATGAAGGATCCCATGCTGTGCCCGAACAGGAAATATGGCAGATCTGGATACATCTTTTTCACAAGCTCCGTCAGAGTATGCTCATCCTCCATCATGGTATGAGCCCCTTTCTCCCCCCAGTCTCCCCAGGTATCGTTCACAATTGCAGTCTTCCCATGTCCGACATGGTCATCTGCTGCCACGATAAACCCGGCGTCCATAAAAGCAACAATCATATGGAAGTATCGTCTTGAGTGCTCGCCAAACCCATGGATCAGCTGAATGATCCCTTTCGGTTCGCAAGCAGGCACATAAATCCATCCCTGAACCTCATCACGCTCGTTGAATGATTTGAAACTGATTTCATGCAGCATGGTTTTTCTCCTTTCCTGGCACAGATATTTATCCCACTCTTAATTCATCAAGGCTATACCGTATCTCCTCTGCCACAGTATCCTCCATCGGCATCTCCAGCCACGGATGATCCTGTGGATCATAAACTA
>CAMOQF010000110.1 GCA_946622645.1 uncultured Blautia sp.
GAGGAAAGAAAAACTATGAAAAAAGGCAGAAACCTGCTGATCCCGGCTCTGGCCGTTCTCCTTTCCGCCTCCACTGTATGCGCGGTGGAAGATACCGAGCTGTGGGAGAAGATCATGTCGGGGCGCGAGACAGTCGCGGCATTTATCGGAGAAGAGTTCTACGACGGGACCATAGAAGATGAAGACGACGCCCTCGACGCCATCTACAGCGTAATGGAAGAGCTGGGCGGAGACGACACGATCATGCTGGAACCGGATGACGTCACTTCCAACGCGGAAGGCGCGACCTATTACACGTTCCGTCAGGTGATCGAGGACGTTTCCGTCTACGGCGCGAGCGTCAAGCTGGTCGTATCCCCCGAGGGAAAAGCGTCCGCGGTGGTCAGCACCCTTCTGCCGGGGATCCAGGCGGAATCGGACTATACCTGGGGGATCGAAGACACCGAGGCGGAGGAGATCGTCCGGCAGGAATGCAAAGACACGGGAATGAAGGTCTACACAGGCATCACGCACCAGACGCTGCTTCCTTTTGAAGACGAGCCGGATCATTTTTACTACGCCTGGGTGGTTTACACCAACAATACAGTGGCGGACGCGGACACAGCCTACCGCGCGCATTACGTGGATGAATCAGGCACCTATCTGTACTCCATCCCGATCCTGAACCCGGAAAATCTGGACGCCCTGTCCGGCGCAGGCGCTTCCTTTGTGTTCACCGGCATGGAGGAGGACACCTTCACACAGGAAGTCACCTACCACGATGGCAGGACCGAGGAGCTCACCTTCCCCGTGATGAGAGATACCGATACCGGTACAGTGTATCTTGGGGACGTGAACAGGCAGATCATCTGCGCAGACTATCTGGATTTCAATACGGATTATACGATCACAGGCCGGTCTGCGGAAGACGGTGCCTTTGACGAAAAGGAAGTGGTGATCTACAACAACTTCCTGAAGATCTATGACTTCTTTGAAGAGACCGGATGGCATGGCCCTGACGGCGAAGGCTCGCCCGTCATGATCCTGATGGGCTGGGTGGACGAGGAAGGGAACCCGGCGGAGAACGCCTGCTATGCCGGCAAAATAAACGGTTTCCAGATCTTCCAGTTTGACCAGGAAGAAAACTTTGGAGAATGTGTCGATGTAATGGCGCACGAATTTGCCCACTGCCTTACGGATAAAATGATGGTGAACAATCTCTATCTGAACGATTACGGCGCCATCAATGAAGCCATGAGCGACATCTTCGGCAATCTGGTGGAATCCATGCTGGGCGAGACGACAGACGAGACCTGGCTGGTGGGCGAAACGGGCGGCGAAGCTGCCCGGTGCATGAGCGATCCGCATCAGTACGAGCAGCCTGAGTTTGTACTGGATCAGTATTATGTGCCGAACGCGGCCGCCGGTACGGATAACAATGACGACGGCGGCGTCCACAGCAATTCTTCTCTTCTGAACCTGATCGCCTACCGGCTGCATGAAAACGGCATGCCGGAAGAGGATGAGCTGTATTTCTGGATGAACGTAGCCCTGACCATGGTGCCCAGAACGGATTATCCGCAGCTGGCGGAGCTGCTGCCCTGGTGCATGCAGTTCATGGGATACACGGAATATCTGGATATTCTGGAGGATGCCATCGCCGAGGTCTGCATCGCGGAAGATGCCGAGCTGGAAGATATCCCTGAGGGATGCGGCATGATCGTCTCCTTCCTCCCCGAGGACTTCGGAGAAGATCAGGAAGTACAGGCTTCTTTCGTCTCCATAGATACCGACGCCGAATTTACCACCTGGCCGGAAGCCGAATCAGGCATATTGATCGCAACGCTTCCAGCCGGGCCCTACGCCGTGATCCTGTATACCCTGGATCAGGACGGAGAGCTTGCAGGCACATGGTACGGTACGGCAGATGGATGGATCAGCGACGAAGACTACGATGAAGACGACGCGGAAAACTATTTCCTGCTTCTGGATGAAGGAGATCTTCTGGAGATCGTCTGTGACGAATAAAGTAAGTCAGCTGTCAGAAGGCCGGCGCTGTGAACTGCCATACTATGTGAGAGAAGAGGAAAACGACCGGTGAGAATCAGAAGATCGACAGAAAACGACATTCCGCGCATGCTGGAGATCTACCGGCACGCCAGGGAATTCATGGCGGCGCATGGAAATCCCAACCAGTGGGGACGTACCAACTGGCCCCCTGAAAGACTGCTTCATGAAGACATCAGCAGAGGCAAAAGCTACGTGTGCACCGACGATGAAGACAACGTCATCGGGACGTTCTTCTATAATTTCGGACAGGATATCGAACCGACCTATCAGACGATCGTGGACGGGGGCTGGCTGGACGAAAGCCCGTATGGAGTCGTGCACAGGATCGCCGTCGACGGATCCACAAAAGGGACGGCCACCTTCTGCCTGGACTGGGCCTTCAGACAATCGGACGGACATTTGCGGATCGACACCCACGGAGACAACCTGGTCATGCAGAATCTTCTGAAAAAACTGGGCTTTACGTTCTGCGGGACGATCTTTATCGAAGAAGACGACGATCCGCGGATCGCCTATGAAAAGGTCACAGACGAAAAACCCGCCGGTGCAGCCGCTTCTGAGCAAAAGAAATAAAGGAAACCGGATCACAGATCCGTATTAAAAAACGTGCCTCCCCGGAGACGCGTTTTTTATTCTGCCGCCTTGCAGGCGCAGTCACAATGTGATACCATAAGTAAATGAATTTCCGGATCAAAATGATCCGAATATAAAGGAGGGGATTGCTTTGAACTATGCGGAAGAAGCCTTGCGGCTTCATGGCGAATGGAAGGGAAAGATCGAGGTCGTATCCCGCGTTCCCGTACAGACCAAGGATGATCTGTCGCTGGCTTATACGCCGGGCGTTGCCCAGCCATGCCTGGAAATCCAGAAGGATTATGACAAATCCTTCTCACTGACCAGACGCCATAACCTGGTGGCCGTCATCACGGACGGCACCGCGGTGCTTGGCCTGGGAGACATCGGCCCGGAGGCCGGCATGCCTGTCATGGAGGGAAAATGCGCCCTCTTCAAAGCCTTCGGCGACGTGGACGCGTTCCCCATCTGCATCCGCAGCAAAGATGTGGATGAGATCGTACGCACCATCTACCTGATCTCCGGCTCCTTCGGCGGCATCAACCTGGAAGACATCGCCGCCCCCCGCTGTTTTGAGATCGAGCGCAGGCTGAAAGAACTCTGCGACATCCCGGTATTCCACGACGACCAGCATGGCACCGCCGTGGTCGTCGGCGCAGCGCTCATCAATGCCCTCAAAGTAGTCAAAAAGGACATAGGAGAAGCAAAATGCGTGATCAACGGCGCCGGAAGCGCCGGGATTGCTATCGGCAAACACCTCATGAACCTGGGCGTTAAACACCTGAAGATGGTCGACCGCTTCGGCATCCTCTGTGAGGGCGAACAGATGAACCCGGTCCAGGAAGAGATGGCCAGGATCACCAATCCGGAAAAGTTCTCCGGCAAGCTTGCAGACGCGATGAAAGGCGCGGATGTCTTTATCGGCGTCAGCGCACCGCACATCGTCAGCCGCGACATGGTCCGCTCCATGGCGGAGGGCGCGATCATCTTCCCGATGGCAAACCCCGTGCCGGAGATCGAACCGGACGAAGCCCTCGCCGCAGGCGCCGCTGTGGTCGGCACAGGCCGCAGCGACCATCCCAACCAGATCAACAACGTGATGTGCTTCCCGGGGCTGTTCCGCGGAGCGCTGGACGTACGGGCCAGGGACATCAACGAGGAGATGAAGCAGGCAGCCTCCCACGCGCTGGCAGGCCTGGTCTCTGAATCGGAACTGAGAACGGATTATATCCTGCCGAAGGCTTTTGACAAACGCATAGGACCTGCCGTGGCGGCCGCCGTCGCGCAGGCAGCCCGCGACAGCGGCGTTGCCCGGATCTGACCCCAAAGACAATAGAATACATTACCGCACCCCTTCCTGTGGGGTGCGGTTTTTTAGACAAAGGTGAAGATGTACGAGTGGCTCCCTGCTGACGGCGGGGAGCTCTTTTTTTGTCTTATGTATTTTGCACTGGTGATGGAATTTGAGAATCGCGCCGCTCTGGATGAATATTTGAAGAACGAGTCCTATGTGGTCGAGGGCGTCTGGAAGAAGGTCGAAGTTGAAATGATGAACGTCGTTCTTGTAAACGGGGAGAAGAGGGCGTAAATCGGGATTGACGGAGGAAACAGTATGTGGTTTTGGTTTGCATTGGGTTCTGCTGTTTTTGCCGCACTTACATCAATTCTCGCCAAGATCGGCATTGAAGGCGTAAACTCCAATCTGGCTACGGCAATCCGAACGATGGTCGTGGTGGTGATGGCTGGCAAAGCAGGATTTTAAGAACACAGCAGAGAATGCCTATACGGGGTGAGGACAACTCCAAATCAATAAAAAATGCCCAATCGCTAACTTGCTCACGGCGAGCAAGTTAGCTGCTGGGCTTACTATTATGGCCTGTTTTCATTGCCCCAATCACATAGCTTATCAAGCACCTTTACCAGGGAGCGTCCCCGCTCTGATAACGAATACTCCACCTTTGGAGGAATTTGGTCAAACACCTTACGAATGATGAGATCATCCGCTTCCAATTCTTTCAAGTTTTGGCTCAAAGTCTTGTCCGCCACCTTTTTCAGGTATCTCTGCATCTCGTTGAACCGAACAGGCTCATACTCCATCAGGCAATATAGAATGATGGGTTTGTATTTCCCGGAAATGATGGACAGTGTGTAGCTGTATCCCGTTTCAAAGAAATCCGCCTCATTGATTGATTTCTTATCCATGCTTACCTCCAAGCAAGTACCTTACATTAATGTAGGTACTTGATAATTTGTTGGTTATATGATACCATCATCTGTGTGAAAACGCAATAACAATGAATCAGGAGGAACCAGACCATGAAGCAGCAGATCAAGACCACAGAGGCCATTTTCCCGATGCCCGTCCTTCTCATTTCCACTTTCAACGAGGACGGAAGTGTAGATGTCATGAATGCCGCTTGGGGAACCATGCTCGACCGGGATATGGTGGCGCTGAACCTGACGGAAACGCATCGAACCGTACAGAATATCAAGGCTCGGAAGGGTTTTGTCGTTCACATCGCAGATGCGAAGCACGTCGTGGAGGCGGATTGGTTCGGCGTAGTCAGCGGCAGCAAAGAGCCGAGGAAGTTTGAAAAATCCGGCATGACCTTTGTGAAGTCAGAACTGGTGGACGCTCCGATCATCAACGAGCTTCCCGTTGCGATTGAGTGTGAATTCATCGAGTACCAGAGCGACGAAACCGGGCTGGGTGTGATCGGAAAGGTTGTGAGAACCTCTGTTGAGGAGGCCATCATGAAGGATGGCAAGATTGACATCGACTCCCTTGAGGCGATTGCCTTTGACCCCTATACTCACGGCTACTACAAGGTCGGCGGCAGAGTTGGCGAAGCGTTCAAAGACGGACTTAAGCTGAAATAATGTGAATGACGAGAGCCCAGTCGCTTTCTTGCTTACGGCGAGCAGGTTAGCGGCTGGGCTCTCTTTTCCTTTTATGCACCCATTTTTGCCCATGGGTGCATAAGCATATTGCATAGGTGCATCACGAAACTTGATAATGCACCCATTTTGCACCCACGGCTCCAAAATGCACCTACGGACGCACCTACGGCGCACCCATGCACCCATGGATGCACCCACGATGCACCCATTTGCACCCACGGCACACATCGTATCAACTCCTACGCACTCAGGAATGAAGTGTACGTGGGCGACGTACAGTTCCAGAAAAGACCCAGCCGGAACATCATTACAGGAGAGATCTACCCGATCCAGGCGAGGCGGTATCTGGAGAATCACCATGAAGGGATCGTCGGCAGAGAACTGTGGCAGAAAGCCCAGACCCGCCTGCGCAGCTTCAAAGTCAAAGATTGCTAACCATATCTGTTTGCGGTATACTGTGGTTAATGGCTCAAGGCTGGACATGAAAGGAATTCCACACATGAACCTCCTACCGCACAACGAAAAAGCATATAAAGCCGTAGGAACTTATCAATAAGGTTATAATTGGAGAGACTATTCTACAGGAGAATCAGGCGAATATGTATGATGACTAAATTGTATGGTACTGTTCTTTTATACAAGTTCAGATGGTCAATATATTTACTGAAGTCTGAAATAGTGTCCATATATGGCGGCTCCCCATTTTTTAAATACTGCTGCTTATTATGTACCATAGTCTGGACGAGTCGACAACCCAAACCTGAAAACCGGGCACCAGTGACAGTTGTCTGCCATTGGTACCCGGGTTTTTTTAGTTAACCTACTGTGACAGTATACGGGCTGCTGCCTTCTGCATACACAGTCCCGTCTGTTCCGACAATGCTTACCGCATTGCCGTCTGCGTCTACGATCGTTCCTTCTGCATTCAGTGTGGTTACGGTGCTGTCGCCGGTGACGACCCAGGTCGAGTCTTCACTGATATTGACGGTACAGCTTCCGTCTCCGCCTTCGCCTGCCCAGGTCTCATCATCGATGATCGCGCCCGTCAGCACGCTGCCTTCGGTGAGGTTCAGCTCCAGGGTGCTGATGCTGTCCCAGATCACGTCTCCATTCATTTCCTGGCTGATGCCTGTAAACACAGAGTCAGCTCCGTTTGCGCCGGCGCTTCCCCAGCCGCGCTTGTTGGTGTTGCCGGTACATTTCAGGAAATATTCGCTGTCTTCCGCGGCGGTAATTTCAACGTTTTTCAGAGTAAAAGTGCTTTCCGTGTTGGTCGTGTAGAAGAGGCCGCCGTTCAGCGAAGTCAGGGTGCCGCCTTCCATGGTGAACACACTGTTTCCGATCTCGGAGTCGCCGGACATGCTCTGGTAGAGGATCACGGTCCAGGTATCGTCGTTCTGTTCGTCATCGGACATGTTACCGGTAAGATTACAGTCTGTAAGCGTGATGGAATTACGGCCTTCAATGCAGATGGCTTCTGAACCGTTGGCGGTAAGGTCTGCATTGCTGACGGTGATATCGGCTGTGCTGTAGATTGCGGGAGAGCCCACTCCGTTGGAGGTGTAGGTTCCGCCGTCCACCTCCATAGTGCCGCCTCCGCGGTCGCTGCGGATTGCAGCGGAGGACTGGCCGTTGGTTTCTACATCCAGGTTGCTGGCGTACAGTGTGCCGCCGCCTGCAACGTGGATACCGCCGGATGCGCCCTGGCTGGTCCGGATAGTCGTATCCGAAACGGTTGCTGTGCCATCGCCATAGGCAAACACGCCGGCACCGCCGTCCGCATCTGTCGTGATCGTGCTGCCTGTTACGGTCACATTTCCATCGATCACCAGAACGGCTGCGCCGACACCGTAGAAGCTGGCGTTGTCGCCGCCTGTGCTGTCAGCGGACGTGCGGGTGATCGTGGTATCTTCCAGAGTGACATCAGCGCCATTGTTCACCAGAACGGCGTTCTCGTCCGCTTCCGTAGATTCCAGTGTCGCGCCGGATACGGTGATGTCTTCAGAGTACTCGTTGGCGGCATCGTAGCTTTCTACCTTGGACTGTCCGCCGGGAGCGCCTCCGGGGCCGCCTTTGCCATCGGGC
>CAMOQF010000111.1 GCA_946622645.1 uncultured Blautia sp.
ACAGCTTCTTCGGTCTCAGCGGTCTCTTCGCCTTCAACAGCTTCTTCCGGAGCGGCTTCCTCTGTGGTCTCGCCGTCGCCGATCACCTCGGTAAAGACTTTGATGGCTTCTTCATATTCACCGTTCTGCATGCGGCATACGCCCAGGTTGTAACGGGCATCGTCTACAAACGGCTCTGTCTCGATGGACTGTGCAAAGTCAGCTGCGCCGGCTTCCCACTGCCCTGCCATCAGGTTGCAGACACCGCGGTTATAGTACACGCCGCTGAAATCGCCGCCTTTGTCAAGGCAGGATGTAAACGCATCCACAGCACTGGCATAATCCTGCATGTTCATGCGGCAGATACCGATGTTGTACATTGCGCCTGCGCCGTAGGTCTCATCTTCCGCATAGGCTTCAAATTCCTGGATGGCCTGTTCGTAGTTTCCGCCTTCCATCTTGTAAAGGGCTGCCTGGAAACCTGCCTCGGGAACGTCCTCGCCGGCTGCTTCGACATATTTGTCATAAGCCTGTGAAGCCTGCTCAAGGTCGCCGTTGGCCTCGTGCAGCTGTGCGATGGTCTCGTAAAGAGAAGTATCCTCTGTCAGATCGATGTATGTCTGCAGGTTTGAGATGGCCTGTTCCAGATCTCCTGTGGAGGTGTAGATCTGCGTGCGGACCAGATAGGCATCTGCAAGTTCCGGATCTACGTGGATGGCTGCGTCCAGAAGGACCAGCGCCATATCGTTATCGCCGTTGATGACGTCGATGCAGGCCCTCTTCAGCAGAAGGTCGGCGTACAATGTGGGATTAGACGCTGCATCGCAATACGCGAAGCATACGTCCAGATATTTGTTGGCTTTTTCATAATCCTCTGCGTTGATCGCGTTGAGGGCCAGTGTGTAGGCGGTATCCAGCGTCTGCTGAGAAGCAAGATCTTCTGCAGTCACGTCTGTCTGAGCTTCTTCCGTGGTTTCCCCGGTCTGTTCTTCTGTGGTTCCCTCGGTCTGTTCTTCTGTCTCTTCACCTGCCGCTTCTACCGTGACAGATTCCGCGGTTTCCGCTTCCACTGCAAATATCGGCTGTGCAGCGACAACGGCGCCGGAGAGCAGTAGAGCGATCATTCTGTTTCTATTCTTCATGCTCTTCTCTTTTCTCCTTATTTTTTATTATGCTCGAGGGCCGGAAAGTCATTCCAACCCATGATCCATCATATTACTTTATACCATATCGTCCAACTAATGTCCATCTTTCTCTTTTTGTTCACATATTTTTCATATTATGATAGAATGAAACCAGTTTACAAGGGAGGTACCAAAATGAACACACAAACGATCTTACAAGCTGTAGACCATACAGACCTGCACGTGGACGCTCCCTGGGCTTCCATCAAAGAACTTTGCGATCAGGCCATCCGGTATCAGACTGCGAGCGTCTGCATTCCGCCCTCTTACGTTAAAGAAGCGGCGGACTATGTCCAGGGAAAAATGAAGATCTGTACCGTGATCGGATTTCCCAACGGTTACAACACCACAGCGGTCAAGGTTTTCGAAATCAAGGACGCCATCGCAAACGGCGCCGATGAAGTGGATATCGTGATCAACCTCGGCTGGGTCAAAGACAAAAAATACGATGCCATCCTTTCAGAACTCACGCAGGCTAAAAAGGCAGCCGGTGAACATATTCTCAAAGTCATCATCGAGACCTGCCTTCTGACCGATGAAGAAAAGATCGAGATGAGCCGCATCGTGACGGAATCCGGAGCGGACTTTATCAAGACTTCGACAGGATTCTCCAAATACGGCGCAACGCCGGAGGACGTACGGATCCTTCTGGATCATATCGGAGAAGGCGTTCAGTGCAAGGCAGCCGGCGGGATCAGGACTCTGGAAGACGCGCAGATGTATCTGGACATGGGAGTCACACGTCTGGGCACCAGTTCTGTTGTAAAGGCAGTGATGGCCGCAGAAGACAGTCTCTGAACAACTTGGAAAAAATCATGTCTGAAAAAGAAGAACCGGCCTGCCGTAACAGCAAGCCGGTTTTTTGTGGTTTTTGTCAGGCCAGGTCAGCGTACAGATCTTCCTGATAAACTCCCTGATCATAGAGAGAACGGATGCTCTGCACAACGGCTTCCTTATCTTCCTTATAAGTCACGCCGAACCACTGGTCCTCTGTTGGAAGTACGGTCACCTGGACGCCCTTCTTTAACAGATCGTCCACGATGATCGGGAGAAGATATTCCGCCTTCAGAGGATCTGTCATTTTAGCAAGGAACTCCGGGAAGCCTTTTTTCAGTACATCCATAAAGCTGGCGGGAAGGCACCAGAAATTCATGGAAACCAGTGCCTGGACATCGATGGACTTTCCGTCCGAAGCCGCTCCGTCAGCTGTCTTTACGATATCGTGGGTCTCCTGGATCCCGGAAAGAACGCCGTCCTGCACGGTGCAGATGCCGCGGGTCACGCCGCCGTTGTCCGATAAAGTGTTCTTTAAGATATAACCTACGAGCCCGTATTCACCCTTCTCCAGAAAATCAGCCGCTTTCCGGAAGCCGCAGGTGCCATAATAGTCATCCGCATTGATGACGGCAAAGGGCTCGTCTAAGATCCCCTCACAGGCCAGCACGGCATGCCCCGTTCCCCAGGGTTTGGTGCGCCCCTCCGGAAGCGGGATCGGAATATTGTTAATATCCTGAAAGGCGTAGCAGATCTCCACGCCCAGCGGAGACAGCTCCTTTTCGATTCTGTCCCCGATCCGGTCTCTGAAATCCGCTTCGATGTCATGGCGGATAATAAATACAATTTTGTTGAATCCCGCCGCGACGGCGTCATGGATCGAATAATCGATGATGATCCGTCCGTCCGGGCCGACGCTTTCCAGCTGTTTGATTCCGCCCCCGAAACGGCTCCCGATCCCCGCCGCCAGAATGACAAGTGTTTTTTTCATAATCGTCTCCTTGCCTCACTCTTTTTCTTCCATATAATTGACATTGAGTTATTCATACTATACCATGATATCAGTAACATTTCTACCGTTAATTGTGAGCTGCGGTAGAACCGTCCCCACGACCCATACTTTTCTATCGTTTTTCTGGAGGATACCGCTATGAAATACCGCACATTTGGAAAACTCGGCATCAAATGCTCCGCATTCGGTCTGGGCTGCATGCGTTTTAACGGACCGGCATCTGGAGACAGCATCATCGACGAACAAAAAGCCATCGGCCTCATTCGCCGCGCGATCGACGGGGGCGTCACCTACATCGACACTGCCTACGTCTATCTGGAAGAAACTTCCGAGATCGTTCTTGGAAAAGCGCTGCAGGACGGCTACAGAGAAAAAGTAACGATCGCTACAAAAGTCCCGCCGGAAGCCGTCAACTGCCGTGCAGATATGGAAAAGGTCTTTGCGTCGGAACTCGCCAAGCTGCAGACAGATCACATTGATTTCTATCTGATGCACGCCCTCAACAAGGAGAAATGGGAACATTTCAAATCGATCGGCGCGAGGGAATACTTTGACGACCTCAAAAAAGAAGGAAAGATCCGTTTCAAATGCTTCTCCTTCCATGGGCCGTATGAGGAATTCGAATATATCCTCAAGGACTATGACTGGGATATGGTCCAGATCCAGTACAATTTTATGGACATCGACAACCAGGCCGGCACCAAAGGCCTCAAACTTGCCGGCAGCCTCGGCATCCCGGTAGTCATCATGGAAGGCCTGCTGGGCGGCCGCCTGGCAAACGCTCCGGCCAGTGTACAGGCCCTGTACGACGCTTTCCCGATCAGACGTACTCCTGTGGAATGGGCTTTCCGCTGGCTCTGCAACCATCCGGAGATCGGCACGGTCCTGTCCGGATGCAACGAGGCGGAACAGATCGACGAAAATCTCCGCATCTTTGACACGGTAGAACCCGGCATCATGACTCCCGATGAGCTTGAACTGATGGACAATGTCCGCGAGGCGTACCTCGAACGCACCAGGATCGGCTGTACAGGCTGCCGTTACTGTATGCCCTGCCCTAACGGCGTAAACATTCCCGAGATCTTTTCCTCATGGAACATGGTTTCACTGTACGACACGGATCCCAAAGAAGAATGGGATCTGCAGAATGTCATCAGAAATGGAGGGACTCCTGATAAATGTGTGCAGTGCGGCGCATGCGAAGCGGCATGTCCGCAGAGCCTGCCGATCATAGAAGCCCTGCAGGAAGCCTGGAAAGAGCTCGTGTAACGCAAAACAGGAAAGACAGAGACAGGGGGACGGTTCTTAAAGAACCGTCCCCCTGTCTCTGTCTCACCCTTGTCCCTTTTGCGCTTTCCGCAATCTGACAAGATAAAACACAAAAAACCCTGCTGCCAGCGCCGCGCCTATCGGATAACCGATCGCCCTGCTGATCCTCAGCCCTTCCTTCGCCATCATAATATAAGTCATACTGACGCCGGACATAAATGTTGCCGGAAGAGCCGTCATCAGGCTGATCAACTTGTTTTCTTCCGTCTTCAGCAGATAAGCCGTCGCCACCCAGAGGCTGATCATCGCAAGCGTCTGGTTGCTCCACGAGAAATATCTCCACAAAATGGTAAAATCCAGCTGTGTAAGCACCGCGCCTGCTCCCAGAAGAGGCAGCGTGATGATCAGACGGTTTTTGATCGGTTTCTGGTTAAGGCCTGTCAGCTCACTGAGGATCAGCCTTGCGCTTCGAAACGCCGTATCTCCGGAAGTGATCGGGCAGGCAATTACGCCGACGATAGCCAGGACGCCTCCGACCTGTCCAAGCATGCCGGTGGAAATATCATATACCACGCCGGACTGTCCAAGGGAGGAGATCGCTTCGTTCAGCCCTCCGGTCGCTCCGTAAAAAGCCACGCCTCCGGCTGCCCAGACCAAGGCTATGACGGACTCGCAGATCATAGCGCCGTAGAAGATCTTCCGCCCTTCTTTCTCGCTTGTAATGCACTTCGAGATCATCGGGGACTGCGTGGCGTGAAAGCCGGAGATCGCTCCGCAGGCCACGGTGACAAACATGTACGGCCATATCGGCAGTCCTTCCGGATGAAGGTTTTCCAACCTGATTTCGGGAACAGCATATCCGCCCTTGATGATACCGAACATGATCCCGGAAGCCATCAGGATCAGCGTCACGCCGAACACAGGATACAGCTTTCCTATGATCTTGTCGATGGGCAGTAAAGTTGCCAGCACATAATATGCCAGAATCACGATCACCCAGAAAGGTACGTTCAATGCTTCCGGGGTAAGATTAGCGATCAGGGCAGCCGGGCTGGTGACAAAAACAGTACCGGTGAGCAGCAGCAGAAGGACCGAGAACACTCGCATCCCCCATTTGGCCCCGTTGCCCAGATAGATACCGGACAATTCGGCGATGGACTTGCCATCATGACGCTCCGAGATCATACCGACCATATAATCGTGTACGGCGCCGCCCAGTATCGATCCGAAAACGATCCACAAAAACACGACAGGTCCAAAACAGGCCCCCATCAACGCGCCAAAAATAGGACCTGTTCCTGCAATATTCAGCAGCTGTACCAGAAAAGCCTTCCAGGTCTTCATCGGAACATAGTCCACGCCATCGTTCAGGCGGATGGCCGGCGTCTGACGGTCATCCGGCGCAAAGGTCTTTTCCACTATTCTTCCATAGATCATGTAGCCCACGATCAGAACAATAAATGAAAGGATCAATGAAATCATAAAAGTGCCTCCAATCATATTTATAAGAATGCCGTACTCATTATATCATAAAAATGTGTCAGCAGTTCTAAAAATATATTTTTCTCTTTCATTCATGAATGCTCCAGAAAAAGGAGCGTATCACAGGCAGGAGGTTCTTATCTTGTTTTTATCCCGTCTATATATACCTGTTTCAGGTTCCATTCTTCGTCACATATGATAAAATCCGCTTTCTTTCCGGAAACAAGGCTGCCGGTCTCTGTATCTGCGCCGACCTCCCTGGCCGGATTCAGTGTCGCTGCCAGAATGGCTTCGGCCTCCGGAATGCCAAACCGGATGGCGTTGACCATATCATCATACAGATTGGAGACCGCGCCCGCCAGATTTCCGTCCGCGATCCGGGCCTCGCCGTTTTTCAGCGTGACGGTCTGTCCTCCCAGCTCGTATTCTCCATCCGGCATACCGCAGCAGCGGAGCGCATCCGAGATCAGGCAGATCCTCCCCGGGAACAGCCGGAAAGCCATCCTTACAACGCTTGGATGCACGTGCAGTCCGTCGCAGATCAGTTCCGCGGCCACATTTTCTTTTTCGCTCGCAGCCCCGATGACTCCCGGTTTCCGGTGATGGATCGGCGGCATGGCGTTGAAAAGATGCGTCACATGGGAAGCCCCGGCCGCAAACGCCTTGTACGCCTCCTCGTAGGAAGCGTCGGTATGCGCGACAGACACACAGCAGTATCTGGAGATCTTACGCACAAAGTCCTCCGCGCCTTCAAGCTCCGGAGCCACATCCACGATACGGACCAGATGTCCGCACTTTTCCTGCAGCGCCAGAAAGCCTTCTGCGTCCGGCAGTTTCAGATACGCGCTGTTCTGGGCTCCTTTTTTCTTCTCTGAAAAATACGGCCCTTCCATATGGATGCCGGCTATCCTGGCTTCATTCCCGGCATGGTTCCGGCTGTAATCCGCCGCTGTCCGGAAAGCAGCCTCCAGTATCTCATAAGGAAGCGTCATGGACGTCGGAGCAAACGATGTGATCCCGTGAGAGGCCAGATACCGGCCCATCTCATGCAGCCCTGCTTCGCTTCCGTCCGAAAAATCATGTCCCGAATTCCCGTGTGTATGAATATCCACCAGGCCGGGAAGAACATACAGTCCGTCCAGGTCTGTCTGCACATCCGGGTCTGTCTGTCCCTCCGGGTCTGCCTTTACTTCCGGACCGCCCGTCGCTCCTCTGTCCTGATCTGTCTCACCTTCCGGAAGGATTTCCTGTATTCTGTCTCCGGAAACTGTAAAACTTCCCTTCACAAATCCCTTCTCTCCCTGAAAGATCCGGGCATTATAAAAACGCATAACCATATTCATTCTCCATTCGATCAAAAATACATTTCATGGGTGCCGATCAGCATGGTCATTTGAACTGCTCTTTATTTCTGCTGTTCTTCCGCCATTGTCAGCAGTTCATTCAGGCTGTGCCAGGGATATACAGACACGGATGTATCGTCTTCCGTATACACAAGCCCTGCGATGCTGCTGTACTCTCCGTCCATCACCCTTGCCATCCTGCACAGCTTTCCCTCGTCATCCATCTGGTAGATCCAGGTAAACAGGCCGTACATAGGCAGTTTCGTGTCAAACCCGTAATACCGTGTAGTCATGACCGCATCGCTCTGCTCTTTCGAAAGTCCTTTGACGATCAAAGTGCCGTCCCAGGCCCATTGTACATCGGAAATATAGAGAAACTGTTCCTCTGTCCG
>CAMOQF010000112.1 GCA_946622645.1 uncultured Blautia sp.
CTCATCTTAGGAGTAGGAATAAACATATCCATGGTATAACCTCCCCTCTGACATGATTAATGGTAATCAACGATTTCTACATCGTAGAAATCATTTCCCCTGACAGTAAAACATATACGAAACTGGTCATTGATTCGTATGCTGTATTGCCCCTTTCGCTCACCACTCAATGCTTCTAATCGGTTTCCCGGCGGGACGCGCAGATCCTCCAAACATCCTGCATTATCTATCAAAATCAGTTTTCGCAGAGCGATATGCTGTATTGCCTGGGGCAGTTTCCTGGAAAATATCTGTTCATATACCTTTTCCGTCTCCCTGTCTGCAAAGCTCTTGATCATAATATAAGTATATCTGTCACGCATGTACACGTCAAGAAGATTTCCCTATATATATTTGGAGCCACGGGCCCGGCGCGGGCCACGGGACCTGTCCCCATGGCTCCATGTCCCCATGGCTCCGATCCGCCCGTGGCTCCACAGTCCCATTGTCCGGGAATAAAAATACTGCTATAATTGCAGTACAGTTATTCATGCATAAAGGAGGGAGATCAACATGAAATGTATGACAAGGAAGGTCGCTGGAGCGGTTCTGTTTTTAATGCTCTTTCTCGCGGTCTCCGCTGCACCTGTCCTGGCCGCTGTCACGATCAGCAAGGGAAGTGCCACCATCCAGACCGGAAAATCCATAACGCTGACCGTTAAGAAAAACGGGAAGGCCGTAAGCGGAGCGGTATGGGGCAGCAGCGATCCGCAGGTTGCATCCGTAAAGAACGGAAAGGTCACCGGGATAGCGAAAGGCTCCGCTGTCATTTCTGCGGTTTATGACGGCACGATGCTGGAGTGTATTGTTTCCGTCATCAAAAATACGACCAGCACTACGGCGAGGTACAATGTGCTGATCATGGACTGTTCGGGAAGCATGAAGGGTACGCCGCTGAAGCGTGCCAAAAAAGCAGCGATTCGCTTCTCCAATGCGATTTTAAAAGCGGACGGCAAAAATTACGTCGCTCTGATCTCTCTAGGCTCCTCTTCGAAGGTTGTGTGCGGGTTCACCTCATCAAAATCCAAAATCAAAAAAGCGATCAATTCACTTCAGGCAAAAGGGAACACAAACATGATCTCCGCCATGAAAAAGGCGGCGAAGCTGATGAAATCCGTACCGGGCGGCAGTAAGACCGTAAAAAATGTGATCCTCTGCTCCGACGGCATTCCCAAAAAAGGAAGTAAAACGACCAGCGGACGATACAAAAAATCCGATCATAAGTACTATGCTTATGCGAATGCCGTTTACAAACAGGATGCGAAAATGAAAAAAGCAGAGACCTTTATCTATGCGCTTGGCTTTTTCCATAATGCAAAGGGGAAGAACCTCTCCTTCGGCAAGAAGCTCATGAAGGATCTCGCCTCAAAGGATAAATATCACGAGATCGACAAACCGGAGGACATCGAAGAGGCATTCGATGAAATCGTCGAAACGATCACCAGTGTAACATTAAGCAATGACTCCCTTTCAATGTTCACCGGGGATACGGCGAAGCTGACTGCCTATAAAAACGGAAACGCCGCGAAAGCCAGCTGGTCCAGTTCGGATCCATCGGTTGCATCGGTTTCAAATGCCGGAAAGGTAACGGCGAAAGGAAAAGGAAACTGTTATATAACTGCGATCGTCGGCGACCAAAGCGCCACATGCGAAATTACCGTTCAGGAAAAGGCATCCATCAAACTGAACAAGAAAACGGCGACCGTTTCCGTCAGCAAAACCATTGAGCTGGTGGCAACGGTAACCGGCAAGTCCTCCTCCGTCACCTGGAAATCGGACAATCCTGCCGTCGCCGAAGTCTCAGATGGAACCGTCAGGGGAATCAAAGCAGGCACAGCCCTGATCACCGCCACCGCCAATGGTCTGAGCGCATCCTGCCGTGTGACCGTAACATCCCTGTTCCCGGAGCAGACCGCTGCCTACAACGGGCATCATTACCGGGTATATAACATTGCCCTGACATGGAAAAACGCCAAAGCCTATTGCGAAAAACAGGGCGGACATCTTGTCACGATTACAAGTGCCGGGGAAGATGAGTTCACAAACGCTTTGATTATGGATAAATCGGCTGAAGGCACCCATCATTACTGGCTCGGCGGAACCGACGAAGGCTCTGAAGGAACCTGGCGCTGGGTTACCGGGGAAACATGGTCCTATGCGAACTGGGATTATGACCAGCCCAACAATCATTCCGGCAACAAAACCAAACGGCAGGATTTCCTGGAAAAATTCTATTATCCTTCCCGAAAAGGCAGTGATAACTTCAAATGGAATGATGAACCGGATGACGGCTATTCCGAATATTCACCCAAATCACCGGACTATTATTCCCTTCCGTACTACGGATTTATCTGCGAGTGGGATCACTAAAATGGGACAGGGGACGGTTCTGTGTCCCACTCAAAATGAGGCAAGAGACATTTTCTATCCCAATCAAATTGTGACTAATGGTAGACGGAATGCTTCTCTGCGCCGCTCCCTGGCGATGTACACAGGGATAATGCAATTCTGACTGTGTATAAATATGACTGTGCATAAATATGACTGGTATAAATCTGGCCGGTTATAAAAAAGAAAGGAGTTTTAAAATGGAACGTATCGTAAAATTCTTAAAAGACGCCGGAACGTATTACCTGGCTACCGTCGAGGGCGATCAGCCCAGGGTCAGACCCTTTGGTACCGTACATCTCTATGAGGGACACCTCTACCTGCAGACCGGAAAAGTGAAAGAGGTAAGCAAGCAGCTTCATAAGAACCCAAAAGCTGAGATCTGCGCGTTTAAAGATGGGGAGTGGCTGAGAATCTGCGGCGAGCTGGTTGAAGATGACAGAAATGAAGCCCGCCAGTCCATGCTCGATGCGTATCCCAGCCTTCAGGCAATGTACAAGGCGGATGACGGAAATACCGAGGTGTGGTATTTCAAGGGCGGAACGGCAACCTTTAGTTCGTTTACCCGCGAGCCGGAGACCATCTCATTCTAACAAGATCCAGAGGGACAGGACCGCTCTCCCCCGCCAGGCGCGGGAAAAAGCGGCCCTGTCCCCATGGCTCTTCTATCTATTTTACTGTTTCAGAACAGGAAGCTTTTCTTTCAACACTTCCAGCAGCTTTTCCGGATCCTCCACCGCATAAAAAACAAAATTCCTGCAGGGATCCTTCGAGTCGATTTCATTGATATTACAGAGAATACTCGCAACTCTCCATTTTGCAGGATCCTTTTTCACGGCATCCTTGCCGCACAGCAATGTACCATGCCCGTCTGCATCTCTTTTAAACACGGCTTCATGTATAAAAGAGTACGGCACATCCAGCATGGTGTCGCTTTGTACGATCAGTCTTCTGTCGGTTGCGATATACTTCTGCTTCCGGACCCGCCGGGCATCTGTCCAGAATCGCACCGGACTGATCAGTCCGCATACTGCAAAGAAACCGATAATAAAAGAGCTGACCTCCACTCCGTTTCTCACAGAAAAATACCAGTAAAGTGCAATGGCAAGCACCGTTACAGCTGCTGATATGATCAGCTTTTTCCAGAAAGAAGATGCATTTGTATCATCCAGGATCCGAATTGGCTCCGCTTTTCCTTCCCACAGAATCTCCTCTCCTTCTTTCAGGAACTCCAACAGTTTTTCACGATCCATAAATCCGCCTCCGTGGATCCACAAAACTCCCGGAGCATCCTTCTTCGGGTGGCGCGGCTGAAGAATCAAAAGCGGCACACGGCCGGCCTTTGCTTTATGAACCTGAATGTCTTTATCCGGCCAAAGCTGGAGCATGCGTGATACCTCCTGTAATCCTTTTTTCACTGCTTATGCCCATAGGACAGGGGACGGTTCTCTGTCCCACTCAAAAAGTGTCGTCACTAAACAGAATATGAAAATGGGACAGAGAACCGTCCCCTGTCCCATTTTCCGCGTTTATCTTTACTGCTGGGTAATGCCGCTCTCCTCGCCTTTCGCTTCCATCGCTTTCATCTTCTCGTTGGATTCGTCAAATGCGTAGTACTTCGGGATCGTTCCGAATTCCATGCCGCCTGAGACGTTGAGCGTTACGCCGGTGATGTAGCTCGCCCAGGAGCTGGCCAGGAACAGCGCCGCTGTGCCGACCTCCTCGGGCTCGCCGCCGCGGCCGAGCCAGGAATAATGGTTGCAGCGGTCGAGGTAGGCCTGCGGATCCGCATTGCGCTCCATTTCCTTATATACGATCTCGGTCATGATGTGACCCGGGCAGATCGCGTTGACACGCACGCCGTGGCGGGCTTCCTCGATGGCGATGGTCTGCGTCATTGAGTTGATGCCGCCTTTTGTGGACGAATAACCCGCGGTCTGCTCCTGTCCGACCTTGGAAATAATACTGGACATGTTGATGATCGATCCTTTGGTCTTGCGCAGATGCGGGATCGCATATTTGCAGCCGTAGAATTCTCCCATCAGGTTTGTTGCAAGCACCTGCTGGTAGCTCTCGATGCTCATATCGCAGGCGTCGAAATGCAGAGGATTGTAGCCGGCATTATTGACCATCGTATCGAGGCGTCCGTATTTTTCCACTGCGAAGTCCACCAGTGCCTTCACCTGCTCGTGATCCGACACGTCACACTGGAAGAAGGTGCATTCCCCGCCGCCGAGCTTGTTCAGCTCCTCAGCCGCAGCTTCGCCCTTTTCCTTTCTGCGCGCCGCGATGACAACGTTCATGCCGGCCTCAAGAAATACCTTTGCGCAGCCGTACCCGATTCCGGTATTGCCGCCTGTGACAATTGCTACCTTGCCCTTCATTTCCTCTTCGATCGATCTCATTTTGCTTCTCTCCTGTTCCTCTCATTTTACTGTCCGCTTTTCGCGCAGCATATCTTCCGTAGTTTGTCCATAAAATCCTGGTCTGTTTCATAAAATCCGGCTGAGGGAGTACCCGTCGATCCCCGGCAGGACCTGGCAGGTCCTGGCAGAACCTTCTGCAATACTCCCGCCACCTGGTTTTATGTACAGAGCATACCATGCACCCGGTCACTCTTCCCGCATTAGTTTGTCATAATAACCCGACAAGTTTGCTGACGTTTCATCGATCTCCGCCACTACACGGCACGGAAGCCCGCTCATCCCGGAAAAATTCATCGGAAAGGTATTCACCGTAAAATCATGAATCATCATTCCGCCCTGACCGATCCTGCTTCCTTCCATACACGCGGTTATCTGCTCCAGATGGCACAGGTTTTCGATCACAAAGGTTCCGTGATCCGCACATCGCTGGTCCGCCCGCGTGTGCTCGGCACCTCTCCGAATCCCCGCGCAGTCGATCCCGATCATGGCCACTTTTTTTGCAATCAGTGCATCGATCAGCTCCCAGCTCAGGACAGGATGCTGGTGTGAATACGGTTCCGTTCCATATCCGAACCTTTCCATACAGCCGGTGCGGAACATGACAAAGGCTCCCTCCGGGACCGCAGAAAGATCCGCCGCGCTCAGCGTGATTTCTGTATCTGCCGGTATCTCTGTATCTCCCGACATTTCTGCTTCTCCCGGCTCTACCGCTTCTCCCGGCAGCTTCACATTCCCCGAAACATCAAAAAGAACCCCTTTCCTGCGCACATACTCCAGCGGGAATTCCTTATCCATCACATCAAAATGAGTGCCCAAATGACCGGTAAATGCCTTCTCCTCCTGCCCCTGGGCATTCTTCCGAAGCTGGGGCGTAACACATAGTGTAAGGTCGATCAGCATACAATCCTCCCTTCACGCAGAACCAATCAAAAAAGGGAAACGCAGATTTCTCAGCGTTTCCCCCAGTATAGCATCTCACTGTACCGTCCGACAATATCCGCCCGGCGGTATCCTTCCGTCATTGCGCGGCGCAGTCAACCAGCGTAAACTGCGTTGGCTGGTCAAACGGCGCGCCCATGGCTTCGGCGACTTCCTCGCTGAAGAATCCGCTGCCTACAATATCGCCGACTCCTTCTGCATTTTCATCCGCGTCTACTGTGACATTGCTTGCCGTGCAGTTGGTAAATACGGTTACCGGCATGCCATACTCGGCCGCTTCATAGCCTCCCGCATACCCGGTGATGCCGCCGATCCAGCGGGACCCCTCACCTGCTGTGATGGTCACATTCTGCGCTGTGCAGTCTGTAAATTCTTCCGCGGCAAATCCACAGCCGGAGATGCCTCCAAGGCCATAGCAGTCGCTGCCCGCGCTGATGGTTCCTTCCGCTGTGCAGCCGATCACAGAGGTCATCTCAAGTCCACCGCCAACAATTCCGGCGTTGGCTGTGTTGTCGGGAATAACGACATCTGCCTGCGCCGTACAGTTCTCGATCACACTGCACATGCCGGCTGCCACGATCCCGCCGTACATGCCTTCCCCGCTCAGCTCGGAGGAATACGCAGTGACCGTCCCGTTTGTCAGCGTAACATCCGATACCTGTGAGAAATAAGCGTAACCGACTGCGTCCGCAGCCATGATCGTGCCCTCGGAAACAGCCTGATCCAGCGTAAAGTTCCCTACGGATGCATTCGCGATGCAGCCAAACAGTCCGACTGCAATTCCATCCTCTCCGCCAACCTTCAGATTGGAGATCGTGTGTCCGTTTCCGTCAAAGCTTCCGGTAAAGGCTGCTGTTTCATCCGGCATCTCTCCCTCTTCCCCTTCTCCCGAGGAGACAAATGCACCAATCGGGGTCCATGCCTCCCCTGCCAGATCAATGTCTGCGGCCAGAACATAATTGCCGGACAGGTTGTCATTGATCGCAGCCAGTTCCTCGGCAGAGGAAATCTCAATCACTTCTGCGGTGATCTCAGACATCTCCTCCGTAACCGCTTCCGCTCCGGCGATTGCACTCATACTCATCGTAAGAGAAAGGCAAAGCAATGCTGTGATGTGTTTTTTCATGGCGTAAGTCCTTTCTTATTTTTGTTAGCTATATCTAATCGCTGCATTTGTAGTTTATGCCATAAAAAAGAAAATGTCAAGCACCGGTCCAAGGTAAAGGAAACACGATTTCGTGGTAAAGATTCGGGACAGCATGCGCCGGATGTGCTATGCTTTCAGCAGAAACAAACTGCTCTTTTCATACCTTGTATACGCCACCTCGTCCATCTCCACCTCATCCATCTCACAGTCTGTCCAGGAACCATTCGCCTGTACGCCAAAAAAGCCTGCGGACAGGGCGCAGGTAAGATTCCGCGATCATTCCGAAACCAAAGCACGCCGCCTTTCCCCAGCCGTAGGTATGACACCATGCGATCGGATAGTCCTTCCCGGCATAGGAAAAAGTCAGCAGCACCTGGGGATCGTACAGTGGGTCCAGCTCATATGCGCTTCCATCGTCCGGACAAACTGCTCCAGCCCCAGCTGATCCTCCTGTGAAAAGCGGTCCTCCACCG
>CAMOQF010000113.1 GCA_946622645.1 uncultured Blautia sp.
GCACTGAGGAGAAAAATCTTTTCTGCAGCCGTATCATCCGAGGCAAAAATCGACAGATAGCTGAATCCGAATCTCTGCAGAAGATCATTCATGCGAACTATCCACTGATTGTAGACGAGCTCCGCAAAACGTTTCTGATCTTCCTCCGAAAATGACTCGACCTGCTCCTGTGTGAACCCGATCAGCGGCTGGTTGTTATGTCTGCTGACAAAGTCTCTTTCTTTTTCTCTTGCCTCTTCGCATTCCTCATAATCCAGGTCGAGCTCATCGTCCAGATGATCCAGAAGATAGGAAAACACCCATTCATGGGATGGATAATTATCGATCGTACCTTCAATGCTCTCGGATATGCCTTCAAATACCAGCCATCTCTGATTAATATACAGCTGGTCAATAATTACCCGTGAAACAAGAAAAGCTACCAGCATTGTCAGAAGAATGGAAGCAAGAAAAATCAGTGCCGCGCTTTTTACTATGCTCCTTTTGTTTTTCATTTTCTTTACTCCCGCCTGATGTCATCTTCTCCGGATCCGAGAAATATATCCGCTATCTGATCGATGACTTCCTGACTTTCCTTAAGATCCGGCCTTAAGGAAGGGAAAGCATGCGTACATTCTTTATTGTCCGTATAGTACCAAAGCCGGCAGGGGATCCCTGCTTTTTTCAGTGCCTTCTCGTATTTCAGCGTGTACTTTTTCAAAAAATCCTCATCGCTGCTTACCAGCAGCATGGGCGGAAGATTCCCGATGATCTCGGGATGCTCCGGATTCATCATCTTCATAAATTCCTTGTCGGATCGTTTTTCCCCATAGATCTGTCTGGGATAAACCATGCCGATCAAATCCAGCTTCTTCGTATAGAACATGCCGGAAAAGCACGCCATCATACGGACGCGGAGGTTCGACAGGCGCCCCCCTACTTTCTCGTACAGTGCCCGGGATCTGTGCATGGCATTTGCAAAAACGGCCAGATAGGCTCCTGCGCTTTCGCTCACAACATACACCCGGTCTCTGTCGCCTCCGTAGGCAGGCAGAAGCTTTTCCACCTGACGGAAGCCCTCACAGATATCAGACAGTTCCCCGCAGGCATCTGCCTCGGTCAGCAGACGATAGGACAGAGAAAAAACCAGAAACCCTCTTCCGGCAAAGCGCATGCAGGTCATTGCCTCCATTCTGGCATTTCCCACAAAGAGCCCGCCGCCGTGAATCATAATAATGACCGGCAGAAAGTGCCCGGCCGGCCTTTCGCCGGCCGGCCGGAAGACGTCCATGGAGAGCGCATTCCCATCTCCCCCGGAATAAGGCAGACCGAGATCTGCCTCCAGCTCATCCGGAACCTGAATCTGTATGGAGTCGTAGAACTCGCCGGACATCTTCTGCATTTTTTCTGCATATCTGTAAAGAATCGTTTTTTTAGGCTTCATAGTAATAGTCAATATCCGACGGATCAAACATGACCGCCAGCATTTTCATGACTCTTTCCTTGGCTGCTTCTCCGTCGCCTTCTGCGCCCTTCGGACCGTCCTTTGCCGGTCCCTGTTTTTTCGCTTCTGCCCTGCCGACTTTCAGTGCTGTTCCAAGCTTTACAAAAATTTTCCTCATGTCGTGGCTGTTGCCGATCTTGTCCTCCCACACCAGAGGGTCCTTCATTTCTTCTCCGCCAAGAGCCGCAACGCCGGGCATATACGGAGTGCCGGGCATAGCCATTGTCCGGATGCGTTTCTTCTGCCCGCCGGCTTTTTCTGCCGGCACCTGAAGCTCCCCGGGGACATGGATTCCGGGCGTGTAATCCTCCATTTTCACAGACATCACAGCAATACCGGGATCCCCTCCATGTTCCTCAAAATAAGTCTGGAACGCTCCGATCTGCTCGCCGGTAATATCATCTCCCAGAAGAAATACCTGGTTCAATGCCTGAAACCACTGTCCTGACTTTCCGGCCGCATCGATCAGCGCCTGCAGCCGGGAAGCATAGAGCACAAGCACGTTGACATTGTACCTGCAGACCAACGACAGGAAGGACTTATTGTATCCTGTCCTGTATGGAATCATGAGGCATTCGCCCATGAAGAACGTGATCTGCACCTGATTGACCAGCACATAGGAACTGCTGATCTCCGCACTCAGGCCCACCAGTATATTCGTGTCCTTGCTTTCCTCCGCATTCAGCTCTGCCACGCGAAAGACCTCGGCATTGATCACCGCATCAGAAAATCCTACCGGCTCATAACGGCCTTCGTTCTCTCTGTGCAGAATGACCGCTTCATCGCCGCCCCTGCCGTAGACAATCGGATAAGCTTCATATTCCACCAGAAGATCGCTCATCAGCATGACGCCCGGTATCTTTTGCAGAAGGGAGCGTCTCTTTTTGATTTTGGTGATTTCTTCCTGCGGGACAGCGGCTCTCCGCATCTCCGTCGTCAGAATGATCACCCGGCGCAGACCTGTTTCCTGCTCCATCAGCTTCTTAACGAACGAAGGGCTGGCCTGATAATCTGTCAGGATAAGATCCGTCAGTTCTTCCTCTCTGACCGCCTCTGCCAGACGCTCCGCATCTTCCATGTACGCATAGGGAAGCATGGAAACCAGCGCGCCCGTCATGTTCAGACCGTAGAAGGCATACACGGCCTCCTTTGTCATGGCGCCGGGGATTCCCACCCTTGCATTGCTTCTTCCTGTCATTTTAAGGCCGGAGAAGACTTCCGCATAGCAGTCCCATTTTCTGAACATCTGCCGGTACGTGACGCTTCTGGCTTCATCTCTGATGGCAATACTGTTCAGGGAGTCTTCATCCAGTGACTTCATCTCCCGGATCGTTTTCCAGAGCCGCTGCTGTTTATAGGTGCCGCGTTTGATCTTGCTCTCGATTGCCTCCGTCTTTTTGGCCAGCTCCGCCCTGCCTGTCTGCCTGGCATACTGGATCTGCGCCTGTTCCTCAAAGAAGGCGAGCATCTTATCGTTGGCATCCTTGCTCTGGGGAAGGTCAGGATGGGCGAAATTAAAGGTGTGCTTCAGTTCGTCATCGCCGTAATAAAGCAGTTTGGTTGTCTTGCCTGCCTTTTTCAGGGCCTTCTCATACATGATGCTGTATCTGTTCAGGAAATCACCCTTACTGGTCACAAGGAAGGTGGGCGGGAGATTATTGATAATCTCCGGATGTTCCGGATTCATGAACTGAAGGAACTCTGCATCCTCCTTTTTGTCCCCGTAAAACTGCTCCGACAGCAGCGCCCCCAGAATATCGTCCCTGCTGGTATAAAACATCCCGCAGGAAAGACCGATGGCCTTAAAGGTCATGTGGCTGGGCTTATACCCGATGGCATCCTGCAGCTTTCTGGATTTCTTCATGGCTGCGGTATAGATCGCCAGAAATGCGCCCGCACTGTCCGCTGTCAGAAAGACCCTTGAATAATCCACTTCATACTCGATCAGCTTTCTCCCGACAAGATCCATGCCGGCGCAGATATCGTCAAACTGCTCGCAGACATTGGCCCTGGGGGAAAGCCTGTATTCTATGGAAAAAACCAGATATCCCCTCAGTGCAAGCTCTCTGGAGAGATCCAGTGAGATCTTCCTGTCGCCGGTCACCAGCCCTCCGCCATGGATGGCAACGATGACCGGCAGTTCCCGGCCTTCATATTCTTCCCCTATGGGCTTGAAAATATCCATGGCAAGGGGAACGCCTTCCCTGTTGATATAGGGATTGTTCAGTTTCTCCAGAACCCTGCCTTCAAGATCATCTCTGACGGACGGAGCAACAGGCTTTGAACTGAGGGACTGGATCAGTTCCAGCCCAATGCGGATCGCGCCGCGCCTGATCGATCCCATTGCAGAGTCCTTACTATTCTTACTCATCTTCTGTCGCCTTCCCTTCTTCAGACATCAGCTCTGTAAACAGTTCATCGTACACAGGCAGCATATCCGGATTATTATGCAGGTTAAAATGATCACGGTCCGGATAGTCGATCACCCGCAGATCCCGTGCGTGCTGTCTTGCCAGCATTTCCCTGGTCTGCAGCTGCTCGGGCGTATTGTTCAGGTTCGCCCGCAGAAGGACGGTTCTCCCCTCATACGGATCAAAGATCTTATCCTCGGCGTTCAGGAAACTCAGCATACTGTAGGCAAACAGCATGGTCTCCTCCGGGATATCGTTCTCCCTGAATTTTGCCAGGAGCATCTCTCCGAAATCCTCTCTGGTATAGGTTTTGGCAAACCCGGCGCCCTGGGAAGGAATCAAGTCGGAGTCTCCCAGGAATGCGATGGGTCTGTTGTTCCGGATCCGGTCCATCTTCGCTGTCAGACTGTAGCCCAGTTCTCCTCCGAAAGAGTATCCGATATATCCGAATACTTTGTTCTTCTTCGGGAGGATACACTCAATCAGTTCCGCGTAAAAATGAACAATATAAGGATACCTCTCTCCTTTAAACAGTTCATTGTAATGATAATTCACATCTTCGATCAAAAGGACATTAAACCGTCTTCTCCAGTCATCGAGCAGGTGCTGCACGCTCATCTGCAGTACGATGCCGAGAACGACCACTATAGTCGGTTTCTCCTCCTCGTAGGCATTGCAGAATTCGCAGACCTTCACCCCCTGTCTGTCCACTCTGGGTCTTCTCAGCGGATCCGCAGGACAGATCAGGTCCGTAACGGAAAAGCTCTTGTCTGTCACATAAGCGATATTCGTAATCAGCTTGATGGCCAGAAGGAATCCGGATACGCCGGTGCATGTCAGTACCGCCTGATGCATGGCCATGACGAGACAGCAGGAACTGTCCTCATCGCTCACAACATACAGATCAAACAGCGGATCCGCTGCCGTGCCTGCTTTCGCGGAAAGAAGCTTATCCCGCAGCTTCCGTGCCGCATGGCGCGCGTCCTCATTCTCCCCGCACCGGACAAACCGGGCGTGAAGACGGCGGTCCGTGAAGACCATGCGGGGCACACTCACCCCTTCATGCACATAGGACGTCCGGAATATCTCGTTGGATCCGGCCAGCTGCTCCAGCGCTTTCTCCAGATCCTCCTTCTCCGGCAGCATTCCTGTTTCAAACACGCCCACATAAGCGTATGCTGCGTCGCTGCGGTCTGATGCGGAATCGGGAGCGGACAGCTGCGCTTCTTCCTCCTCCGTAAGAGCCCGGATCGACAGAATCTTTTCTCCGGCTGCGGCAAGGCTATCCCGGACCTGTTCAAATTCCTCCACGGTCCATGCGGTCTCCCCGTAATCCGAAGCTGTCATGAGATCCCCGTGCAGGCTGTTCAGGAAAGATGTTTCCTTTCTCATCTCAGCCAGGATATTCTGTGCAAGCTGCTCCATCTCATCCCGCCGGTAAAGGGATTCATTATAGTCAAGATCCAGGTGGAAGCACCCGTTCAGGATTATGCAGTTGATGTTGATATCCGAACCAAAGCCGTTTTCCCGCTCTCCCCGTGAGGCTTTCTCCTCCTGCGGCACGATGGAGAACAGGCTTCCGCTCTCTTCGGCGCTGCCGGCTTCTCCCAGATAGTTGAAGCTGATTTTGGCCATCCGGTCGGAAAGGTAATCTGTCTTCGACTGTCCCGGTACAAAGCGCAGGATATTATAACCTGCCCCCTTCGCCGGAACGCGGTGCAGCGTTTCCTTTACCCGGATGAGATCTTCTTCGATCTCACGGCCGGATCCGGCGCTGATTCCGTCAAGCACTACCGGATAGACCGATGTAAACCATCCGACGGTTCTTTCAATCTGAAGGTTTTCTCCGAAGTTTTCCCTGCCGTGGCCTTCCAGCTGAATGGATACATCTCCGCTGCCCGTGATCCTGCGCCAGGCTCTGGCCAGCGCCGTGATCAGAAGGTCATTCATATTCAGGTGAAGTCTTGTGCGGCGGGCTCCCAGCACCTCTCCCGTACCGTCGCGGTTCAGGTCAGCGGACACAGAGGCAAAGCTTCTGCTGTAGTCCTTTGTGTCTGAGGCAGGCAGCGCGAGAAGCTTTTTCATCACGCCGTTCCAGTAAGGAATCTCCTCCGCCAGCGCCGGGCTGTTCCGGTACTCATGCAAAGCGTTCACATAATCCCGGTACGTGCTTGTCTTCGGTTCAAGAACCGGTTTTTTGCCTTTTTGAAGCTGTCTGACGGCATCTTCGAGATCGCCGGTCAGTATCCTCCAGGAGACACCGTCCACGATCAGGTGATGGGCCAGCAAATAGAGCAGTTCTTCGTTCCCCCGGTGAATCAGCACGGGGCAGAAAAGCGCCGCGCGCATATCCATCTGTCTGCGCAGATCCTTCAGGAGCTGCGGAAGACGCTCTTTATCCGACGCCTCCAGGAAGACTTCCTTTAACCGGATCTCTGTACCGGCAGGCTTCACGACGAGCTGCCCGTCATCATACACGGCCCGCAGCAGATCATGCTGCCATGCCAATGCCCCGAGCGCGTCCTCCAGGATTCTGTGCTCTGTATTTTCATTCAGCTTCAGAAGAAGCTGCTGTGTAAACGCTTCCTCCCGCGGCAGTTCCAGATATCGGAAGAAACTCATGATGGCGCTCTCTCCCACCGGTCCCTCCATGGGATCCTGGCTGATGCTGAGAGCCGTCTGCTGCTCTTCAATATGGGCCGCGATGTTTCTTACCGTATCATATTTCAGAATATCTGCTGTATGCACGCGGATGCCGTACTGGTACAGACTGCTGACCATACGAAGGGTATTGATGGAATCGCCCCCCAGGGCAGCAAAGCTGTCGGCAGCGCCTACCATCCGGGTGAGTTTGAGAACCTCCTTCATGCACTTCGCAACGATGATCTCATACTCTGTGGAAGGCTCCACGTAATTCTCTTCCTGTGCGATCACCGGATCCGGGAGACGTTTTCTGTCCGCCTTGCCGTTTACGGTGACAGGGATTTTCTCCATCTGCACGAACCAGGAAGGTACCATGTAATCTGCCAGGATACGCTCCATAAAGGAACGGAGCTTCCCCTCCAGTCTTGTAGGATCGCTCTCCTCCGTCCTGCTTTCATCAACGGTGTAATACAGGACGATCTGATCGTTTCTGACATCGGCCGCCGCCTGTGCCACTCCCACATACCGGAGTGCGCAGGCCTCTATCTCACTGAGTTCGATGCGGAAGCCTCTGAGCTTGATCTGCGCGTCCGCTCTTCCCGCATACATGAGCTGACCGTCTTTCGTGTATGCCGCCATGTCTCCGGTGTGGTAGACGGGAACCGTCCTGCCTGCGGCGCGGATCGTGGTAAAGCTCTCTTTTGTCAGCTCCGGCTGGTTCCAGTAGCCTTCCGCCATCTGCGGGCCGGCCAGGCA
>CAMOQF010000114.1 GCA_946622645.1 uncultured Blautia sp.
GCTCTTATTGCTCGCGGGCACGAATTCGAGGCGGATATCCTGCAGCACGCCGTCTTTTCGGATCGGCCGGATGATGTGCCTTGCGCCTTCCACCTTCCCCGTGGTAATCCGGTAAATATCGACCTTTCCATTGTCGTTGCGCGGAATCTGTCCCGTGATCACGCACTGCATGGGAAGGTTTGTTTCCTCCGCCTTTTTCTGGCCGATAAATACTTCCACCAGGGCCTTTCGCACCGTTTCCACGTCGTTCTGATTCCGTTCAAGAGTCTGGACATAAAGAACCGGCACGGTATCATGGGTGAGAATTTTGTCATACCAGGGAACCATGGCGCAGGCTTCGATGCCGTCCTGTGCCGCCACGAGATTCTCGATCAGTCCCGCATTGAATTTGATCCCGTCATTATTGACGAAATAACGGTTTGCTCTTCCCTTGCACGCCAGACTTCCGTCCTCATTTACCTGCACAACATCATTTGTGCAGATATAGGGAAGCCCGTCAATCTCTTCCAGTTCAAAATAGGTGGTATCATCAATCTTTCCCATACTGATGGAATCAGAATTGATGTAGAGAACACCCGTATGCCGGTCCTCGACAGCGTAAAACTTCTCCTCCAGCTCATCGTAAATCCGGATGTTCACGCCGGGAAGCGCGAAGCCAATGGAATCATCCTCCACATCTCCCGTCTGGATAATGCATGCGCCGCAGGTCTCCGACATGCCGTATCCATTGATGAACATGGGATCGTTTCCGCCGTGGGCGTTGATGAAAGCCATATACCTTTTCCTTGCCTTCGCGGAAAGATAGGCGCCCCCCGTGATCACGCAGTTCACCGTGGAAAAGTCGGGAACCAGTTCCTCCGGCATCTTGCTCCATGCCTCGAAGTAATAGGGCGTAATAAAGAGCACATTCACTTTATAATCCGAAATCATCTTGACAAAGCACGGATTCGTATTGGACATCGGCGGGACCACCACCTCGCAGCCGAAAGAGAGCGGGCCGTGAAGCTGGTTTACGAAGCCGTAGACAGACGTCGCGACCATGGTGCACAGCGAGACCGTTCCCACCTTAAACTGCTCAAATTCCGGACACTGCTTCATGCTCTCCGCGGCAATATTGACGGCGTAATCCGAGAGGGGAACCGGTTTGCTGATCCCCTTTGTCGTGCCCGAGGTATGAAGGATAAATGCCTGAGGATCATTCTCCTCTTTCCCATAGCGGATCGGCGTTGCCTCGTAGGCACTCATCAGATCGTCCATGAATGCCACGCCCGGCATTTTCTTTAACCGGCGGTAATTCTGCCTGCTCATTTTGACCAGCTGAGGATCCATTCCGTCGCCGTCAAGAGGAACCCGGACAACAATGATATTCCGAAGCCCCAGTTCCTTTCTCAGCTTGAGAACATGCGTCAGGAGCTTTTCGTTAATCACCACATCGTTGATCAGAAGGTCTGTGATTCCTTCAGTTTTGATCGCCCGGTCCAGCGGAAACTTCTCTGAGAGATAGCCGGGGGCATAGCCGGCCGCCGAAGCGCCTGTCATATTTGCGGCATAGAATGCGAACGAGGATTCCACGCAGCCGCAGTCAAACACAGCCAGCCTTGCATGGTTCTCTCCCGTAATCCCCAGCGCCGAAAAAACTTCCGCATACCTGTCCCAGTTTCGGAACATCTGCCGGTATGTATAACTCCTGTTCATGGATACCAGCGCCGTCTGGTCCAGGCGCTCCCTGCTTACGGAATTCAGATCTCTGATATACTTCCAGCTTTTCTGCAATGCCGCATGATCGAATTTATCCAAACTCATTTTCTTCTGATCTCCTCTGTCATGATTATTCTTGTGTTTCGGTGAATCCTGTTCTTTCCTCAGAATGTCCGAAGATCATTATCAAGTCAGACACAAGTGCGTGAATAAGAAGCAAGAAGAGAGGCTGCCCGCAAGACAGCCTCTCATTCCCTGTCCCTCAGCAAGCGGTTGATCCGGTCATTTTCTGAGCGGACATGCTTCTGCCATCCCGGGAATTATTCTTCCTCTTCTTCCTCTTCTTCCTCTGCCTTAGGAGCATTGGGAGCTCCCGCATACAGAGGTGCCGCGGTCTGATTCGGCATACCCTGTGCATAGGCATAAGGTGTTTGCGGTAATGGCATCTCTTTTTCCGGAGCAGCGCCTTCCTGCGCCTGCTCCTGCTGCTTGATCATCCCCGGAAACAGGGGCGTCACGAGTCTCAGCTTCGGCAGCTGGTCAGGAGTCGGCATGGTATAACCGGCACCCGGTGTCTGTTGTGTTGACATGATAGTTCTCCTTTCTGAGTGATATTTATTTAAAATCATATTCCGTGCAGACCACACACCGGAATATACTTTTAAATCCTGATCCTGTAGTTTTAACGCATCCATTTCAGGAATACCATATTCAGTCCATAGACATAGGTGTAGTCGATATCCTTACACATACTCTTTACGATCTTCAGGCCGGTACCCATATTCTCGGCATGGACAGGATCGAACCGCTGTCCGTCATCCCTGATGACCGCAAGAATACTTTCCTCATCCACAACCACCTTCAGATCAAAATACTGACTCTTTTTTCTCTCGGCATGCTCGATAATGTTGGCCATCATCTCTTCCATGCAAAGACGGATCCGCATCCGCTGATTATACGCAATGTCCTGCTGGTCAAAAAACGCATCCAGCTGCCTGATCTGCTCGCCGAGGAGGCCGGGATCACATATGACAGAAATATCATATACATTCTTTTCTGCGGTACCCACGGGAAGCAGACTCAGGAAAGCTCTCTTATCTTTCGCCCCGCTTCTCTTTTTTTCCACGATGATCACAAGGATCAGAAAGCAGAGGACAGCGGCCGCGGGATAGCCCAGCCACATATAATCATTTCCGATCAGCGTTCCGCAAAGGTAAAGGCCGATCACGGTAAGAACGGGCTGCGAGAAGCTGATCACCGGCAGTATGCTCAGTTCGCCGCTCAGGGCATATACGGCAGGCATGATCCAGAGTATGCAGATCGGCACCACAAACGGCAGCGCCATCCGCAGAGACCTTGCCGAATACCGGATGATCTCCTGGTCCTCCGCTCCCATCAGGCGTGCAAACAGAGGTGCCGCGGCCATAATCACCACACATACGACAGCGGAAAACACAGCAGCAATTCTGATTCCCTTTTTGTAGAGCATATAGACGCCCACATCATCCTTCTGCCCCTTCAGCATTCCGCCGATCGCGTTGAAGGACTGGCCGATTCCGCCGGACACGCCCTGGCAGAGAATCGTGGCATAGGTGAGCATGGATACGGCAAAGGCCCCTTTCACCCCGCCGAACTTCTGCGCGCACATGTTGCAGAGATACGAATAGGCAACAATGGCCAAAGACTGCGTCATCAGAGGAAACCCATAGCGGACATTCTCCTTTAACACCGGCAGGAACTCTTTGCCGGGATTGACAAAGTGAAACTGACTGCCCTTGAGGAAACTGTCGGCCAGGATAAGAATAATGGCAAACAGCGACCCTGTCAGCGTAGCCGCCGCTGCACCCCTGATTCCGAATCCGAAAAACCCGACATACAGAATATCACAGATGATATTCGTACAGACAGTAACCAGACTGGCATTTGCAACCAGCGACGGCTTCCCCGCCACCTGTGCAAAGGAAAGCAGCGCTGCGGAAATCATGGTGATGGAACTGCCCGCAAAGCAGACGGACAGATAGTCGCTCACATAGCCAAGCAGCGCCTCTTCTCTGCAGATCAGAGAACTGATCACAGGCAGGCCGCTCAGGCATCCTGCCGTGATGACGATGCTTAAAACCGCGACGCTGATCAGCGAGACGGTATAAATGACGCAGGCTTTTCTCTCTTCTCTGGCGCCCGCGGCCATGGAAGCCAGCACATCCGACCCGACATAAAACAGCATGCCGCAGGCAGTAATCAGGCCGACCATCGGCAGGCACAGGTTCACCGCGGAGAACGCGGAGCTTCCCAGCAGACGTCCCATCAGAATGCCGTCGATCATGGCATTCAGATTATTGATCAGCATGGCAGCGATGGCTGCCATCAGATATTTCTTCATCGATGAGGAAATCAAATAGTCATTTCTTTCCTGAACCATTTTGCATTTCCTTTCAAACGTGGTTATTGAAGAGAATTCCGCAGAATTTTCTGGCTCGCCGTCCTCTCAAAAGGACTATTCCGGAATTCAACGACAGAAATCTGCTTAAAGGAAGGCGCGGAATCATTGTACTGTTCAATAAAACGGCGTATCTCTTCCTGGGGATCCTCTTCCTGAGCATCGGGCGAAACGTAAATCTGCGCCGCGATCCTGTCCCCTTTCGCATAAACGACCAGCTCCTGTATGGCAGGATGGTCAATCAGCCGGAGCTCTATCTCCTCCGGCGAAACATTTTCCCCGTTGGCAAGAATGATCAGATTCTTGATCCGCCCGCTGAGATAGACATAGTCGTCTTCATCAATATAACCGATGTCTCCGGTGTGGAACCATCCGTCCCGGATGACCTCTCCGGTGGCTTCCTCGTCTTTGTAATAGCCAAGCATCACCCCGGGACTCCTGACGCAGACTTCCCCTTCGCCATGCTCGTTCGGCCGGTCGATCATCATTTCCGTACCCTGCAGCACCTTGCCCACGCTGCCCGGTCTGTTGGCGTTCAGATAAGTGGCCGCAACCAGAGGAGAGCATTCGGTAATACCGTATCCCTGGCTGACATCCAGGCCGAGGTCTCTGAAGCCGTAGTAATATTTATCGGAAATAGGCGCTCCGCCGACGATCAGTCCCTTGATCCGGTTTCCCAGAACCCCCGTCGCAAAGCGGAACATCTCCAGCTTTTCATCCATGGACAGTTCCGGATTCTTCCGGTTCTCTTCGATCATCGACAGGACTTTTTCTTCCAGCCCCTTCTCCCGGATATCCTTCCACACCATCTTGTAAAAGAGTTCCACGAATAAAGGAACGCCTACAATCACTTCGGGATTCTCTGCCCGGATATCCCTGAAAAGATCCCTGATACTCTGATTGATGTGGATCGTCTTTCCGTCAAGAACATAGGGGAAATGGGCAATGTTCAATCCGTACACATGATGGAACGGGAGAATGAATACAATATGGTAATGCAGCCGCATCTGCTCCCAGCAGCAGAATGTGTTTGTCACAAGATTGCGAAGGCTCAGCATGACGCATTTGCTGCTGCCCATGGTGCCCGATGTAAACACAAGCAGCGCCAGGGCGTCAGGATCCAGCTTCTCACGGATGCAGCCGCATCTTCCCGCTTCCTGAAGCTTTTTCCCTTCTTCTATTCTCCCGGCATTTTCTTCGAGAATAAGTACTTTCATTCCCAGAATATCGGATATTTTCTCAGCCTTATCCCGATATTTTTCCGAGCAGAACAGGAGCTCCGCATCGCTCGCCTTCAGCATCTCCACAAGCGTCCCGATCTCCAGGTTTCTGTCCAGCGCAACCAGAACATTATTGCTGCAGATCACGGCCTGCATTGTGCGGATCCACTCATAGGAGCTGTCCCCCATAACTGCGATATGCTTTCTCTCATACCGCTGCTCCGCAAGCCACGTTCCCAGTGCCTGATACTGTGCAACGAATTCTTCGGGCATGATCTGAGTCCTTACGCCCGTGTGGTAATCCGTGAATGTATACAGCGGTACATCCGGGGCAGTGCGGAGTCTGTAATCATACAGAGAAATCAGATCGTAAAAGGGATAGTCTCCCTTTTCTCTCGGTATCTTGGAATAGTACTTCTTCTCCATCGGACACTCCTCTCAAGAGCGGGTCTGTTCGTCGATAGATCTTACTACATCCCCTATTGTTCTGATTGACATAAGCTGCTCATCCCGAATCACAATATTGAACCGGCGTTCCGCTTCATCCACCATCGTGATCAGCGTCAGAGAATCGAGACCCAGATCCTCCTTCATGCGGCTCGCCATATCAATATCTTCCGGATCAAACTCTGCAAAATCCTGCAGGAATTTCACAACATCCATAAACGTATTGTTCATGTTAACCAGTGCTCCTCCCAGGCGGTATTCCGGCATATCCGCCGGTTCACCTGATATCAAAAACGCTTCTCAGGCCTGTTGTTTCCAGGATTTCCAGGACAAACTCATTCGCGCCCTGAATGATCACATTTCCGTTTTCACCCAGCTTCTTTTTTGTAAAGACCAGGACTCTCAGACCGGCAGACGATATAAATTTCAGCTCGCTGAAATCAAAAACAACATCCTCTGAGCCGGTGATGTTTTCTTCCAGATCCTTCTGAAGATCCGGAGATGTGTTCACGTCCAGCCTGCCGGATACGGTATAAAGCCATCTGCCATCTTCGTGTTTCTTGTTAATCGGCATTTTTGTCTCCTCTCTATGTCAGCATCGATCTGATGACGTCTGAAAATTCCTGGGGATGGTCCTTGGGATAGTTATGAAAGCCCTCCACATAGGCCGGCCGGATCCCCAAAAGCTGTGCGGCCTCGTGGGAAGCCTGATAAAAAAGCCCTTCCCCGTCCTTCGTTCCGCACAGTATACAGCATGGAACGGCAAGCTTCTCCAGCCTGGCGGAAATTTCCTCACCGCAGGGTAAATGCCCCAGCTGATGATCCAGGAAAAACCTGAAATTATCAAAATTAGCCAGCTGCTGTTTTTCGGATACCGGCGGGCTCTCCGGATCCAGGCCGCCGATCAGATCCACAAAGCGCAGCAATGCGGCAGCCGTTCTCCCGTCGGAGACCAGACTGCCGATCTCTTTTTCCGTGCGTTTCAACCTGTTCACGGACTCTTCGCTGATGCAGAAAGAGGGTTCATACAGGATCAGCCTCTTTATCCTTTCCGGATAGAACAGCGCCAGTTCAAGCGCCGCCAGAGCGCCGGCACTCAGCGCAAAAATGCTGAGCTTTCTGTCCCCTGCCAGATCCAGCAATGCCGCGGCATCCTTCATCTCTCCGCGGATCCCGAAGTCTGCCTCCGGAAACGGAATGCTTCTGGAGCAGCCGTTCCTGTCATAGCTGATCACCTTACAGGAATCGGACAAAAGCGGCACCGAATCCTTAAAATAGTCTGCATCCGATGCTGTTCCGTGAATCATCAGCAAGGGATCCCCGCAGCCTGTAATTCTCACAAAAATCGTTCCGTTTTCTGTAGCAACAAATCTGTTTTCCCGAACTATCGCTGCACCTGTCATAAGCAAACGCCATTCTGATATAATTCAAT
>CAMOQF010000115.1 GCA_946622645.1 uncultured Blautia sp.
TCCAGGGCGTGCTTAGAAAAGATATGTCGAGGAGATACTCCATTTAGAAGACCAAAGAAGGACGAAATCAAACTGATAAAAACGAGCTGATTGAAGATGATTAAATTGTTTGCCGATTGACAATTCAATCTGTTTGAGCCAGCAGGGAAGTACGGATCCTTGATAAAAAATATTGACATATTCATCAGGAGATGATATATTAGCAACATAAGAATTAGTTTAGACTAACTATAATTGCATGCCTGTTGCAGGCCTTACATTCCTGCCGCAGGCAGATTTTCAGAGCTGCAGTTAGCTTATGCTAACTATCGGAGGAGATATGAGTGTTGTGATCATTGGCGGAAACGAGTGTATGGAGAGAAAGTACGGAGAGATGTGTTCGCGGTATGGATGCAGATCCAAAGTGTTCTGCAAGCCAGGGGCTGATCTGAAGAACAGAATTGGCAAACCGGACGTCCTGATCCTGTTTACGCATACTGTTTCTCACAAACTGGTTCAGAATGCGCTGAAGAACATCGCGTCAGAAACAAGAATCATAAGATCGCATACAAGCTCGCTTGCCTCCTTGCAGGGAATTCTGGAAGGAGCGGTCTATGCAGATTGAACACGCATTGATTGAACACGGCGCGCCGACGCTGGCGGGACTTAAGACGGCGAACCTGTTTCCGGTAAAAACAGAAGGGGAAGATGCAATCCGGTCACTCCGCAGAGTAAACCGGATATTGAACGGAAAAGGAATGAGAGCGATTCCGTTAAAGAGGGAAAAGGACGGTATTCTTTTGTATCTTTTTCGTCCGGAAAGGCTGCAGAAAGATCTGAGACAGCCGGAAGCAGCCTGTATCCTGAAAGAGATGGGATATCCGGGCAGCAGGATGGATCAGTGTATTTTATGTCTGATCCGACATCTGAAGGAAGATGATTCCTTCCCCCATGAGATCGGTCTGTTTCTGGGATATCCGCCTTCTGATGTGAAGAGCTTTATGGCCAGTTCCCGTGAAGGGGTTAAATGTACAGGATGCTGGAAGGCATACAGCAATCAGGAGGAAGCGGAGAGAACTTTTGAGAAATACAGGAAATGTACATGTGTTTACCGCCGGAAAATGAAAAGCGGCAGATCTCTGGAGAGTCTGGCAGTGAATACCGACAGACAGAAAAACTCCGGTCTGTAGATAAACAAAACCACTGTGCGAAAGGAGATATAATTTGTATGAGTAAGATGGCAGTAGTTTATTGGAGCGGTACCGGGAACACGCAGGCGATGGCGGAAGCCGTCGCAGCCGGCGCGAAGGAAAAAGGCGCTGATGTCTCCCTGATCGAGGCGGGATCTTTCAACGCTGAACTGGCGTCAGATTATGAAAGCATTGCCTTTGGCTGCCCTGCTATGGGAGATGAAGTGCTGGAAGAAAGCGAATTCGAGCCGATGTTTACGGATGTGGAGAGTTCGCTGGCAGGAAAGAAAATCGGCTTGTTTGGTTCTTACGGCTGGGGTGACGGTCAATGGATGCGTGACTGGGAAGAGCGGTGCCGGAATGCGGGAATCGTTCTGGTATCGGACGGTGTAACGGCAAATGATGCGCCGGATGATGACGCGCTTGCTGCCTGTAAGGAACTGGGAGCTTCCCTTGCCTGATCTGAGCTTGTTTCCTGATTGATAAAGAAAAGGCGTCAGCAGATTCCATACCTGCCGATGCCTTTTTATTATCAGTGTTCATTTTTTTAAAGAAGACTGCCCGGATACTTCGTCATCGCTGCGCTTTTTTTTCTTTTTTGCGCTTGTACATAAGGACGTCGGCTTCCTGGACGTATTTGTCCAGCTGCTTGTTGCTTTCGGGTTCCGTCAGGACATAGCCAGCGCTGAAACTGACTTCTGTCGGAATTCCGAGAATCCTGGATTCGGCGGGAAGCGTCCTGCAGATATCTTTCAGTACGCTGTCTGCTTCCGCAGATTCCCGCACCGGCAGAAGGATCAGAAATTCATCCCCGCCATAGCGGACAGGTACGGCGTTAGCCGGCACACTGTGCAGGATCGCGGAGGCGATGCCTCTGATGGCGAGATCGCCTGCGGCATGGCCGTATCGATCGTTCAGCTCCTTCAGGTGGTCCATATCGATGAAAAGGATCGCCAGCCTGCCGCCCGACGCGTTCGTCTGGTGAAACAAGTCATAGGCGTATTCATGATAGCCCAGCCTGTTGTAAAGTCCGGTCAGGCCGTCTTTCATGGAAATGCCGGAGAGGACATGATTGACATAGGCCAGATCCTGTCTGGTAAAGTAATTGCGGAGCGCCATCGTAAGGGTGCTGACGACGGGGGAAACGCCCTTGATCCGCATCAGGTCCAGACAGTTATGCAGGCAGAGATATCCAACCGTATGCTCCATAAAATGCAGCGGTGAGAAGAGATAATTCTTCCCGCCGGCATCAGAGCCTTCCGGCTCAAGATGAACCAGCCGTCCGCCCACGGGGCGGCGGGGAAATTCCGGCGTCTGCCCGGCCCTCCAGCTGAAGAACAGCTCCAGGCTGTCCGGGTATCCTTCAACGGGCATGCTGTCTGATACGTTCCGCATCTGGCCGATCTGTTCTTTAAAGCCGATGGAAAGCTCGGGGTTAAACAGACGGCGGTCCAGAACCATATCGACACCTTCACAGTTCAGGACCGAAATACATTCGATCAAGGCTTCGCAGATCTCCTCAATGGACCGGCAGCCCGGCAGTTTGTACTGCATAATGCGCAGCTTGTAGCTGAAATCTGTGACGCTGGCGGAACCGCCGACATAATTCCCCGGATCCTTCTGTTCCGCGCTGGAGGCTCCGACGCCTGCTTCCCTCGTGCTTTCTCTAAGCACCAGCTTTGTGGGGGTGGTGATAAAGGAGGGAATCTGCTCCCCTCGCCACAGACGGTTCAGTGTGTCAATACAAGCCTTCCCCATGTTCCAGCGCTGCTGGTCCACCGAGGTCAGCGTCGGCGAAAGAGTGGCCGCCAGGTCCGTATTGTCAAAGCCGGTGACAAGAAAATCCCGGGGAACGGAATAACCCTTTTCCTCGGCAGCATGAATGATCCCCAACGCGATGTGGTCGTTGGCACAGATCACCGCCTGCGGAAGAGTTCCGTGATTCTTCTCCATAAAATACGCAAATGCGTGAATGCCGCATTCGACTATGAAGCTTTCTGAAAAGAAACGCTCCTCCCCGCAGAACAGGCTGTTGGCCATGCAGTAGTCCCGCAATGCCCGGACGCGTTCCTGATTTTCATAATTATCCGCGGGACCGTTGGCAAACCAGAAATCCGTCAGGCCAAGCCCGCGATGCAGATGTCTGATCACTGAGGTCATGGAGGCATAATTGTCGATGCCTGCATAGTGGAACCCCCTCAGACGGTTGGCCATAGAGATGGTCGGCTTTCCTGCGGCGGCTGCCGCGTCGAACACATATTGCACGCCCGCAGCGTCAAAGGTGCCCTCCGCGCTGTTAAAGACATTGTTGATATCCAGCAGGATCCCGTCATAATCGTTATAATCAGGGAGACGGTAGATATTGTATTCCCCCAGATTATGCTCAGCCGCGAAACCGGAATAAGCATCACTGCGGATGACGTACAGGTCGGCTGGTTCGTCCAGTTTGTTCAGGGACTGCATGAGCCCCGCCACTCTTTCGTAACTGAACTTACGCATACAATCATTCAGAATATAAAGAACCTTTTTCATTGGCTCATCACTTCCATCCCACTTGCTCATACCGTGATGTGAGCTTTGCTAATGTTGTTGCCTTCATTTGTATGATAGCACGTTTCTGTTATTCTGTAATCTGGTTTTTTTTCGGAAAGAGAAAAAACAGGGAGAAAAGACCGGTCTGCCGGCATAGACAGGAGCCGGTCTTTTATGTTATAATAACGATTTGGATAAAGAAGGAATGCTGCGCGGCATATATGCATGCCAGGTTCGCGTTGAGTGCATCAGGCGAGGCAGAAGACCTTTTGAACATCGCATAGTGTGACTGAGGAGGAAACCCGCGTGGCGGTTCAGGATAATATCAGAAATTTTTGTATCATTGCCCATATAGACCACGGCAAATCCACACTTGCCGACCGGATCATCGAAGGAACCGGCCTGCTGACGGAGCGGGAGATGCAGTCCCAGATCCTGGATAACATGGAGCTGGAACGGGAGAGAGGCATCACCATCAAGTCCCAGGCAGTCCGCATCATCTACAAAGCTAAAAACGGACAGGAATATATCTTCAACCTGATCGATACGCCGGGACATGTAGACTTTAACTACGAAGTGTCCAGAAGTCTGGCTGCCTGCGACGGGGCCGTTCTGGTGGTGGATGCTGCGCAGGGCATCGAAGCCCAGACCCTGGCCAACGTCTACATGGCGCTGGATCATGACCTTGACGTACTGCCGGTCATCAACAAGATCGACCTGCCGAGCGCAGAGCCGGAACGCGTGATCAACGAGATCGAAGACGTGATCGGGCTGGAGGCGCAGGACGCTCCCCGGATCTCCGCCAAGACCGGACAGAATGTGGAAGAAGTGCTGGAACAGATCGTGGAAAAGATACCGGCGCCCAAGGGAGACCCGGACGCGCCGCTGAAGGCGCTGATCTTCGACTCTGTCTATGACTCCTACAAAGGCGTGATCGTCTTTTTCCGGATCATGGACGGACGGGTGAAAAAAGGAACGTCCGTTCGCTTTATGGCCACCGGTTTTACCACGGAGGTAGTGGAAGTCGGTTACTTCGGGGCGGGACAGTTTATTCCCTGTGAAGAGCTTTCCGCCGGCATGGTGGGTTATCTCACTGCCAGCATCAAAAATGTGCGGGATACCCGGGTGGGCGATACGATCACAGAATCACAGAGACCCTGTGCGGAAGCTCTGCCGGGGTACAAAAAAGTCAATCCCATGGTTTACTGCGGAATGTATCCCGCGGACGGAGCCCGCTATCCGGATCTCCGGGACGCGCTGGAAAAACTGCAGCTGAACGACGCTTCCCTGTTTTATGAGCCGGAGACTTCGGTCGCTCTGGGATTCGGTTTCCGGTGCGGCTTTTTGGGCCTGCTTCACCTGGAGATCATCCAGGAAAGACTGGAGAGGGAATACAACCTGGATCTGGTCACTACGGCTCCCAGCGTTATTTACAAGGTCCATAAGACGGACGGAACCGTGATCGACCTGACCAACCCGACCAACCTGCCTGATCCTTCTGAGATCGAATATATGGAAGAGCCCATTGTGGACGCTGAGATCATGGTAACGACAGAGTTTATCGGTCCCATCATGGATCTCTGCCAGGAACGGAGAGGACAGTACATCGGCATGGATTATATGGAGGAGACCAGAGCCATGCTGAAGTACAAGCTTCCGCTGAACGAGATCATCTATGATTTCTTCGATGCCCTGAAATCACGTTCCAGAGGATATGCTTCCCTGGACTATGAGCTTGCGGGCTATGAGAGGAGCGAGCTTGTCAAACTTGACATCCTGGTCAATAAAGAAGAAGTGGACGCTCTCTCGTTTATCGTACACAGCGGCACCGCCTATGAACGCGGCCGCAAGATGTGCGAAAAGCTGAAGGAAGAGATTCCGCGTCAGCTGTTTGAGATCCCGATCCAGGCGGCCATCGGAAGCAAGATCATCGCCAGAGAAACGGTCAAGGCGCTCCGGAAAGACGTGCTTGCCAAGTGCTATGGCGGCGACATCACACGTAAGAAAAAGCTTCTGGAAAAACAGAAGGAAGGAAAGAAGAGAATGCGCCAGATCGGCAATGTGGAGATTCCGCAGAAAGCCTTCATGAGCGTTCTGAAGCTGGACGATAAGTAAAACTTTTATATAAGAAGAGGTAACTCATGAAAAAAAGATGGATCCCTGCAATTGCAGGGGCGTTGCTTTTATCAGTCTGCCTGGCCGGATGCCAGGAGAAAGAGGTGGACGAGGCGTCCATGCGGGTGATGGAGCTTACCATCACGCCGCGGCCTACAGCCACGCCCATGCCGATCGATGCTTATCCGAAGGCCATCGCGACCACGGATGATATCACCATGATAAACACCTATCTGGTGGACCATGGAAAAGGGCAATGAAAGAGTACGAGATCTATATCCACATCCCGTTCTGTGTGAAAAAATGCGCGTATTGCGATTTCCTTTCCGGGCCTGCCGGAGAGGAAGAGATGAAACGATATGTCGATGCATTGATCCAGGAGATTCAAGCCGGAACGACCCCGGAGGGAGAAGCCGTATCTGTCTTCATCGGAGGCGGAACCCCCTCCATTCTGGAAGTGTCTCTTCTGGAGCGCGTCATGGATACGCTTTACAAAACACATACGATCTCCCCGGAGGCTGAGATCACGATCGAAGCCAATCCGGGGACTTTGCATATGGATAAGCTGAAAGCTTACCGCAGCATGGGGATCAACCGTCTGAGCATCGGCCTTCAGTCGCCCCGTGAAAAAGAGCTGCGGATGCTGGGCAGGATCCATTCCTATGAGGACTTTCTGGAGAGCTTTTACAATGCCAGAAGGGCAGAGTTTGACAATATAAATATCGACCTGATGATGGCGCTGCCGGGGCAGACGGCTGATGACTGGCGGGAAAACCTTGATACGATCGCGGCGCTCAAAAGTGAACACATCTCCGCTTACAGCCTGATCGTAGAACCCGGCACGCCCTTTGCGGCCAAGGCACTCGCCCTTCCGGATGAAGATACGGAATACCTCATGTATGATGACACGGAACGTATCCTCTCACAATGGGGCTGTCATCAGTACGAAATATCGAATTACGCCCTCCCCGGCCGTGAGTGCGTCCACAACACCGGATACTGGATCCGTCGGGATTATCTGGGATACGGCCTCGGCGCCGCTTCCTTATGTCAAAATACCCGATACACCAACACAAGCGATATGCGCACGTATCTGACAGGAGACCCCGGACGGGCATCCGAACATCTGACATTACAGGACGCCATGGCAGAACAGATGTTCCTCGGCCTTCGCCTCACCCGCGGCGTCTCCCGGACCCTCTTTTTTAAGAACTTCGGCCGGACCCCGGAACAGGTCTACGGCAAGGTGATCCGGAAATACACGGACCTCGGCTTCCTGGAAACAACGGATGACCATATCCGCCTCACCCGCCCTGGGATCCATGTAAGCAATGTTATCATGAGCGAGTTTTTATAGATGAGTTGTATTCATT
>CAMOQF010000116.1 GCA_946622645.1 uncultured Blautia sp.
GCCATCAAGAATAACAGCAGTGATAACGAGCCCAAAACCGCCTACATCGAGTGTGAAGGCAAGGGCGTGGTCACAGCTGCGGATATTCAGGCAGATCAGGACATTGAGATCATCAATAAGGACCAGGTCATTGCTACGCTGAACGGCGGCAAGGACTGCCGTCTGGCGATGGAGCTTACCATCACCAAGGGACGCGGATATGTCAGCGCCGATAAAGGCAAGACAGAGGACATGCCCATCGGCGTCCTGGCAGTCGATGCGATCTATACGCCCGTCGACCGTGTCAACATGACGGTAGAGAATACCCGTGTGGGCCAGATCACGGATTACGACAAACTCACACTGGACATCTATACCAACGGTGCCCTGGATCCGGATGAGGCTGTAAGCCTTGCAGCCAAGGTCCTGAGCGAGCATCTCAGCCTGTTCATCGACCTTTCCGAAAACGCAAAACAGATTCCCATCATGGTCGAACACGAAGATGATGAGAAAGAAAAAGTTCTTGAAATGTCCATCGATGAGCTCGAGCTTTCCGTGCGGTCCTACAACTGCCTGAAGAGAGCCGGCATCAACACGGTGGAAGAGCTTTGCAGCAAGACTTCCGATGACATGATGAAGGTGAGAAACCTGGGACGCAAATCTCTGGAAGAAGTTCTCGCCAAGCTGAAAGAGCTGGGGCTCCAGCTGCAGCCTTCGGAGGAATAAGAAAAAAATTTATGTGGATGCCAGGCGGGGGGCAGTAAGTCCGAACAAGCATGCTCCTCTGCCCCACAGATGGAGGAAAATATCATGGCAAAATACAGAAAATTAGGAAGAACCGCAGACCAGAGAAAGGCCCTTCTTCGGAACCAGGCCACCATGCTTCTTTACAGAGGCAAGATCGTCACCACCGAGACCAAGGCCAAGGAAGTCCGCAAGATCGCTGAGCCGCTGATCGCTATGGCAGTCCGCGAGCGCGACAATTTTGAGACCGTCACCGTGACCGCCAAGGTCCCGCGCAAAGACGCCGAAGGCAAACGTGTCAAAGAAGTCATCGACGGCAAGAAGAAAACCGTATTTGACGAAGTACAGAAGGAGATCAAAAAAGATTCTCCCTCCAGGCTCCATGCCCGTCGTCAGATGCTGAAGGTCTTCTATCCTGTGAAGGAAGTTCCCGCAAAGGGCGCCGGCCGTAAGAAAAACACCAAACAGGTGGATATGGTCGACAAGATGTTCAACGAGATCGCGCCGAAGTATGCAAACCGCAACGGCGGTTATACAAGGATCGTGAAGATCGGTCCGCGTAAAGGCGACGGAGCGATGGAAGTCCTTCTTGAGCTGGTTTGATCAGTCGATTCAAAGCTCTCTCATGATCAGTGAGAGAGCTTTTTTCTTGCTCGAAAATTCGTCAAAGATTCCTCAGAAAAACTCTTGCAATCGGTGGTGACCGATTGTATAATCATTATGTAAACGACATTATGTAGATTTTCCATATAGATAAACATGCGATGAAAGGAGCACTATAATGCAGAAATATGTTTGCGGTCCCTGCGGCTATGAATATGACCCTGAAATCGGCGATCCCGACAACGGAATCGCTCCCGGTACTGCTTTTGAAGATCTTCCCGAGGACTGGGTATGTCCGGTCTGCGGCGTCGGAAAAGAGGATTTTGAGCCGGCAGAATAAGAAAGGCACTGGTGCCGAAAGCGGAGGGGCTTTTGACACCTTTCTTTTTCCATCGTAGGGGAGTATAAACAACAGAATAAGGGGTTTATCATGGCAAAACACAATAATCAGAAGGCTAAGATTTTATTCCTGCAGCAGATGTTGTATGAGACAGGGGAGGATCACATCATCTCCATGCAGGAGATATTGGACCGTCTGCTGGAAAAAGGAATTCGTGCCGAGCGCAAGAGTATCTATGATGATATGGAGGTCCTGCGCTTTTTTGGCATGGATATAAAGTACAGAAGGGAGCGTCCTTCAGGCTATTTTCTGGCCGGGACGACCGCGCCCCGGATCGTGTTGAATGAACCGCAGGTCATGAAGGCCGATCCTGTCGAACAGGAAGAAGTTCCCCGGAAACCGGCCGTAAAGAGCAGGCCCGAGGAGCAGGAGACCGAACCCGAATTTACGCCGGACGATTCCTGGATGCAGGCAGACCAGATGGATAAAAAGAACCAGATGAAGCTGGTCTGCAGTGAGAAGGGACGCAAGGCCGTAGAATCCTATTTTCCGGATAATTACAAATTCAAATGGAAAGAAGAAGGCTGGGTCGCCACTGTACCGCAGATCGAGACGCCGGTATTTTTCGGCTGGCTTACAGCCATGGGTACGGAAGTTCACATTCAAAAGCCCAGAAAGACGATCCAGGCTTACCGTGATTACCTGAAAATGATCGCACGGGAGTACAAAGCCGAAAAATAAACAGTTGGAAGGGCAGGACAGATCATGAATAAAAGGATGGTCATAAGGATGCTGGGGACAGTCTTCCTTTGCGCCATAATGACAACAGCCTGCGGAAAAAAGAACGAAGCAACCCAGGCTTCCGTGGAGAGCGAGGCGACTGAAAAGGAAGGCACCGGCGAAGCGGATGCAGACAAGGATAAGGATACCCGGGAGGAAGAGGTCGTCAGACCTCAGATCGCAGTACTCCTGGACGGGTCGGTCGTAGACGAACGCATGCAGATGGATGCTGCTGTGTTCCAGAGTCGTTTGGAGGCAAAAGGATACCAGGCTGTGCTCCGCTATGCGGGAGGCAGCACAGTTTCCCAGGAGGAGCAGATCAACAGCATCGCCTCCCAGGAAACCCCAGTAGAGGCGATGATCATCTCCCCTGTAGATGTGTACGCTCTTTCCGAAGCCCTGGAAAAAGTCTATGATCAGAAGATCCCGGTCTTTTGTTACGACGAGCTTATCATGAACACGAATGCCCTGGACTATTTCGTCACCTTTGACACACGAAGCGAAGGACAGGCCCTGGGCAAAAAGATCATTGAAGCAAACGGGCTTGAAAAAGCTGAGGAGGATCAAAAGCAGGTCACCATTCATCAGATCCTGCCGGAGAGCCGGACCATCGGTGAGCTTTTCCTGAAAAACGGGACGGAAGAAACGCTGGAACCGTATTTTGAAAACAGGACCCTGGTCGAGTCCCGTACCCGGCCGGAAGTGATCCTGACCCTGGACTGCGGTGATGCCGTTAACGCGGTGGAGCAGCTCCACAAAAGAGGCCGGAATGTGACAGACCCTGCCTGGCCGCAGATCTATACCGCAGGCAATGACATCGAAGCGATCCGGATGATCGCATCCGGAGAGATCACCGGCACCTGGTTCACCGACAGCCGCCGGCTTGCCGAGGCCTGCTGCGACGCGGTGCTCACCCTCCTCTCGGGGGAAACGCCGGAAATCTCGGATTATCAGCAGTATGACAACGGGCTCCGTCTGGTCAGGACCATCACCTGCGAGGCGGAATACGTGGATGCGGATGACTATCACAAACTGACAGATTCAGGATATTTTAAATCGATCGAGTAGAGACGCAGGCGCTCTGCTCGATTTTTTATGCGATACGGTTCGATTTCATGACTTTACGGAAAGCGCCGCTATGTGCTATAATAATGAACCGGTGACATGACGGTCATAGAATTCTAAACAAAAGAAAAGAGGAATATCATGGCAAAAGAATGCAGCAACACCAGCTGTGACAAATCCAGCTGCGAAGGCTGTCCTTCCAGAGAAGGGCAGGGAATTCCAAAAGAAGTATCAAAGACCGGCGCGCGGATCGGCCGCGTGATCGGTATCATCAGCGGTAAAGGCGGCGTAGGCAAATCCTTTGTGACCGCCTCTCTGGCGAATATGTATCAGGAAAAAGGCTTCCGCGTCGGTATTCTGGATGCGGATATCACAGGACCTTCCATTCCCCGCATGTACGGGATCACCGGGCAGGCCGTCGGGAACGATAACGGAATTCTTCCCCGCGTTACCAAAAACGGGATCGAGATCATGTCCGTAAACCTCCTGCTTCCGGATGAGGATGAACCGGTGGTCTGGAGAGGTCCCGTCCTTTCCGGCGTGGTCAAACAGTTCTGGACAGACGTATGCTGGGGCGATCTGGATTATCTGTTTGTGGATATGCCTCCCGGAACCGGCGACGTGCCGCTGACTGTATTCCAGTCTCTTCCGGTGGACGGCGTCGTGATCGTTACCACCCCGCAGGATCTGGTCAGCATGATCGTGACCAAGGCATACAAGATGGCTGAAATGATGGGAGTGCCTGTCTATGGAATCATCGAGAATTACAGCTTTATCAAGTGTCCGGACTGCGGAAAGGAGATCCCGGTCTTTGGACAGAGCCACCTGGCCGCGATCGCGGAGACGCTCAGGCTCCCGGTGCTCGGGAGGATGCCGGTGGACCCGGAGTTTGCCGAGAAAGCGGATACCGGTTCTTTCCACGAGATCAGAAACCAGTATATCGAAGCGGCAGAGGGGATGCTTCCCGGGATCATCTAATGAGAACAGGTTCGGTTTGGAGGATTGCATGAGTAATGTAAGAAGAGTATATGTGGAGAAAAAACCGGCTTACGCGGTACAGGCCAGAGAACTGCTGCATGAGATCAAAGGTTATCTGGGGATCCGCTCGGTCACAGAGGCGCGCGTACTGATCCGTTACGATGTTGAGAACATTTCGGATGAACTGTTTGCAAAAGCCTGCCGGACCGTCTTTGCCGAGCCCCCGGTGGATATCCTGTATCCTGAAACCATAAACCTGCCCGAAAATGCCCACGTTTTTTCCGTGGAATATCTGCCGGGCCAGTTTGACCAGCGCGCGGATTCCGCCGTGCAGTGCATCCAGTTTCTGGATGAAAAAGCCGATCCCATCATCCGCTCCGCTACCACCTATGTGATCTGCGGAGACGTGACGGAGACAGAGATGGATGCGATCCGCGCCCACTGCATCAATCCGGTGGATTCCCGTGAGACCGGAGAGACCAAGCCTGAGACGCTCCTGACAGTGTTTGAAGAACCATCCGACGTTCCGGTGCTGGAAGGTTTCTGCGCCATGGAGGAAGAGCCGCTTCGCACGCTCTATGGAAGCCTGAACCTGGCCATGACCTTCAACGACCTTCTGCATATCCAGAAGTATTTCCGGGATGAAGAGCATCGGGACCCGACCATGACGGAGATCCGGGTCCTCGATACCTACTGGTCTGACCACTGCAGGCATACCACGTTCTCGACAGAGCTTACAGACGTGCGCTTTGACGAGGGCGATTATCGCAGGCCGATAGAAGATACGTATCAGCAATATCTGCGGGACCGCGAGCCCTTTGTGCAGAACCGCAGCGACAAATATGTCTGCCTGATGGATCTGGCCCTGATGGCCATGAAAAAACTGAAGGCGGAAGGACGCCTGAATGATCAGGAGGAATCCGAGGAGATCAACGCCTGCTCCATCGTGGTGCCGGTGGATGTGGATGGAAAAGAAGAGGAGTGGCTCATCAACTTCAAGAACGAGACACACAACCATCCTACAGAGATCGAACCCTTCGGCGGCGCAGCCACCTGTCTGGGCGGCGCGATCCGGGATCCTCTTTCCGGCAGGACCTATGTCTATCAGGCGATGCGCGTGACAGGAGCCGCCGACCCGACGGTGAGCGTGAAGGAAACTCTCAAGGGCAAACTGCCGCAGAAAAAACTGGTACGCCAGGCGGCCAGAGGCTACAGCTCCTACGGCAACCAGATCGGCCTTGCGACAGGCTATGTAAAGGAGATCTATCATCCCGATTATGTGGCCAAACGGATGGAGATCGGCGCCGTTCTCGGCGCGGCCCCCAGACGCGCCGTGATCCGGAAGTCCTCCGACCCGGGCGATGTGATCATCCTGCTCGGCGGACGCACGGGACGCGACGGCATCGGCGGAGCTACGGGCTCCTCCAAAGTACATACCGAAGCCTCCATTGAAGTGTGCGGGGCAGAGGTACAGAAAGGAAACGCTCCTACCGAGCGGAAACTTCAGCGCATGTTCCGTCGGGAGGAAGTGAGCCTCCTGATCAAAAAGTGCAACGACTTCGGCGCAGGCGGCGTCTCGGTCGCCATCGGAGAACTCGCCGACGGCCTGCGGGTGGATCTCGACAAAGTGCCAAAGAAATACGCAGGCCTTGACGGAACCGAGATCGCCATCTCCGAATCCCAGGAGAGGATGGCCGTGGTGGTGGATCCTGCCGATGTGGACAGATTTCTGCAGTATGCAGCTGAAGAGAATCTGGAGGCAGTCCCTGTCGCTGTGGTGACGGAGGAACCCCGCCTGGTGCTCGTATGGCGGAATAAAGAGATCGTAAACATCAAAAGAGCGTTCCTGGATACCAACGGGGCTCATCAGGAGACTTCCGTGTGCGTGGAGATCCCTTCCCGCAGCGACTGTCCGTTGCTTTCCCGCCCGGATATCCCGGATGTGCGCGCAAAGTGGCTGGAAACGCTCTCTGACCTGAATGTGTGCTCCCAGAGAGGACTGGTGGAGATGTTCGACAGCTCCATCGGCGCGGCCAGTGTGCTGATGCCGTACGGCGGCCGTTATCAGGCTACCGAGACCCAGGCCATGGTGGCCAAGGTGCCGGTACCGGACGGAAAGACCGAGACCGTCACCATGATGAGCTATGGCTTTGATCCGTATCTGTCCTCTTGGAGTCCTTATCACGGCGCGGCTTACGCGGTCACCGAATCCGTGGCGAGGATCGTCGCTTCCGGAGGTGATTTCCGGAAGATCCGATTTACCTTCCAGGAGTATTTCCGCCGGATGACGGAGGATCCTTACCGGTGGAGCCAGCCTTTCGCGGCTCTTCTGGGCGCGTACAAAGCGCAGCTTGGATTCGGCCTTCCCTCCATCGGAGGAAAGGACAGCATGTCCGGCAGCTTTAATGATATCGACGTGCCGCCAACGCTCGTCTCCTTCGCTGTGGACACCGCGAAGCTTGGCGACGTGATCACGCCGGAACTGAAAAAAGCCGGGAGCAGGCTCGTCTGGCTCAGGGCTTCGAGGGACGGCGACCAGCTCCCGGACTATGCGGATATCTGTGACCAGTATGAAAAACTCCGCCGCGACATGCAGTCCGGCAAGGTGCTTTCGGCTTATGCCCTTGACCGGCACGGTCTCGCGGCGGCTGTCTCCAAGATGGCCTTCGGAAACCGTCTGGGCGTGAAGATCGAGCA
>CAMOQF010000117.1 GCA_946622645.1 uncultured Blautia sp.
ATAATGAAAGGAAGATTCCTGCCATGCCTTTTGACGGTTTTACCATGGCTGCCATGGTGCGCGAGATCGATGCCGGTCTCTCCGGCGGCCGGATCAACAAAATAGCCCAGCCGGAGCCGGATGAGCTCATCATCACAGCCAGAGGGAACAACAAAAACCAGCGGCTTCTTCTGTCCGCCAGCGCCTCCCTTCCCCTGCTCTATTTCACAGAGACCAACAAGACCAGCCCGCTGACCGCTCCCAATTTCTGCATGTTGCTTCGGAAGCATATCGGAAGCGCGCATATTCTGTCGGTCACCCAGCCATCCCTGGAGCGGATCGCTGTGATCCATATGGAGCATCTCAACGAGCTTGGGGATCTCTGTCAGAAAAAGCTGATCTTTGAACTGATGGGAAAGCATTCCAACCTGATCTTCTGTGATGAAGAAGACCGCATTCTGGACAGCATCAAGCATGTGCCTTCCCATATCAGCTCTGTCCGGGAAGTACTCCCCGGCAGAGATTACTTTATCCCGCAAACCCAGGAAAAGCTGGATCCCTTTGTAATGACAGAGGAACAGTTTGAAGCGATCGTCTGCCAGAAACCGATGCCGATCGAGAAAGCCCTGTACTCTTCCATCACGGGCTTCAGCCCGGTCATGGCCTCCGAGATCTGTTTCCGCGCTTCGATCGACGGAGACCGGAACGCCGCGGATCTGTCGGGTCTGGAGCGTACGCACCTTTATCATACCGTACGGCGTCTGATGGAGCAGGTATCGGAAGGAGATTTTTCTCCCCATATCCTGTACAAAGGGGAGGAACCCGTCGAATTCGGCGTTCTTCCGTTCCAGATGTATCAGGGCCGCTACCGGGTCGTCCCATATGATTCGGTCTCTTCCATGCTGGAAACATATTATGCGGCCAGAAGCGTCTACACACGGATGAGGCAGAAAAACGCGGATCTCCGCCGGGTCGTCCAGACTGCCCTTGACCGCGACCGGAAAAAACTGATCCTTCAGGAAAAACAGATCCATGACACAGAAAAGAAAGACAAATACCGGATCTATGGAGAGCTGATCAACACCTACGGATACAACGTGCCGGAAGGGGCTTCATCCTTCTCCGCCGTCAATTATTACAATGGAGAAGAGATCACCATTCCGCTCGATCCTCTTCTCTCCCCCGCCGATAACGCCAAACGGTATTTTGACCGTTACGGCAAGCTGAAACGTACCGAAGAGGCTCTCGCCGTGCAGACAGCGGCTGTCCGTGAGGAGATCGATCATCTTGAGTCCATCTCGAACGCCCTCTCCATCGCCGCAAATGAGGCTGACCTTTCCCAGATCAAGGATGAACTGGCCGCCTACGGATTTATACACAGTCATCCGGACTCCAAAAAAGGAGCTAAAATGCAGGCAAAATCCAGGCCTCTGCATTATCGCTCCTCGGATGGTTTTGATATTTATGTAGGAAAGAACAATTTCCAGAACGACGAGCTGACATTCCGCATGGGGACCGGAAACGACTGGTGGTTCCACGCTAAAAAGATGCCCGGATCGCATGTCCTGGTCAAGACGGCTGACGGAGAACTGCCGGATCAGACCTTCGAGGAAGCCGGACGCCTGGCCGCCTATTACTCTGCCGGACGAGGCACTCCGAAAGTCGAGATCGATTATATCCAGAAAAAGCACGTCAAAAAACCGGCCGGCGCCCGCCCGGGCTTTGTCGTCTACTATACCAACTACTCTCTTGTCGCTTCTCCTGATATCAGCGGCATTGAGGAAGTATAAAGCACCTACGAAACGCAGATATACTGTCCCCCTGAGCAGGAAGATGAAACATTAACCTGCCAGGGGGAATATTTTATGTCCGGATACTGCAGAGTTAATCCTTTTTCAAACCGAAACCTTATAATTCCCGCAGATCCCGCAGAACAGGTATAAAAGAGCCTTTCATACCTGTTTTTGAAAATGCCATTTCGAGCAAGCATTTTCATGGAACCGGAATATGAAAGCTGCTATGTACCGGCATAAAAATACCGCCAGCCGACCATACGGCTGACGGTAAATGTCCGAACAATACATCATGCTTTTCTCGATTTTCCAAGGTAAGCCGCCTTGACGGATTCGTCATCGGCGAGCTCGCGCCCTGTTCCGGACATCGTGATGGTACCGACCTCCATGACGTAGCCGTGGTGGGCAGCATGAAGCGCCATGTTGGCGTTCTGCTCGACCAGCAGGATCGTTTTCCCCTGCCGGTTGATCTCGCGTATGATGTCGAACACGCCCTGCACTACGATCGGCGCAAGACCCAGACTCGGCTCATCCATCATGATCAGATCAGGCCGGCTCATCAGCGCCCGCCCGATCGCCAGCATCTGCTGTTCACCGCCGGAAAGCGTTCCGGCAAGCTGCCAGGATCTCTCCTTCAGTCTCGGGAACAGGTCGTACACCCACGCAAGGTCATCGTCAAGCGCGTCTTTCCGCAGATAGGCGCCGATCTTCAGGTTTTCCAGGACCGTCAGATCCGCGAACACGCGGCGTCCTTCCGGCACCATGGTGATGTGCTTGCTCACGATCACTTCCGGTGTCTTTCCCGCGATCTCCTCTCCGTTCAGGCGGATGCTGCCGGAAGACGGACGGACCAGACCGCAGATGGAACGAAGCGTGGAGCTTTTTCCCGCGCCGTTCGCGCCGATCAGCGTCACCACCTCGCCCTTCGGGACATCAAAGCTGATGCCTTTGACGGCCTTGATGCCGCCGTAGGCTACATTCAGGTCTCTCACTTCCAGGATATTCTGATCACTCATCCACAGCACCTCCCAGATATGCCTCGATCACGCGGGGATTGTTCTGGATCTCTTCCGGAATGCCTTCCGCGATCGTCTTTCCGAAATCCAGCACATAGATACGGTCCGAAATCTCCATGACCAGGTCCATATGATGCTCGATCATAAAGATCGTCAGCCCGAAATCATTGCGGATGCGGCCGATGAACGCGGTCAGTTCATCCGTCTCCTGCGGGTTCATGCCGGCCGCAGGTTCATCCAGAAGAAGCAGGCTCGGCTTGGTCGCCAGGGCTCTGGCCATCTCCACGCGGCGCTGTTTGCCGTACGGAAGAGAGGTAGCCATCTCGTTCCGCACATCGCTGAGTTCCAGGATCTCCAGAAGCTCGTCCGCTTCCCGGCGCATCTTTTCTTCTTCCGCCATGTTCAGGTGGAATGTAGCCGTGAAGAGATTGCTGGTCCGGCGCAGATGTTCCGCGATCAGAATGTTCTCAAAAACCGTCTGACTCTTGAACAGACGGATGTTCTGGAAAGTACGGGCGATACCAAGCTGTGTGATCTTGTCAGGGGTCGGCGCGATCGAATGGCTGTACATGCCGTTGTTTTCACCTTTGTAAAGCTTTTTCATCTTCCCCTGCGGATAATTTTCCACGATCTTTTTGCCGCCGAAATACACCGCTCCGTTGGAAGGCGCATACACGCCCGTGATCACGTTGAACGCGGTGGTCTTGCCGGCTCCGTTGGGCCCGATCATCGAAACGATCTCGCCCTTGTTGACTACGATGTTCATATTGTCGACAGCGATGACGCCGCCGAACTGCATCGTGACGTTTTCGACCTTTAATACTGTTTCACTCATCAGGAGTTCCCTCCTTCCCTCTTGGCTTTGCGGGATTTGCCGGTGATCTTATCGATGATCCCGGAGATGGAAAACTCCCGTGTTCCCATGATGCCCTGCCGGAAGAACAGCACGATCACCATGATGATGATGGAGAAGACGACTTTCCGGAAGCCGGAACGAAGCAGCGGCACCGTAAAGTCCCCGATCACGTGCTGCTCATCCAGGAAGCGGAGCAGCCACTCCGAGCAGGCGATGAACAGAAACGAGCTGATCACGCTGCCGGTGACGGAACCGATCCCGCCGATGACCACGATCAGGAGGATCTCATAGGTCATGGCTGAGTTGAAAGACTTCGCCTGCACGTTGGTCTGGAACATAGCCAGAAGCGCGCCGGAGATCCCCGCAAAGAAGGAGCTGACCGTAAAGGCGATCCGTTTGTGATGAGCCAGGTTGATGCCCATCGCTTCCGCCGCGATCTCATCGTCACGGATGGCCTTGAAGGCACGTCCGTAGGTGGAATTGATCAGCATCACGATGATGGCGATGCAGATCCCGGAAACAACAAAAGGATAGATGACGCTTGCGGACGCCGGCGTCGGATAGCTTCTGAGCATGTTGGAGCCGTTGGTCAGCGGTCCAAGGGAATCCCACTGGAACAGAGCCTTCATGATCTCCGCGAAGCCCAGTGTCGCGATGGCCAGATAGTCGCTCTTCAGACGCAGTACGGGAATACCGATCAGGAAAGCAAAGAGCGCGGCGGCAATGCCCGCCAGGATAATGCCAAGAACGGCCGGGAGCGCAAACTGAATGATCCCGCCGTCATAGTACATATAGACCATCTCCCGCTGGTCGACAGGGATGGTAAAAATGGCATAGGTATAGGCGCCGATCATCATAAACCCGGCCTGTCCAAGGGAGAAAAGGCCGGTAAAACCGTTCAGAAGGTTCATGGAAACAGCCACCAGCGCATAGATCGACCCCTTCTTCAGGACTGTCAGAAGCATGGCCCACTGGGACTGAGGCGAGATATTGACCTCCAGGATCCGGAGGACCACGAGCAGGACAACGATCAGAGCGAGTCCGATGATCAGATCACGTTTCTTTTTCATCTCACTGCCCTCCTTAAACCTTGTCCGTCTGCTTCTCACCGAAAAGACCGGTCGGCTTGAAGAAGAGGATGATGATCAGAAGCAGGAACGCAAACGCATCCTTAAAGTTGGATATATCGATGCTGATATACTGGTTCGCCATCATGACGAGGTTCTCGCAGATACCGATGATAAAAGCACCCACGACAGCGCCGGGGATGGAACCGATGCCGCCGAAAACGGCCGCGACGAAAGCCTTCAGACCGGGCATGGTACCGATGGTCGGCGTGACGCCCGTATAGTTCGAGAAGAAAAGAAGGCTGCCCACTGCCGCAAGGAAGGAACCGATGATGAAGGTCATGCTGATGACGTTGTTGATCTTGATGCCCATGAGCTGTGAGGTCTCAAAATCCTTTGAAGCCGCTCTCATGGCCATGCCGATCTTGGTCTTTTTGATCAGCAGGACCAGAATGATCACCAGGAAGATCGTCAGAAACGGCGTGATGACCGTAACGCGCTTGGTGGAAGCGCCGAACACCGTGATCTGGTCGCTGATCCAGGGAATGGCCGGATACTGCTGGGCAAGTCCTCCGGTGATGTAGAGGGCAAGATTCTGCAGCAGATAAGAAACACCGATGGCGGAGATCATGACAGACATACGGGGTGCGCTTCGAAGCGGCTTGTACGCCACACGCTCCACCGTAAAGCCGATGATGACCGTCAGAATGATCACCAGCGGAATGGAGATATAAATGGGCAGGGATGCGGAAAGATAGACCATCATCAGACCCGCCACCATAAAGATATCACCATGCGCAAAATTGATCAGGCGCAGGATGCCGTACACCATGGTATAGCCAATGGCGATCAGCGCGTACTGTCCACCCACCGAAATTCCGGCCAGAAGAAAAGGCAGGTTTTTGCTTAACCAATCCATGAAAACCTCCAGTGAAAATACCGAGAGGCGGGAGAAATCCCCCGCCTCGGTGAAATTTGACTCGTTGTATCAGCCGGATCAGCCGCCGATAGTCTGCTCTGTGACAAAATCCCAGGCGCCGGTTTCGGTGTTGGCGCTCTTAACAAATGCGGTATCGCGTTTTGCGTCGCCGTTCTCGTCAAACTCTACATGTCCGCATACGCCGTCGTAGGTCAGGGTCCAGAGAGCTTCGTTGACAGCGGCCGGATCGGTGCTGCCGGCGGCCTTCAGGGCTTCCAGAGCTACGTAGTATGCATCATAACCCATTGCGGTAACAGCTGCGACGGTATCGTCTCCGCCGTTGTTGGCAAGGTTGGTGTCGTCGGAGTTGATGAATTCCTTCATGCCTTCGTCGAATTCCGCGTTGCCGCCTTCCTGATAGAAGGTGGTGACAAAGATCTGAACGTTCTTGCCTTCTGCAGCGTTCAGGATAACGTTGGAATCCCATGTGTCACCGGCAAGGAGCGGAACTTCCACGCCCTGTGCGGCTGCCTGTTCGATGATCAGGGCGGCTGCTTCGGTGGAGGTGGGAGCAAAGATTACGTCAGCTTCGAAGTTCTTGGCTGCAGTAATATAGGAAGTAAAGTCACTGTTGCCTTCCGGGAAGGTCTCGGCTTTGGTCTCGCCGCCAAGATCGGTGAAGGCTTTGTCAAAGTAATGGCCAAGGCCTGCGGAATAGTCGTCGCCCTGTTTGGTCAGGATGTAAGCCTTCTTGGCACTGAAGTTCTCGGTAGCAAAGTTTGCAAGAACGGTGCCCTGGAACGGATCCAGGAAGCAGATGCGGAAGTAATGGGTGTTGCCAAGGGTGACCTGCGGGTTTGTGCAGGTGACGCCGATGGCCGGAACGCCGCCGTCTGCAAATGTCTGGGATCCGGCGATGGAAACGCCTGACCCATAGGATCCAAGGATAACGGAGGAGCCGTCGCTGACCAGCTTGGAAGCTGCGGAGACTGCCTTGTCGTTGTTGGACTCGTTGTCAACGATGTCCAGGTTGACTTCATATTCTACGCCGTCGATCTCTACGGTGGGAGTCTGGCTGTATGCGTACTGCATACCCAGGGTCTCCTGCTTGCCGCCTGCGCCGTTGTCGCCGGATGCCGGCTCGTAAACACCGATCGTGACTGTGTCAGCTGCAGCGATGGAAGCTGTCATGGTAATGGCCAGAGCTGCTGTCATCAGTGCGGAAAATACTTTTTTCTTCATTGATTAACTCCTCCTTTGTTGTTTCTGGGTTGGGGACAATTGTCCGTCCCCTGTGGACATAAACGAATTATAACACTCTTTCACACTTTAATCAAGTAAATTCTTGAGAAGGTGTTCTCAAGAAAGGATGGCTCTTCCGGGGT
>CAMOQF010000118.1 GCA_946622645.1 uncultured Blautia sp.
AGTCTCTTCATACTTTGCCCTTCTGGTCATGATTTGGGTGGAATTTATTTTATTGGGCGTGGGGCGGGGCGGTGCAGAGGGTGACAAAATATACTGCGCGGGCGCCGGCGGCGAGGAGGGTCTCGGCGAGGGAATCGATTGTGCTTCCTGTAGTATACACATCGTCGATGATGAGAATTGTAATATTGGATATACGGTGGGCGGCGGCGAAGGCGCCGCGTAGATTTTTCCGTCTTTCGGCGGCGGTGAGTTTTTTCTGGGAAGGAGTACGGCGGATCTTGCGGACGAGGTCATAGTCAGCCGGAATGCCTGTGCAGCGGCTGATCTCGCGGGCAAGCAGGGCCGCCTGGTTAAAGCCTCTTTTCCTCTGTTTGCGGGGGGTAAGCGGGACGGGAACAAGCAGGTCCGGGCGAAAGCGTTCCTGCTCCTCCAGGACGACCCTGCTCATCATCCGGCCATAGAACCGGCCGTATTCCCGGCGGCCGAAGTACTTAAAGTCCTCCAGCGACCTTTTCCAGCGGTCATCGTAGACAAAAACGCTTCTTCCCGCCGTAAAAGAATGCCGGGCCTTCTGACAGTCCCGGCAATACTCCTCTTCTGATTCGGTAGGTGCGCCGCACCGGAGACAATAATGATCCCGGATCGGCCTGATCGCAGCTCTGCATTCTTCGCAGAGAAGCGCTTCCGGATCCTGCAGGATCTCCCCGCATCCCGGGCAGTGCCGCGGGTAGAAAAGATCCGAAAGCCATTCAAAAATCTTATTCAAAGAACCTCTCCTGTCAGTTCCCGGATCCGCAGATCCAGAGAACTGTACCGTTTCTGCTGTTGTTTGTTGTTGATCATCTCCCGGACGGTCTCTTCGCTCCCTACAATGGTGACGCATTTTCTCGCCCGCGTGACCGCCGTGTACAGGAGGTTCCGGTTCATCAGCATCCTCGGCCCGGTCAGCAGCGGAAGGACCACCGCCGGATATTCCGAACCCTGGGATTTATGGATGGTGACCGCATAGGAAAGCTCCAGGTTTTCCAGCTCCTTAAAGCTGTACTCACAGAAACGGCCGTCCTCAAATTCCACCAGGACTGTCTCCGTAAAGTCGTTGATCTCCTTCAGGATGCCGGTATCGCCGTTAAAGACTCCCACGCCCTTTTCGATCGGAATATTGTACAGGCCGCGGATCTCCCATTCCATCTGGTAATCGTTTTTGATCTGCATGACCTTGTCCCCTTCGCGGAAAAGGCGTTCTCCGGTCATATGCTCTTTTTTGGAAGACGCAGGCGGATTTAAATAGCGCTGCAGCACCTGGTTCAGGCGTTCCACTCCCAGCGCGCCTTTCCGCATGGGCGTAAGCACCTGGATCTCGCTCGGCTTTGCCTTGACATAACCCGGCAGCTTGTCCTGGATCAGCGCCAGCACCACCCGCAGGATCACGTCCGTATCCAGCCTTTTCAGGAAGAAAAAATCCCGGCTCTTGTTGTCCAGCTTCAGCTGTTCGCCCCTGTTGATCATATGCGCGTTCACGACAATGTCGCTCTCCTGCGCCTGTCGGAAGATTCGCGTCAGCGTCACCACCGGAAAGCTCCCGCTTTTGATGATATCCCGCAGCACATTGCCCGGGCCGACGCTTGGAAGCTGGTTTTCATCCCCTACCAGGATCAGCCTGGTGCCGGCCGTCACAGCCAGCAGAAGCGAATGCATCAGGAAAATGTCCACCATGGACATCTCGTCTATAATGATCACGTCCGCTTCCAGCGGGTTCTCGGCGTTCCTTTCAAAATGGATGGCAGACCGGCCTGCGTTGTCCTCCGGAATCCCGTTCAGCTCCAGCATGCGATGAATGGTCCTTGCCTCATGCCCCGTTGCCTCCGTCATCCTCTTGGCCGCTCTTCCGGTCGGCGCCGCCAGATGCAGCACGGCGTTTTCCTGTTCAAAAAAACGGATCATCGCGTTGATGGTGGTCGTCTTTCCGGTGCCGGGGCCGCCGGTCAGGATGACCAGGCCGTTTTCGGCCGCCGCCATCACGGCAAAACGCTGCTTCTCGTCCAGGGCGGTGCCGGTCTCCCTCTCGATCCGGCGGATCCGTTCCTCCGCCTTTTCATGATCGACCGGCGTCCGGATGTTCAGGTTCAAAAGCATCCGGGCGGTGTTCAGCTCCAGATAATAGTGCTTGCTGGGATAGACGTTGATCGTCTCCTCCTGCTGCTTCAATATGATCTTGTGGTCAAGCGCCATGTCCATCAGATGCTTGTCCATATACGAAAGATCTACGTCCAGCAGTGCTGACGCCTGCTGAAACAGCTCCTCCCTTGGCAGATAGACATGTCCTTCCCCCGCGGATTCCTGCAGTACATAGAAAAGTCCGCTTTTGACCCGGTACTCCGAGTCCGGCTGGATCCCGATCCGAGCGGCGATCTCGTCGGCGATGCGAAAGCCTACGCCTGTGATATCCTCCGCCAGCCGGTAGGGGTTTTCCTGCAGGACCTGGTACAGGCCCTGGCCGTATTTCTGGTAGATCCTGGCCCCCAGATTCAATGATATTCCATACTTCTGCAGAAAGATCATGGCGCGGCGCATGTCTGCCTTTTCCGTCACCTGGGCAGCCACCTCACGAGCCTTTTTCTCGCTGATGCCCTTCACCTCGGCCAGACGCTCCGGCTCTTCCTCCACGATCCGCAGGGTATCTTCCCCGAAATGGCGGACGATCCGGGCGGCCAGGGCCGCGCCGATGCCTTTGATGGCGCCGCTCCCCAGATACCGTTCCATGGCCAGGGTGTCCTCAGGCGCCTTTTCCACGAATGATGTGATGGAAAACTGCCTGCCGTAGGACGCATGATGCGTAAAGCTTCCATAAGCTTCGATGGTGGCTCCCTGGGTGATGTCCGGAAAAAAACCGACACAGGTGGTCTCTTCCTCTCCGGCCGCCTTCAGGACCAGGACCGTATAACCGTTTTCTTCATTTCGATAGATGATATGGTCGATATAACCTGTGATCTGTTCGTTCATAACGTTAAGGAAGAATATCCCCCATCACTTCAGCATATTTTCCGGTGCCGATCACCGCGGCCGTCAGGGCATCCCGGATGGTCATGGCGTGCACGCCGGTCTGTTGTTCGATCAGAAGATCCAGGCCGTACAGAAGACCGCCTCCTCCTGTCACGATGATACCGCGGCTGACGATATCCGCTGCCAGTTCAGGCGGCGTTTTTTCCAGGACGCTGTGGACCGCCTCCACGATCTGACCGGTCACATCCTGCATGGCGATGCGCATCTCATCCGAGGTAAGCTTCGCGGTCTTGGGAAGGCCCGTCACGATGTTCCGCCCCCGCACTTCCATGGTGCGAGGCGCTGATTCTTCACAGGCGCTCCCGATCTTTACCTTGATCTTTTCGGCAGTGTCCTCCCCGATGAACAGGTTATGCTTTTCCCTCACGTAGCGAAGGATCGCCTGGTTCATATTGTCTCCGGCGACTTTGATCGTGTTCTGCACCACGATGCCTCCGATGCTGATCACCGCCACGTTGGTCGTACCGGCGCCGACGTCGACGATCATGTTGCCGAAAGGCTTGTGGATGTCCAGGCCGGCCCCGATGGCAGCCGCGATAGGCTCCTTTGCCAGATAGACATGGCGCGCCCCGGACTGATAAGTGGCTTCCTCCACCGCTTTCCGCTCGATCTCCGTGATGCCGCTCGGCACACAGATGGAGATGCGGGGTTTTCGGAAGGCTCTCCGGCCCATGGCTTTCAGGATAAAGTATTTCAGCATCTTTTCCAGGACCACGTAGTCCACGATCACGCCCTGGTGGATCGGCCAGATGATCTCCATGCCGGAATTCAGGTGGCTGGCCATCTGCCTCGCCTCATCGCCGATCGCGCGGATCCTCTCTGCATTTTTATCATAGACCACCACCGTAGGCTCCGCCAGAACGATCCCTTTTCCGGTGGAATACACCAGACTGTTCCGTGTGCCAAGGTCGATTCCGATATCACTGGCTGGCATAGATCTGTCTCCTTATTTTCATACAGTGTAATGAAAATGGCTGCCTGCGGCGCGAAAGCATCCTTTCAGGCAACAGACATTTTCTCTTTATATTATACGCGGGTTCTTTACTTTTTATGCAGCAGTTTCTGAATATACTGCCCGGTGAAGGAGGCCGGGTTTTCCGCCACCTCCTCCGGCGTACCGAAAGCGACCACGGTCCCGCCCCGGTCGCCGCCTTCCGGCCCCATATCGATGATATAGTCGGCCGTCTTGATAACGTCCAGATTATGTTCGATCACGACCACCGTGTTGCCGCCCTCCGACAGCCTCTTCAGGATCTCCACCAGCTTATGGACATCCGCGAAATGAAGGCCTGTCGTCGGTTCATCCAGCAGGTAGATGGTGTGTCCCGTGCTCTTGCGTGACAGTTCCGTCGCCAGCTTGATCCGTTGGGCTTCGCCGCCGGAAAGCGTGGTGGAGGGCTGTCCCAGCCGGATGTAGGAAAGACCCACATCATAGAGCGTCTCGATCTTCCGGTGGATGGAGGGAACATTCTCAAAGAAGGTCAGCGCCTCCTCCACGGTCATGTTAAGCACGTCATAAATACTCTTGTCTTTATACTTGACGTCGAGCGTCTCGCGGTTATAGCGTCTGCCTTTGCAGACCTCGCAGGGCACATAGACATCCGGAAGAAAATGCATCTCGATCTTGATGATGCCGTCGCCTGCGCAGGCTTCGCACCGGCCTCCCTTTACGTTGAAGCTGAACCGGCCTTTTTTGTAACCGTGCGCTTTTGCATCCGTGGTGGAAGCAAACAGGTCGCGGATCTGGTCGAACACGCCTGTGTAGGTGGCCGGGTTGGACCGGGGCGTCCGCCCGATCGGGGACTGGTCGATGCTGATGACCTTATCGAGCTGTCCGGTTCCTTCCAGCCCGTCAAAAGCACCGGGGATGGTGCGGGCATGGTTCAGTTCTTTTGCAAGAGCCTTGTACAGGATCTCGTTGACGAGGGAGCTTTTCCCGGAACCCGACACGCCGGTCACGCAGGTCATGACGCCCAGCGGGATCTGCACGTCGATATGCCGCAGGTTGTTCTCGGCAGCGCCGCGGACCGTAAGAAAGCCTTCCGGTTTTTTCCGGCTTTCCGGTACGGGGATCTTTTTCCTTCCGCTCAGGTAGGCGCCTGTGACGGATTCAGGACATTTCATCAGATCCTCCGCCTTCCCCATGCAGACCAGCTGTCCGCCGTGTTCGCCGGCGCCGGGGCCGATGTCCACCACGCAGTCAGCTGCAAGCATGGTGTCCTCGTCATGTTCCACCACGATCAGGGTGTTGCCCAGGTCACGGAGACGCATCAGGGACTGCAGGAGCTTATCGTTGTCGCGCTGGTGCAGGCCGATGCTTGGTTCATCCAGGATATAGGCCACACCCACCAGCCCGGAACCGATCTGGGTTGCAAGGCGGATGCGCTGCGCTTCTCCGCCGGACAGAGTCGCTGTGGCTCTTCCCAGCGAAAGATAATCGAGTCCCACATCCGACAGAAAACGGACACGGGCATTGATCTCCTTCAGGATCTGGCGTCCGATCAGCTTCTGCTGCTCGGAGAGAGTCATGTTTTCCAGAAAGCCAAGCAGAGTTTCCACCGGCATCCGGGTCACCTCGTAGATGTTTTTGTCGGCCACCGTGACCGCGAGGGATTCTCTTTTCAGCCTCTGTCCATGGCAGGCGTTGCAGGGGGTGATCTGCATGTAGCTTTCGTATTCCTGCTTCATGGTTTCAGAAGCCGTCTCACGATAGCGTTGTTCCATATTCTTGATGAGGCCGGGGAATTCCACGTCGTAGACGCCTTCTCCCCGCTGGCCTTTGTAATGCACCTTCACCACACGGCTCCCGGTGCCGTAGATCAGCATATCCCTGACCTCCTGCGGCAGGTCCCGGTATGGAGTGTCCAGAGAAAAGCCGTACTCTCTGGCAAGCGCTGTCAGAAGCGAATTGGAAAAGCTTTTGGGATCCGTGCTGGACTGCCATCCCATGGCGGTGATCGCGCCCTGAGAGAGAGACAGGGATTCATCCGGGATCAGGAGGCGCGGGTCAAATTCCATCTTGTAGCCGAGGCCTGCGCAGACCGGGCAGGCGCCGAAGGGATTGTTGAAGGAAAAGCTTCTCGGTTCGATCTCCTCTATGCTGGTGCCGCAGTCCGGGCATGAAAAACTCTGGCTGAAGTTGAGGGTGTTCCCGTCCATGGTATCTACGATCAGGAGGCCTTCCGAAAGGTTCAGCACGGTCTCGATGGAATCCGTGAGTCTTTTTTCGATGCCGGGTTTTACCACCAGCCGGTCTACGATGATAGAGATATTGTGTTTGATGTTTTTGTCCAGGGTGATCTCTTCCGAGAGTTCGTACATGCTTCCGTCGATCTGGGCACGTACATAGCCGCTCCTTCTGGCCTGTTCCAGGACTTTTGCATGGGTGCCTTTCCGGCCTCTTACGACCGGAGCCAGGAGCTGTATCCTGGTCTTTTCGTCCAGCAGCATGATCTGGTCTACCATCTGGTCCACGGTCTGGCGGCTGATCTCGCGGCCGCAGTCCGGGCAGTGCGGTGTCCCGACACGGGCGTACAGCAGGCGGAAGTAGTCATAGATCTCCGTGACGGTTCCCACCGTGGAGCGGGGGTTCCGGTTTGTTGATTTCTGATCGATGGAGATAGCGGGGGGCAGTCCTTCAATGCTTTCCACATCCGGTTTTTCCATCTGGCCCAGGAACTGTCTGGCGTAGGAAGACAGCGATTCCATGTAGCGGCGCTGCCCTTCCGCGTAGATCGTGTCAAAGGCCAGGGAGGATTTTCCTGAGCCGCTGATGCCGGTCAGGACGACAAACTGATCCCGGGGGATGTCGACGTTCAGGTTTTTCAGGTTGTTTTCGTTTGCTCCGCGGATGCGGATAAAGTGTTTTTTATTTTCAGGCATGATGCCTCCTTGTGAGGCGGCTTGGTGCCGCCGGGGGTGTGGTCGCTTTCGACGGA
>CAMOQF010000119.1 GCA_946622645.1 uncultured Blautia sp.
GGATCTTCGTCGGACAGTTCGAGTGCAGCGGGGCCTTCTTCTGCTGCCGGTTCAGTCTCAGGCAGTTCCAGCGAAACGGTGTCTTCTGCAGCGGTTATATCTTCCTCCGGCAGTTCAAGAGCCGGTATTTTTTTGTCTTTCTGATCTTCCATACTGCCTCCTTCTATATAAAAAGCAACAGGCAATTGTATCTGCTTCCCAGTATACCAGACTCATAAGCGATTGACAATGATTAAGCGGGGCAATATAATGATGCCAGGGTCAAAAACAACCATATCAGTAGAGGAGGACGGTTATGCCGGAGCAGAAAAGATATACATTTTCGACAGAAGTAGAGGGCCTGACTGTCTCTGTGCTGGAGATCCTTCCGGGCGGACAGCCGAAGGCAGCCATACAGCTGGTCCACGGTATGTGCGAACACAAAGAACGGTATATTCCCTTTATGGAATACCTGGCAGGAAAAGGGTATCTGTGTGTGATCCATGACCAGAGAGGCCATGGTGAAAGTGTGATCAGCCAGGACGACCTGGGATATATGTACGGCAAGGGATCGGAAGGTCTGCTCGCAGACATACTGACCGTCAATCATAAGATCCGGGAGGAATATCCGGATATTCCGCTGGTGCTTTTCGGGCACAGCATGGGATCGCTGGAGGTCCGCGCCTATGCCGCGCAGTACGATGAGACCATAGATATGCTGATCGTATGCGGGACGCCGGCTAAAAACGGCGCGAGAGCCATCGGGTCGGCACTTGCAAAGATCGAGGGGAAACTTCGCGGAAGCCGGCATAAAAGCACGCTGCTGGAGAGCATTTCCGTGGGAGCCTATTCCAAAAAGTTTGCTGCGGAAGAAAGCCCTGTCGCATGGCTTTCTGCCAACAAAGAGAATGTGAAGGCCTATGAGGATTCGGAACTCTGCGGATTTACTTTTACGGACGATGCTTTCGAAGTCCTCTTTGATATGATGAAGCGTGCCTACGATACCGGACATTGGAAATGCACCCGGCCGGAGATGCCCGTACTGTTGATCAGCGGTCAGAACGACCCCTGTATGGTCAATATCCGGAAGTTCGCGCAGGCGGTCCAGGCCATGCGGAAAGCGGGCTACCAGGACGTTCGCGGACGGATCTACCGTGACATGCGTCATGAGATCCTGAACGAGACCGAAAAAGAAAGAGTCTGGAAGGACATTGACCATTATATCAGAGCAAAGCTGTTGAATAAATCTACAGAGCAGGAGGTAACAGAATAAAATGAGAGCAAGTGGCGTACTGCTGCCGATAACCAGCATCCCTTCCAATTACGGGATCGGCTGTTTTTCTAAAGAAGCATTCGGGTTTGTGGATCAGCTGGTACGGGGCGGCCAGAAATACTGGCAGATCCTGCCGCTGGGCCCCACGGGGTTCGGAGATTCTCCTTATCAGTCTTTTTCCACATTTGCAGGCAACCCCTATTTTATCGACCTGGAAGTTTTTATCCGGGAGGGACTCCTGACCGAGTGGGACTGTCACAGCTGCGACTGGGGCGGGAGCGAGAGCTACGTGGATTATGAAAAGATCTATAACTCCAGATTCCGCCTGCTCCGTATGGCCTTCTCCAGATACCATGCCGAACAGGATCAGGAGTTTGCCCGGTTCCTTGAAAAGAATAAATACTGGCTTTACGATTACTGCCTGTTCATGGCCATCAAGGATGATCAGGGCGGGATCGCCTGGTGGGACTGGCCTGAAGGGCTCCGTAAAAAGGAGCCTGCCGCCGTCGAAGAGGCAGCGAAAAAGCTGGATGAAGAGATCCGCTTCTACCAGTTCCAGCAGTACTGGTTCTTTAAACAGTGGTGCTGGCTGAAGACCTACGCCAACAACAGCGGCATCAAGATCATCGGGGATGTACCGATCTATCTGGCGCTGGACAGCGCGGATACATGGTCGCATGCGGAGCTGTTCCAGTTTGACAAGGATGGACGCCCGATCTCTGTCGCCGGCTGCCCGCCGGATGCATTTTCATCCACCGGCCAGCTCTGGGGCAATCCGGTCTATGACTGGAAATACCATAAACAGACCGGCTATGACTGGTGGGTCAGGCGCATGCGTCATTGCATGGAGCTGTATGATGTGGTCCGGATCGATCATTTCAGAGGCTTCGACGAGTATTATGCCATTCCGTATGGAAGCGCTACAGCAGAAAACGGCAAGTGGGAAAAAGGACCTGGAATAGAACTGTTCCGCATCCTGAACGAGAAGGTCGAGGGGCTGCAGGTCATCGCGGAGGATCTGGGGCTCCTGACGGATTCCGTCATCGAACTGGTCCGGGATACCGGCTATCCGGGGATGAAAGTCCTGCAGTTTGCTTTCGACGCTAGCTGGAACAGTACATACCTTCCGCACAAATACGATCATAACAGCGTCGTCTATACCGGCACACATGACAATGAGACGACCCGGGGATGGTTCGAGTCTCTGTCGGATTATGACCGTAAGTTTATGCAGGCTTACACAGCCTGTAAGGACCAGCCGGTCGAAGAATGCGTATGGGCTTTGATCCGGACGGCGATGGCAAGCGTGAGCGATCTGGCCATCATTCCCATGCAGGATTACCTCTGCCTCGGCAACGAAGCCAGGATGAACGCACCTTCCACCTTCGGAACAAACTGGAAATGGAGGCTTACAAAAGGACAGCTGACCGAAGATACACTGGGCCGTATGCTGGCGATGGCAAGGCTCTATGGACGTTATTAAGAAATGGAGCATGCATTGGATAATCAGAAAGAAATAGATAAAAACGAAACCCGGAAGGAAAGCGATCTGCCGGAGAAACCGAAGAACCGTTTTCTGGAATATGTGGACTCCATCAACCCCCGCTCAGCTTTGATCATGCTGGTTGCAGGTGCCTATGTGGCATATCTTGGAGTCGGCCTCTGCAGAGGCTTTATCGCAGGAGAAGAAGGCAGCAACGCCGGTTTCTTTACCGTGGGCGTAGTGTTTATCCTCCTCGGAGCGTTTTTCGTCTTTGCGGGGGGAAGGGCGGCCCTGAAGGCACAGAAGGCAAAAGAAATGGCTGCCGCGGAAGAAGCTGCAAAAAAAGAAGCGTCCGCCGAGGCGGAAGCTTCAGATAAGGATGCCTTGGAAGAGACTGCTTCAGGAGAGGCGGTTGCGGATTACAACGCTGCAGATGACAACGCTGTGGATGACACAGCTTCGGGAGTTGAAAAAGAAGAGGACGCTTAAGGCCTCTTCTTTTTCCTGCCGGAATGCGGCTGATGGAGCGTGGACCAGCAGAAAGCCTGCACCAGCAGGATGCCGAGGCCTGCGCCTGCGCTGTCGATCAGCACATCTTTGACGGACGGACCGCGTCCTTCTACAAGGGACTGATGATATTCGTCAAAGCCGGCAAAGCCTACACAGATCGCTCCGGAAAGAAGGATCAGCCATATACCGCGGACACCGTACACATAGAGGGGAAAGGACACCGCGATGGCCAGCAGAAAATACTCGGTCAGATGGGCTGCTTTCCTTACATAGTATTGGATGGAATGTGCCTGCTGCGACAGCTGATCAAGCGTCAGCTGCGTATTCAGGATTTCGTTTTTGGTCTCCACCAGCTGATAGCTGATCTCATAGCTTAATTCGCCGGACACCTCCCCGGTCTGGGCTGAAAACAGATAGATCATGCACATCATGGCAATGGCAGGCAAAAACGAAAGTGGTTTCAGGATTGTTTTTAAAATTTTCATAGGTGTTAGTGTATCACGAACACGTCCGGATGTAAATAGCCAAAGGAGGAAGTCTTTATGAGCAACGCGGACCGGATCTTTGTGTCCATGTGTCAGGATATCATCGACCACGGCACCAGTACCGAGGGAGAAAAAGTGCGCCCCGTCTGGGAGGACGGCACCCCCGCCTACACGATCAAACGCTTCGGCGTCGTGAACCGCTATGATCTGCGGAAAGAGTTTCCTGCCCTGACGCTCCGCAGGACCGCCCTGAAAAGCGCGCTGGACGAGATCCTCTGGATCTGGCAGAAAAAATCGAACAATATCCATGACCTCCACAGTCATATCTGGGACAGCTGGGCGGATGAGAACGGCTCCATAGGCAAGGCCTATGGTTATCAGATGCAGGTAAAACATCAGTATAAGGAAGGCATGATGGACCAGGTGGACCGCGTGCTGTACGATCTGAAAAACAATCCTTACAGCCGTCGTATCATGACAAACCTGTACGTGCATCAGGATCTGCATGAAATGCATCTGTACCCCTGCGCGTATTCGGTCACTTTCAATGTGACGAAGGAGCCTGACCGCGACCGCCTTACGCTGAATGCGGTGCTTTCCCAGAGATCGCAGGATGTGCTGGCGGCCAATAACTGGAACGTATGCCAGTATGCGATCCTCCTGATGATGTTCGCCCAGGTCTGTGATATGGAGGCGGGAGAGCTTCTCCATGTGATCGCGGACTGTCATATTTATGACCGCCATGTGCCTCTCATCCGGGAGCTGATCGCCAGAGAACAGTTTCCCGCGCCCGTCGTACGCCTGAATCCGGAGATCAAGGATTTTTATCAGTTCACGACGGACGACCTTATCGTGGAGAACTACCAGGCAGGTCCCCAGATCAAAAATATACCCATCGCTGTATAAGGAGGACGACCAATGAATCTGATAGCGGCTGTCGATCAAAACTGGGCCATCGGCCATGAAAACCGTCTTCTGGTCAGGATCCCTGCGGATCAGAAGATGTTCCGTCAGGAGACGTCCGGAAAGGTGGTCCTGATGGGGAGAAAGACGCTGGAAAGTTTTCCCAACGGCCTTCCGCTGAAAAACCGTACCAACATCGTTCTCACCCGGGATATGTCTTATCAGCCGGACGGCGTGAAGATCGTGCATTCCGTGGAAGAGGCCCTGGAAGCAGTAAGCGCTTACCCTCCGGAGGATGTGTACTGTATCGGCGGAGATTCCGTGTACAGACAGATGCTGCCTTACTGCGATACGGCTTACATCACGAAAATCGATTTTGCGTATGAAGCGGACGCCTGGTTCCCGGATCTTGACAAGGATCTGGCGTGGAGCCTGGTTTCGGAGAGCGAAGAGCAGACCTACTTTGATCTGGAATACCGGTATCTGAAATACGAGCGTAACAGTTGAAAAAAGAGCAGATAATGCTTGACTTAGCCGTACGGCAAAGTATATGATTAGTACACATATATTTAGCCGTACGGCTGAATTTTTGCCGTATCCAAAAGATTTAGCCGTACGACGAAGGCAAGGGAGCGCTTTATGAAGATAAACAGTACAAGGGATTTTGGCGGTTTTGTTAAACAGAGGCGTAAAAGTCTCGGATATACCCAGCAGTATCTGTCAGATTTTACCGGCCTTTCCGTCACCTTTATTTCGGATCTGGAAAACGGGAAAAAGACGATCGAGATTGAAAAAGCGTTGCTTTTGGCAAATCTGCTTGGATTGGATGTGGAGCTGAAGGAGAGAAGCGGATCATGAGAAAACTCGAGGTCTACATTGAGATACAAGGGAATCATCGCTATGCAGGAATGATTTTTGGCGGGACCTTTCACGATGCGGTTTTCCGGTATGACAAAGGCTATATGGATTCTGCGTACGGCGCGCCGATCTCGGTCTCGCTGCCGTTTCAAACGGAGAGCTTCTCACCCGAACAGACACGCTGTTTTTTTGAAAGCCTTCTGCCGGAAGGCTTCTCAAGGCGTGCGGTAGCGGACTGGATCAAGACTGACGAGAGAGATTATCTCACGATCCTGGCGAGTCTGGGTCGTGAAAGCCTGGGAGCCATCAGGATCGTAGAAGATCAGGCGCCGTCCGAAGCACATTATGAAAAGCTGTCCGCTTCGCAGGTGAAAGCTCTGGCGGCGGAAGGGGCCACCAGGTCGACACGGATCCTGATGGAGACACATCTTTCACTGACAGGAGCATCTGGAAAAGTCGGACTGTATTATGGCCCTTCGGGAAACTGGTTTCTTCCCAAGGGAGACGCTCCGAGCACGCATATCGTCAAGCAGAGCCATATCCGCCTGAATCAGATCGTCCTGAATGAGCAGCTTTGCATCCTGACGGCAAGGAACTGTGGACTGGAAGTCCCGGACAGCTTTATTATAAACAGCGGAGAAGGAAAGGATGAAGACGTTCTTTACGCGACTGAGAGATATGACAGAGTGATCGGCGCGGGAAAGATGATCGATGGCCTCGTATCTCCTCTTCGGCTCCATCAGGAAGATTTTTCCCAGGCATTGGGGATCCCGTCGGAACAGAAATACGAAAAGACCCCTTCCGGCTTTATGCGAAGAATGTTCGAATTGATAAGGATACGTTCGGCCGCTCCGATCGAAGATCAGAAAAAGCTACTTGAAAGTATCGCCTTTAATTTTCTCGTCGGGAATACAGACTGTCATATAAAGAATTATGCGCTGCTGTATGCTCCGGACCTGCGGGCTGTAAGACTTGCGCCATCTTATGATATCGTCGCGACCAGGGTATACAATACCACGTCCGAAATGTCCTTCTTTATCGGCGGTGAGATCGACATTAACAGGATCAGCCGTGACAGCTTTTTAAGGGCGGCGCCGGAGATCGGCATCGGCAGAAAAATGGCAGCCTCCATATTTGACAGGATAGCGGAAAGGTTTGAAACGTCGTTGGAAAAAGCAAAGAATGAGCTGATGGAGAAAGGCTTCAGTGAAGCAGGCAGACTGAAAGAAGCGATCCTGCAGACCGGAGGGTACGGAAGAATTCGTGCTTGACAGAACAAAAAAACAGAGGGCCGGTAAGGTCCTCTGTTGTCTGTCCTGAGGATAACAGGGATGCCTGCAGGGAGTCACACCTGTTCGTTCTGGAAACGGG